>CALMON010000214.1:21464-22811 GCA_937871785.1 uncultured Granulicella sp.
TCTTTTGCCTTGCGGCGTCTTCCCCCCGGGGGGGGGGCGCCTCACGGACGCATGAGGAAGGCCGTGCGGCGGTTGCGCTGGAAGCAGCCTTCGTTCTCCTTCAGGCAAACCTGCGCGCCCTTGCCGTAGCTGACAATCTCCAGTCGCTCGGTGGCGACGCCGGCGGAGACCAGGGCGTCGCGCACGGTTTCGGCACGCTTTTCGCCAAGCGCCAGGTTGTAGGCGACGGTGCCGCGCTCGTCGGAATAGCCGCCGAGCAGGACACGCACCTCAGGATGCGCCATCAGGTAGGCCGCTCCCGTGGCGATCGCCTGCTGCGCGTCGGAGCGGATGTTCGACTTGTCGTAATCGAAAAAGACATCCGGCACGTTGGTGTGGAAGACGCGATCGGCTTCAATGCCGGCTGCGGTGGTCGGCGGAGGAGGCGCAAGGGGGATCGAAATCGGCGGCGGCGGGATGACGTGGAAGGCCACATCGCAGGTGCTTGCGAGCGCGGCGTCGGAGGGCGACGACGCGCGGGCGGAAACGCGGTAATGCCCTGGCTGCAGGCCGTTGGTGTCGATCGTTGCGACGCCGGCCTGGGCCGACAGCGCGCCCCCATCGGTCTTCCAGTCGTACAGCAGGTCGGTGGCGCCGGTGCTGCTTTCGGTCACGGCCGTGACCTGCAGCGGCTGTCCGGGCTCTACGTTGCGAAAGTCGGACGAGCAGGTCATGCCGAGCTTGTGCGCCACCGCGGGCTCGGCGTGGGTATGCGGCATAGAGTAGTGCCCGTGGAACTTGACCACCACACCCGCGCCCAGCATGTACTGGTTTTGCGACGTGTTGATGCCGTTGTTGAAGCCGGTATGGAGGTACTGCGCTTCCAGCGCGCGAATGGCGAAGCGGTGGTTCAGCTCCACGTCGACGCCGCCGCCGGTGGTAAACGCAAAGCTGTTCGCGGAGGTGCTGTAGGAGGTCGCGGTGGGAAAGTACGAGTCGCTGCCGTGCGCGGCACCGACGAGGCCCTGCGCGAACAGCACCGTCCGGTAACGGCGGAAGGTGATGCGCGGACCGGCGGTATAGGTGGTTAGCGTCAGGTTCTGGCCGAGCGCGCTGATGTTGTTGGCGTGCTCTCCGGTCACTTCTGCGGCGATGCTGAGCCAGAACTTCGCTTTGTACGCCGCGGAAATGAACCCGCCCTGCAGCCCGAAGCAGTTGCAGCCGGAAGGTGGCGCGTTGGCGTGGATGTAGTCGTAGCCGACGGCGACGTCGACCTTGGGAACGTACTCGGTGGGGTCCTGCGTGGTGGCCTGGGCATGGAGGGCGGTGGCGGAGGTGAGGGCAAAGAGAGTGAGAAAGGTTGCGGGG
>CALMON010000215.1:0-6450 GCA_937871785.1 uncultured Granulicella sp.
GTTGTGACGCTGCCGGCGACATTAAGACTATTTTATGCGAAGAAGCGCGTATATAAATAGAAAGCGTGCAGCCCGGCCTCATCATGCTTGCCGAGGCTTCCAAGCCCGAGCTTCTGCGGAGCGCGTTTAACCTCGACTACTCCTGGCCCATGATGGCAGCGCTCAACAACATCTTTGAGCAGGGCGCTCCGGCCAGCACGCTCCGCACCACGCTCGAGCGCGAGCAAACGCTCTTTCCCGCGCATGCCATGCACATGCGCATGTTCGACGATCACGACGAGCAGCGGGCCTTGGCGCGCTACGGCATCGGCGGTTCACTGGCAGCAGCGACCCTCATCTTCACGCTGGACGGCGTGCCGATGATCTACAGCGGCATGGAAGTTTCAGACCCCACCGAATCCGGCGCTCCGGCACTGTTTGAAGACCTTAAGGTCTGGTGGGAAGCCGGCCAGATGCGCCCTGAGTTTCCGGCCTTTTACGGCTTCATGATCCCCTTCCGCGAGACGCATCCGGCCCTGCTGCACGGCGCGACGGTCTGGCTGCATAACTCCGACGAGGCCCACGTCGTCAGCTATCTCCGCCGCACAGCCGACGAAGAATTCCTCGTTGCCGTCAACCTATCGGACACTCCTTTCACTGGCACCGTCGAGGCTTCCGGCACTTGGCAGGAAATCGCCATTCCCCTCCCACGCGTTCATCACAGCACGGGTCAGCCGGACCAGATCGAAACGGATGCGCCCATGGTCGCACTGCCCGCTCTTGCGCTGCGAGCGTCCGGCTTTCGCATCTTTCATCGCTCGCTGCCCGCCGCGGCTTCTAACAGGCAAGTGCATTGATGTTCCGACGAGCAAAACACACTTCGAGTGACTGTTAGATAGGTCTGGGCTTAAGCCCAGACAGTGAGACGAGGCGATTAGCCTTGAGACACATCGGTCTGACCAGCCAACCGAATCGGTTTTCAAGCGCATACTCATACTCCTTTAAACCGGAACGAATATGTGCTGCTCAAAGGAACGCGTCGGAGTTACACCTATCTTGCTCTTACTTTCCAAGTGACGGCAGTAACTTACTACTGCCGTTCCTCTGCGGGTTGTAGTGCGCCGTCAAACTTTATAAGTCGCGCCTTCCGCGCTCTGGTCTGTGTCTTCATGTGTACCTGGGGCTTCGCCCTTGGCTGGTATGAGAGGGGGCTTTAGCCCTTGGCAAACGTCATCCTACATAGTCGCCGAATCTGAGATCAAGAGAGGGTATCGATTGCTTCCCTTAACGGACCGAACGTCTTTGCGGTAAACAGGAACGCATGTTTACTTTCATCTGAGCTAGGGCACTGACTTACTCAGGCATTTATACGATGAGAGTCATCCACTACTTTCGTGGTATCTGCTCGGAATAAAGTTGTACTTCGAATTTGCGGGTGAACGCTTTCTATAAGGATTACCGCGCGATCTGCGTTTTTCCTGCTATCTTGTTGTTGGCCTAACCTGAGCAATATCGTGGTCCTCAGCGGTTGACCAGTTTCTGGTTGAACCGCTTCGTCACCCATCTCTATGCTCAGGATCGTGCACGTGCGTCTGCTCGTTGTTGTTGCTCTTTGTTGCAGTAGCTTCGTATCGTCGGCACAGGAGCCGACGGAAGATTGGCCCGCGGTCGGAGGCACCAACTCCGGACAGCGATTTTCCGCACAGAAACAGATCGATCGCGCGAACATTGCGCAGCTGCAACCTGCGTGGGTGTTTCACACGCACATTTTCGACCACCCCAACCCCATCGATGCGCGTGCCAACTTTGAAGCGACTCCTGTCCTTTGGAAGCGCACTCTTTATGTTTCCAGTCCGTACGACGACATTTTCGCCGTCGACGCAGCCACCGGCACGCTGGTCTGGACGTCGAACGCGAAGGTAGACCGTGGTCAGGTATACAGCGCCACGTCGCGCGGCGTCGCACTGTGGCACTCGCGAAAGGCCGCGAAAGGCGTCTGCGGCAGCGATACGGTGTTGCTTGCCACGGAAGATCGTCGCCTGCTTGCGCGCGATGCCGCGACCGGAGTTCCCTGCCCCGCTTTCGGTGTCAACGGCGCAGTCGACCTGCTGCCGGGCGTGCTGCATACCCGGTCGGATAGCGTCGGCTACAACTCGCCCCCCGTAGTCGTTGGCGACACGGTGATCCTTGGCTCCACCATCCCGGACAACTTCGGCACCTTCGTTGCATCAGGAGCTATCCGCGCCTTTGACGCACGCACCGGCGTGCCGAAGTGGTCGTGGGAGCCTATTCGCGGCAACGAAAATCAGCAGTCCCCCGCGACCGGCAGCGGCAATGCGTGGTCGCTGCTCGCAGCCGATCCCGCAAATGACCTTGTCTTCATCCCCACGGGGAGCGCTTCGAACGATTTCTTCGGCGGAACCCGGGCCGGCGACAATCGGGATGCCGACTCCCTTGTCGCGCTGCGGGCGTCCACCGGGGAGCGTGTCTGGGCGTTCCAGCTCGTGCATCATGACCTTTGGGATTACGACACACCCTCTCAGCCTCTGCTGTTCACCTTTCGCAAATCGATACCGGCCGTCGCCATCGCCACCAAGACCTCCATGGTGTATGTCTTCAATCGGCTTACCGGACAGCCGCTGTATCCCATTGAAGAACGTCCGGTGCCGCAGTCTACCCTGGCCGGCGAGCATACGTCCCCCACGCAGCCATTTTCCACGTTGCCCTCGCTTACGGCTCTCACGTTTACCGCGGACAGCCTGCACCTGCACAAACCGGCGGACGACGCTTATTGCCGCCAAACCCTGGCGCGCTTTACCTACCAGGGAATCTTTACGCCACCTTCGCTTAAGGGGACCGTCGTGTACCCCGGCAGTCTGGGGGGCGCCAACTGGGGGTCCGCCGCGTTCGATCCCCGGACTTCCGTCTACTATGTGCGAGTGAACAGCCTGCCGTATCTGGCGCGGGAAACCAACGCTCATCGCACAGGGTCGCCTGCGGATATTTTTTATCGCAAGCTGGGCACTCATCTGCCGGAATCGCTGGGCGGCAAGCCGGAAGCGCTCCAAAGCAATGTCGCCACGCCCGACGCCGGCGGCGTATCGGCTTCAGAGCCGGCTCCGCAATTCGGCACGCCCTTTGTGCTCGATCGCCAGGCGATTGAAACTCCCTCCGGCGTGCCCTGCGGTCCGGCCCCATACGGTGCTATCGTGGCCATCAACCTCGACACCGGGCAGAAACTGTGGTCCGTTCCAAACGGCCACATGCTTGCCGACTATCCCGGCTCCATCGGGGCGGGAGGAGTCATCGTGACAGCGGGTGGCCTTGTCTTTTCGGGCGCGGGCGTCGAGAAGACCTTTCGCGCGTACGACTCCGGCACCGGCCAGGAACTATGGCACACGCCCCTGCGCTCGGCGGCAAATGCCACGCCCATGACCTATGCAATCGACGGTCGCCAGTATGTTGTGGTGGCTGCCGGCGGAAGCTATGCCAACGGCCAAAAAAGCGATGAGCTGATCGCGTTCGCTTTGCCGATGTCGCCGGCGACCGCAAAAAAGGCTCCCAAACGTCCTAAGCGCAACCCCTGACTCCGGTCGTTATTGTGTACCCAGGCTAGCGGCAAGGTGCCGGCGAACTTTCCCCCCGGGCGAAGGCAAGACCTTCGCTTTCAGGGCTGTCGCCCCACCCCGACCGGGGTACACTACCACAAACCTCCATGAAGACTCTTCCTTTTTTAGCGCCCAGCCTCCTCGCCACGCTGGTGTTTGCGTTGTACTTTTTGCCGGCGGGGTATGTGGTCGCCTGGCTGACGAACCTGGGCGGCTTTCGTCGACTGGCTGCGCCGGAAAAGCTCCTTTGGTCGATTTCTCTGGGACTTCCCGTCAGCACTCTTCTCGCCGTGTGGATGGGACACATAGGCCCTCGCGCCACTGTTGCGGTGTTCGCCCTGTCTCTTTGCGTCGCCCTTGGAATCTACGTCCAAAGCCTGCGAAAGGGGGTGCGGCAGACCGCAACGCCGCGCAACCCGAGGCGGCTACTCGCCCCTGGTGTATGCCTGGCCCTGGTGGTCCTTCTTGTCTGGTTCGCCACCTGTGCGGTGTCCACCCATGGCAGCTTGTATGAAGGCGTTTTTACCAATGACTGGTATATTCGCATTCCCCTCGAGTGGTCCGCCGGTAAGGGTCACGTACCTCCTGTCAATCCGTTTTTTACGCTCGGTAGCCAGAGCACGCCATTACGTTACTATTATTTCTTTTATGTCCTCTGCGCCGCGCCTATGTACGTCTTCGGCTTCAGCGCACGCTCCGCTCTGATAGCCGGAACCGCCTGGGCAGGCGTCGGTTTCATCAGTGTTTGCTGGCTTTGCGTCAAGTATCTGGTGCAACCGTCCTGGTTCGACGCGTTCGCTTCGGGCGTAGCTAAACCGAGCGCGCGGCGCCTGGCTCTTACCTTTTTTGGCGTCAGCTTTATCACCGGCCTTGATCTACTGCCAAACCTTCCTTCGCTGATCGGTCATCAGCCGCCTTACCCTTCCAATTACTGGTGGAGCCTGTATGGCATCTCCTCGTGGCCGGGCTTTCTCCCGTTTATTCCGCATCACTTCGCCGGCATGGCCTACGGTCTGCTGGCGTATCTGCTGCTCACGCGAGAGCCGGCTCGTACGTCCACCGCGGTGCTTGCAGGGCTTTGCCTCGCCGCACTCTTCGGCACGTCCACCTTTTTAGCCATTACTGTTTTCTTGTGTGTCACGGTTCTCGGCGTTGACGCGGCCATCCGTCGCGATTGGCTTCTTTGTCGATCCGTTTTTGTCAGCTTTTGTTGTATGCTGCTTTTCGATATTCCCCTGTTACGAGAGCTCGCCTTTCCGGCGCTTGACGCGCTCACGGCCGCCGCCCCCGCTAAGTCCGCAGCGTCTGCAGGCGCAACGGGGCTGCCGTTTGTTCCCCAGCTTCTCCACTGGGAGCATGCTCGCTGGTTCGTTTTCGACCACACTCATGCGACCATGCGCCTCGCGTCGCACCACAGGAGCCTGGCGTTCGCCATCGCCGCGTTCGTCGTGGTCGTGTTGTACGTTGTGCATTGGGGATTCTTTGGATTTGTGCTTTGGTACCAGGCCCGCGCAGACTACAAACGACCCCTGCCGCGCGAAGGCCGATTCTTATGGATATTTTTTCTCGCGTCCTCTTCGATCGCGCTGTTTATTACATCGTCGCCGCTCCAGGGAGGTCTCAACGACTTAGGCCGCCTGGCTTCATTGATCGCGCGCGTGATCCTGCTTTTCTGGACGGCGTCGCTGGTTCTTTCCGGCTGGCACCGCTGGCGCAACGGACCGCCTTTGTCCACGCTCAGGTCCTTCGGATTTTTGACGGCCGCCGTTTGCGCTTGTATCGGGTTTGCGGGAACCGTAAACGATGTTGCCCTTGAACGGACCTACCTGTGGCGGGCCGACCGGGGAGCTATCGCCACGAAAACTCCGTTTGAATACGCACCCGGTTTCGGCAAAATATACGCGCAATTTGCCGAAGCCTGGCAGACGATCGATAAGACCGTTCCAAGCGACGCTGTGGTGCAGTTCAATCCGAACGGGCTGATGCAGCGGCCCGTGCTGCTGTACCTGAACAGGCGCGTAGCGGCTGGTGACATTTCCTGTGAAACCTCCTTCGGCGGGAACAAAACCCTGTGCGAAGACCGGGTCGTCCGTCCGCTGCTGGCGCTTTACGGACAGACCGACGGCACCCCCGCGCGGATGATCGGCCCGCGCACCTTCCAGCCCGGCGATTTCGCCAAAGTCTGCCGCGACATTGGTCTTCAGGCGCTTCTTGTCGACTCGACCGACCCAGCCTGGAAGGAGCCGTCTTCGTGGGTCTGGCAGGAACCCGCTCTGTACGCCGGAGGCTCCGTCCGCGTCCTTCGCTGCCCATGACGAACTCCGCGACGACACTCAGAGCCAGGTGTGGCGACCCCCACCCTGACCGTACCCGCCTGAAGGGGGCGAGGGGGATGAACGACTTGCCCGCCGCCGCCGCGTCAGGTTTGATACCCTAAGCAGCACCGAAATCAAGGAGGTTCCCATGGCAGCAGTCACCGGCTTTGGCGGCATGTTCCTGCGCACAGACGACCCGAAAGCGTTATACGACTGGTACGAACAGCATCTTGGTCTGGTCAAGATCAAGGGAGCTCGCGCCTTCCCCGCCCCGGCGCAGGGTGGCGAAATCGTGTTCTCGTTTTTCAAGCCGGACAACGCGTACTTCCCTCTTGCTCAGAAAGCGATGATCAACCTCCAGGTGGACGACCTGGACGGGCTGCTCGACCGCTTGCAAGCGGCAGGCGTCACGGTGGACCCGGAGCGTCAGAGTTATGACTTCGGTAAATTCGGCTGGGTAACCGACCCGGCGGGAAACCGGATCGAGCTTTGGCAGCCGATCGCTCACGACTGAAGCGTTTGCCTGGAGGTGTGGTGCGACCCAGGAA
>CALMON010000215.1:6550-56910 GCA_937871785.1 uncultured Granulicella sp.
AATTCACTCTACGGCAGCGCAAACGCGATGAGCGAGTCCCCAACCGGCGTGCCAAACAGCCCATGGCCACCCGCCGCGATCACCACGTATTGCCGGCCGTTCCAGGTGTAGCTCATCGGCGTCGACTGCGCCGGAACCGGCAGCGCGCCGCGCCACAGCTCCGCTCCCGTGGCGGCGTCGAAGGCGCGCAGCAGCGGCTCTTCGGTGGCCGCCGTAAACACGAGCCCCGAGGCCGTCACCATGTCGCCGCCCAGGTTCACCGTGCCGGTCGGCAGGCTACCCTGGCCATGAACGTCGGCACGACGCACGTCGGCGCGCGTGCCCAGCGGCGCTTCAAACACCTTTTTGCCCGTGTTCAGGTTGATAGCCGAAACCGTTCCCCACGGCATCGGCGTGCACGGCACATGACTCTTTGGCGAGGTAAACGGCGCGCGCAGCATGGTGTACGGCGTGCCCAGTTGTGGGCCGAACTCGGTGCCGAAGTGCTCCGCTTTGCGCGCGACCTCCATAGCCTTGTAGCCCTTTTTGGCGTTGGTGCGCACAAGAAACAGCATCGCGCCACCCGCCAGCAGCACCACCAGCGCCGCGTAGCCTGCGCCGGCCCCGCCCTTCCGTTCCTGCCCGCGCTGCCGCACCTGCGCCAGCAGCAGCAACAGCACCAGCGCCGCCGTTACCGCCGCGACGATGTACTGCTGGTGCGACTCCGCATAGGCCAGCACCGTTCCGGAGCGGCCCTTCCGCGGCGACAGCGTCACCACAAACCCATAGCGATTGGTGTTCGCGTACAGCACGCCACTGGCGGGATCGAACGCCGCGCCGCCCCAGTTCACGCCGCCCAGGTTTCCCGGGTATTCCAACGAG
This sequence comes from uncultured Granulicella sp., assembly GCA_937871785.1. Taxonomy (GTDB): domain Bacteria; phylum Acidobacteriota; class Terriglobia; order Terriglobales; family Acidobacteriaceae; genus Granulicella. The sequence goes on from CALMON010000215.1 coordinate 7,412, forward strand.
CCGCGCAGCGACGGCGGCGTATACATGCCCTCGTACCGCAGCCCGGCGAGCATCTTGCGGCAGGCGGCATTGTCCTCCGCGGACCCTCCCAGCATCGCGGCGGCATCCAGCGTGACAGGTGCCAGCGAGTCCACCTGCTCGAACGGCTGCGTCGGCGAGGTCGTTTCGCCCGCGACATCGGTTTGCGGCACCGCCCGCTCGTCGACCGGAAAAAGCGGCGCTCCCGTCAGGCGGTTCAGCACAAACAGCAGACCCTGCTTGGTCGTGATCGCGATCGCCGGGATAGACGCTTTGCCGTCCGGCCCGCGCCAGGTGAACAGCAGCGGCTCCGCCGCCACGTCGTAGTCCCACAGGTCATGGTGCGAGGTTTGAAACCCCCACACGCGCTGGCCGGAGCGCGCGTCGAGTGCGACGACGGAGTTCGCGTCACGGTCGTCGCCAGGGCGCAGGCCGCCGAAGAAATCCGGGCTCGGCGAACCCGTCGGCACAAACACGAGCCTGTGCTCCACGTCGGCGGAAAGCACGCTCCAGGCATTGGCCGCGCCCGTCCGCAGCGTCTGTCCGGCAGCCCACGGAATGGGGTCCCAGCCCCACACCTGCGCTCCGGTTTCGGCGTCATACCCGCGCACCACGCCGCTTTCCGTGTTCACCCGCTGGTTGTCGATAATGCCCGACCCCACGATGACCACGTTACGCACCACTGTCGGCGGCGAGGTGTTGTAGTACACGTCGCCGCTCGAAATGTCGATGCCATGCGTCAGGTCGACCTCGCCACCGCTACCGAAGCCCGCGCAGCGCTGCCCGTTTGCAGCGTCGAGCGCGATCAGGCGCGCGTCCATGGTTGCGACAAAAATCCGAGCCGCACAGGGCCCCGGAAGTCCGCCCGAGATCCCGCGCCAGGTCGCCACACCGCGCGAGGTCAGCAGGCCGGCGTCGAGGTTGCGCTTCAGTTGCGGGTCGAACATCCAGTTCTGCCGCCCCGTCGCCGGATCAAGCGAGAACACCTCGTCGTACGGCGACGTCAGGTAAAGCGACGCGCCAAACAGCACCGGAGTCGCCTCAAACGAGGAGTTCGCGGCCCCCTTGCGACCCTTCGCAATCGCCCCTGTGTGGAACGTCCATGCCGGGGCGAGCTGCCCCACGTTGCCGCGCGTAATCTGCGTGGCGGCCGTATACCGCATGCCGCCGGGGTCTCCACCGTAGGTCGGCCAGCCGGCGGTTTGCGCGCCTGAAGCGGGAGGTTGCGTGCCGGTCGACGCAGTTTGGGCGGCGCTCACGCCGTACGTCCCCGCGACGCAAATTCCCGCGCAAAGAGTCGCGGCCACAGCCCGGAAAGCGAGACGAATCGGAAAAAGGGAACGCATAAGCCGCCTCCTTCCAGACTACCAGCGTGCCATAAAGCTTCGGCCTCTCCAGGCAAGGTGGCTTTCGTCCTATGCCGCGCGCGTATGTTCCCGTGCACCAGTCTGATCGCAATGATCCTCAAAGGAAGCGGGCGCCCCTTTCTTTAAGTCGACTAAGGCCACAAAGATACCCGTTGGTTGTGGCAGGAAATAGGGGCTTTCAGGCCCCTGCTTCCTCCCGAAACGCAGAGACGTTATGCAGTCTCCTCTGCCCTCCAGAGTCGATGGTCGTCCCTGAGTTATAAGCTCTTGGCCCTGAGTCTTGAAAGCGCTAAGCCCTGAGCCCTGAGCCCTGAAACAACCTACCCCCGCGTCATCTCCGGAAGCCCCTGCACCATGTCCATATACGCCTTCGCGTCGAACTTCTTCGCGGTGCTTGCGCCGGACATATACCGCCGTTTGCCGAACACCGGCCGAGAGCCCCACGCGCGGTCAAACTTGCCCAGCGCCGCCCACGCGCACCCCGAGTAACCGTTCGGGTCGCGGCCATCGAGAAAGTAGCGGTCGTTGAGCCAGATCATGATGTCGAGCGCGGTCGCCGCGTCCGGGGTCCATTCGACGATCTTTTTGCCCCAGTACATGCGCAGGAAATTATGCATCCAGCCGTGCCGCACCATCTGCATCTGCGCGGCGTTCCACAGCTCGTCGTAGGTTTTGCCCGCTTCCATCTGCTCGCGTGTGTAGAGCACGTCGCGGCGATCGCGGTCGTGCTCGGCAATGGTGGCGCGGGCCCAGTTGTCGGCACAGCCGGGGTTGTCGTAGTCCGGCTGGTAGCGCACAAAGTTGATGCTCAGCTCGCGCCACGCAATCAGCTCGTTGAAGTAGCTGTCGCGCGCGGGCTGCAGCCGCGGGTTGGCCTTGGCCGCGTTGTCCACCGCAAGCGCGATGGTCTGCGGGCCGATGTGGCCGTAATGCAGATACGGCGACATCGCGCTTGTGCCGTCGAGCTCCGGATGATTGCGCCGGCCCACGTAATCCGAAAGCATCTTGCCGGTAAACCGCTCCAGCCGCGCCATCGCTGCGTGGTGGCCGCCATGCCAGGCGGACACCGGGCCGACGCTGCGGTCGAAATCCTTCCAGCCGGCGGTGATGTCGGCGTGGACGTCGTCGCGGCGCAGCCCCCGCGGCATCTTCCAGGCGACCTCCGCGTGGGGGTTGTCAAATGGCTGCAGGTATTCCGGCAGCGCACGGTACAGCCGTGGCCGAGCCACCCCGGCGCTGAACTGCGCCTTGCCCAGCAGCTTCGACGGCACCACCACGTCGGCGTCCACCGTCCAGAACGGGATGCGGAGCGACTCGGCGATCTGGACGCGCCAGCGCTCCGGCTCGCGCATCGGGTTCTCGTCGCCTACCACCATGGCGGCGTGCGCGTCGGCGAAGAACTCGAGGTGGTCGCAGTCCGGGGCGCGGCGCATGACAAAGCCGACACCCCGCGCGGCGCAATCTTCTTCAATATCCGGCAAGCCCTGGTTGAGAAACACGTAGTGGCGCAGGTTGGCGTGCGGAAAATTGCTGATCGCCGCAAAATACGCCACCACCGGCAAGCCAAGCGCATTGCCGAGAGCGATGGCGCAGTCGAGCGCGTGGTTGTCGCGGCCGCGTTCGGCGCGCTGCATCCAGTACACGATGCACTTGCCCCCGGGGTCGGGCAGGCCGGCGCGGCGGACGCTCACGCGCGGGTTGGCGGCCAGTTCGCGCAGGGCTTTCGGGGTGGCCGGGTCGGCAATCAGATCTTCGGCCAGCCTGGCGTAAGCGGCATCTTTGGCCTGCTGGGCGGTAGGTTCGGTTTGGGGCTTCGTAGGGCGCGGCATAGATTCGATTCTGAGGCTATCCCGTCCTCAGCGGTTTCTCCTATGATCAAGGCAGGAGTCGGAGCGATGTCTATCGAAGCTGTAAACACTGTAGCCACAAACTCCGACAGGACGGAAAGCCCACCGAAACAGCCCTTTCAGCAGTTCGGCGCGGAACCTGTGGCCGAAGCCGTCAGGCTGCGGCGAGCGACCGCCGCCGATGCAAAAACTCTCGGCGTCGTAGGCGCGGCGACGTTTCTCGAAGCCTTTACTTGGGCATTGCCCGGAGCGGATATGGTCGACTTCGTCACCCGGCACCACACCGAAGCGGCCTACGCGGCGTACCTCCTGCAGCCGGACACGCGCATTACGCTGGCGGTCACGGGAAACGACGCGCCGGTCGGCTACGCCATGGTTTGTGCCCCCGACTTTCCGAGTTTCGACGTGCTGCCATCGGATACCGAGTTGAAGCGAATCTACCTGTTCTCGCGCTTTCGCCGCGGTAACGGCGCGCCCGGACCGGGAAACGCGCAACGCCTGATGAACGCCGCGCTCGCCGACGCCCGCGCGCTCGGCCGCACGCGCCTTCTGCTCGGCACCCACGCCGGCAACGAGCGCGCCATTCGCTTCTACCTTCGTAACGGGTTCACGCAGGTCGGCCGCCGGACGTTTGTCGTCGGCGAGCAGGTGTGCGAAGACTTCATCTTTGGGCGGCCGCTATGAAGCTTGTGTCTTCCGGCGTTCGCGGCATGGGCACGCGCAAGAGCCGTCAAGCACCCACCCTTGTTCCCGGAACGAAGAATGTTCACGCTCAACTGCTCGTTGCCGCCACCGGCATGCCTTCGACAAGCATGGAAGGCCAGCGCATCTATCGGATGCGCTGCTGCCGGGCTGCCTGCGCCGACACCGCCGCCGGGGCCAGGGGTGTACCTGACGCCGAGTGCGGCTTCGAGTACGGCGCCAACGGCACCGACGTCCACCTGCGTCGCTGCCCGAAGTGCCAGGCAGGCGCTCCCGGCGAGCCCCTGCCCGAACGCCCGTCGATGCTCTTCTGAGAGCCCGATACGCGCGCCGGCATCTGAAAACCGCGCTCTACGCTCAAAGGAGAACCGCTCCAGAGCAAATCTCCTGTTACCGTGAACCGGAAGATCGTGCGGCGCATGTTTTCTGGAGAAAAAACACGCCATGAAACCTTTGACTCGCTCTACACCAGCAGGAGATTGGCTCTAGAAGTTGTACTTCGCGCCGAACTGCACCGTGCGCTTCGGCCCGGCAGATGTGACCTGGCCGTATTGCGTGGAGGTGATGGCCGTCACGACGTTCGACAGGTTCGTGTGGTTGAAGGTGTTGAACGACTCGGCGCGAAGCTGGAAGTTCTGCCGTTCGCGAATGCGGATGTTCTTGTAGAAGCTGAGGTCGAAGTCCTCGTAGCCCGGCCCGATGATGTTGCCGATAGGCGCATTTCCAGCGCGGACCTGCGAAGCGGGGGTAGACACGAAGGCGCTCTTTGCGAACCACTGCGCGATCGTATGGGGCGCGCCGTTGTTGGGGTCGGCCACAACGTCGGGCCGCGGCCCGCCAGGTCCGGTCAGCAAGCCAAGGCCTCCCGGGTCGACTCCCGCCGTGGTGGCCGTGAGGTACTGCCCGGTGCCGAAGAACACAGCCCCATTGAACTGGTATCCGCCCAGAGCGTGGCCGAGCAGACCGTGCTGGTTGCGATAAAACGGCAGCGGATACACAAAGCTGGCGTTGAAAATCGCGCTGCGGTTGAAGGCCGTCGGACCGTACTCCGCGCGAAGGTTGGCGTTGTTCTGCGGTGTGCGGGCGTTTGTGAGCGCTTTTGAAAATGTATAGTTCGCTGTAAAGATGGTGCCGTTCTTCAAGCGCTCGCGCAGCGACACCTGCAGGCTGTTGTAGTTGGAAACGAAGCCGTCGTAGCTCGTCGTAATGGCACTGTAGCCCGCGTAAGGGCGCAGCACGTTGAGCGACTGCGTATTGCCGGCGGTGACGCCACCCGGCGAAATACCGAGGAATTTGAAGGCGGGCGTGGCATAAGCCCCCGCAACCGGCTGGTTGCCGTCGATGTTCGCGTTCTGGTGCACGCCGTTGCTTCCGTAATACCCGACGTCCAGAACCAGACCCTGCCGAATGGCCTGCTGCAGGTCGAGGCTGTACGACTCGTTGTACGGCAGCTTGGCGTCTGTTTGCGACGCCTGCAGAACGTTCGGCGCGGCGGACAGGACAGGTACCCCGTTGCCCGGGTTATTGAACGATGGGTTCTGGATGGTGGCCGTAACGACGTTTGGCGCATCCTGGTTGGTCGCAAACTTGGCGGGATTTGCAATCTGCGCCAGGTAGTAGATGCCGAATCCGCCGCGCAGCGAGGTCGTCCCGTTGCCGTGGACGTCGTACGTGAAGCCGAACCGGGGAGCGAAATTGTCCTCGGGTGAGCTTTGCACACTCTGCCCGTAGGGCGAATTCAGCCCGCCCTGGATGATGCCGTTCAGAGGATCGTAGGCGTGCGGAGTCACGCCACCGGCGCAGGGCGCCGCGGTGCAGATGGCTCCGGTAGAGTCGATCGCCGGCGCATTGGCCGGATTGAAGACGCGCGGATCGAAGTTGAGCACGCGCGTAAACGGGTGGCCGGGCTGCGTCGCGCTGGTGGGCGAGACGTAGTAGGAGTAGCGGACGCCGAGAGACAGTGAAAGCCGGGCCGTGGCATGGAAGTCGTCCTGCACGTAGCCTTCGTAGAAGTCGGTTTCGTTGGCTCCGGCGGCATCTACGTTGGTCTGGGTAAAGCTGCTCGGTGAACCGACGAGGAAGTTCGCGAAGTTCTGCGCGAAGGCGGTCGACCCCGGATAGGCCGTCGCGTTGAAGACGAAATTACCCGCATTGGCGCCGGCGCCGTTGCCTCCGCCGCGCTGCAGCTCAATGTTGAAGCCGCCCTTGATGGTGTGCCGGCCGAGCGCGTTGGTGTTGTTGATAAAGATCTGCGACACCGGATTGCGCTCGTCGTACGGGCTGCTGACGACGTAGTTCGAGCCGCCCAACTGGAGGTGCGGAATCTGGTCGAGAGCGTTGACGTACGGAAGCTGAACCTGGACGTCGGGCGAGTTCGCCTTTTGCAGCAGACCGACACCCTTCACTGTGATCCAGTTGGCGCGGGTCGCATAGCCGCCTTCGAACACGTGGTTTGCGCCGAGCACATAGGTGAAGTGACCGAGCCAGTTGGTCGACCCGTTAGTGATGGCCGAGGTCGCTACGCCCGGGATCTGCGATGTTACCTGGAAGCCGTCCGGAGCGAGGTTGTGGAACGGGTCGTCCAGGTAGCGGAAGAAGACACTCAATTTGCTGTTGAACTGGTGATCGATGCGGATGATCGTTTGCGTTTCGTTGTTGGTTCCGTTGACGTTGAAGATCAGGCCCTGCACGTCGGTCGGGCTGTTCGGCAGCGGCACGTGGTTGATGACGTCGGTCAGGTATTCCTGGGCCACCGGGTTGAAGGTATTTGGGGCGATCGACTTGGTGGGGTTGATGCAGTTGCCCTGCGAATACGCCGCGCAGATGGTCGCGGTAAAGTTGCCCTGGCGCTGGGCCGCGGTGGGGATGTTGCTGATGTTTTGCGGCGTTCCCGTTTCGCTGCGCAGGAACTGCTGGCCGAAGAAGAAGAAGGTCTTGCTGGCCCCGCGGCTCATCAGCCTGGGGATGTACACCGGGCCGCCGACGGCGTAGCCGTAGTCGTAGTAGCGGCTGAACGGAACCGCCACCCCGGAGGCCTTGTTGAACGGATCGTTCGCGTTGAAGATCTGCGAGCGGCCGAAGCCGAAGGCGGTGCCGTGAAAATTGCTTGTACCCGCCTTGGTCTGCACGCTGACGAATGCCGCGCCCGGACCGCCGAAATCCGCGCCGTACAGCGCGCGCTGCAGGTTGATTTCCTGGATGAAGTCGATGCCCGGGAAGACGACCGGCTGCTGGCCGGCGCGCTTCAGGGTGTCGGCGCCGTCGAGGAAGTAGCCGTTCGACGCGGTACCGTTGCCGTTGACCGAGAACTGCTGCGTATTGACCGCGCCTGTCGGACGGATGTTACCGCGGTCGTTGGTGCCGCCCGGGATGGTGCCGCTGATGCCGGGCTGGATGCTCAACAACTGGATATAGTTACGGCTGCTGAGGGGCAGCTCCGTAATCTGCTCCGTATCGATCAGCGTGCTGGCGGCGGCGGAATCGAGCTGCGGTTGCAGGCTGCCGGCCGTCACCTCAATCTGCTGGTCCTCCGCACCCACAGCCAGAACGACCGGGACGGTGGACGGCTGACCGACGTGGACCTCGAGCCCGTCGACCGTGATCGTCTTGAACCCGGGAGCGGCGACCGTGACGGAGTACGTTCCGATGGTAAGCAGCGGCGCGGTGAACTGGCCGACAGAGTCGGTTTTGATCGTGCGCGATTTCAGCTTTTCATCGCTGTTGGTGATCGTCACCATGGCCTTCGGCACGACGGCCCCGGTCGCGTCGCGAACCCTTCCGTCGATTTCGCCGGTGAGGACCTGCGCGTGCGCCGAAGGCGAAACGAGGCCGGCCAGGCAAACACCAGCGGCCAGGCCGAGCGCCGGAATCGCCAGGCGCAGAGAAAGGGTGGAGGTGCGGGTGAACTTCGTCATCGTTGTAACCTTCATAACTTGCTCCACAGCTCTAAACAGCTCAAAGTATTGGCAGATCGCGCAGGGCTCGACCGGGGATAGCGCGGTCGAACGTGCGCGCCACCCTCTTAGTTGTTGCCCGGGTAGCCGGTCACGTAGACCAGCACGTTCGCAGACGACGTCACCGTCCCTGAAGTCGCCGTGACGGTGACGTTGTAGTTGCCGGCAATCAGCCCCGTGGACGAGCCTCCGCAGCCGCTGGTCGCCCCCAACGCCGCCAGGAGAACCAGAGCCAGGGCCGGCCATGCCAACTTGCGTCGCTTACGGAAGAACACCAGCATCCCGAGAGGCAGCAGCGTGGCGAACACCGTTTCGGACCGGGTGAAGAGCTGGCTCGAATGCGTTGCCGCCGTGACCGTGAGAGTGGTGGCCACCGGAGCGCCCGAAGCATTGGGAGACACCGTGGCCGGGTTGAGGGCGCAGGTCAGAACCGGGTTGGACGTCGTGCAGGTAACCTGGATGGCCGCGCTCAGGCCGCCGCCTGGAAGAACCGAGACGGGAACCGAACCGCTACCTCCGGGCGAAACCGTCAAAGCCGCCGGATTGGTGCTGATCGTAATGTTCTGCACGACGCCCGTCCCCACCGTGTTGGTGAAGGCAAACGACACCGGCGTGGCGACGCCGGCGGCCGTGGCCTGCACGGTAAAGCTGCCCGCGAACGCGTTGGCCGTCAGGAGTGAAGACGCTGCCGTGCCGGCGACTCCGGTGGTGGCCGTCGTGCTCGCCTGGCCGGCAAACGCGCCGCTCGCCCCCGTTGCCGCGGGAGCGGTAAAGGTGACCACCACACCGGCGACCGAGTTGCCGAAGGCGTCGAACGCCTGCACCACCAGGGGCGCGGTGAACGACCCGAGGATGTTGGCCGACTGCGGCGTTCCTGAAACAGCCGCCAGCCGGGCCGCGGCACCGGCCCCGACCGTGGTCGAAGACGTCGTCGTGATCGACGTGGTGACGGTGTCGGTCGCCGTGACGGTCTGGATGCCGGCCGTCGCCAACTGCACCGTGAAGGTGTGCGTGCCGTTATCTGCCGCGGTGAACGTATAGTTCGCCGGCAGCACGGCCTGCTTGTCCGAGCTCGTCAGATGTAGCGTCCCCGTATACAGTGCGTTCGGGTTGGTGACCGACACGACGAACGGGATACCGGTGCCCGCCACCGCCGTTTTCGGCAGGGTGGAGGTTGCCGTGTAGACGAACGCGCTGCTTCCGGAAACGGCGATCGCCTGCGCCGAGCCAGTGACTGCCTGCGAGTTGTCCGCGATCCGGATGTTGCCGGCGTATGTGCCTGCCGCGGGAGGGCTGAAGACAACCGAGATCTGGCAATTGGCCGCCGGAGTCAACGTCAGCGCCGCCGTGGTGCAGTCGGTGCCGCTGCCGGTGGGGCTGTCGGTAAACGGCGTGGGCAGCGTTACACTGGCCACGTTCAGGGCCTGGTTGCCGATGTTTTCGAGCAGCACAAGCTGCGGCGCGCTGGTGGCCCTGGGGTTGGTCGTCGGGAATGGCAGCACACCGGCGGCGACGTTGATGCCGCGGATGGCGCTGTTGGCTGTGTCCGCGATCAGCAGGTTGCCGCGCCCGTCGAGAGCCACGGCGCGAGGACCGTTGAGAGCGGCGCTTGTGGCCGGCCCGCCGTCGCCCGTGAAGCTTTGGGCGGTGGAGCCGGCGGCCGTGATGACCTGCCCGCCGGAAATCTGGCGAATGCGGTTGTTGCCGGAGTCCGCGACGTAAATGTTGGAGGCCGCGTCGGCCGCGAGGCCGGCCGGCGCGCTGAAGTTGGTCGACAGCGCAGCGCCGTCGCCGTTGAAGCCCGCGCTGCCGCCACCGGCCAGGGTGGAAATGCTGGCCTGTGCTGTGGTCGCGTTGAAGCTTACCTGCCGCACCCGGTTGTTGCCGGTGTCGGCGATGTAGACGACGTTGTTGTTATCGACCGCCACACCCAGCGGTCCGGAAAGATTCGCGATCTGGGCCGGTCCACCGTCGCCCTGAAAGGTCGTGGAGCCAGTTCCCGCGAACGTCGTGATCGTGGCGGAGCGCAGACCGACGGAGCGGATCACGTTATTGCCGCTATCGGCCACCAGCAACAGGCCGCCCGGGGTGAGCGCCAGGGCCGAGGGCGCGGTCAGTTGCGCGGCGGTGGCAAGACCGCCGTCCCCGGCAAAGCCCGCGGTTCCCGTCCCGGCATAAGCGGAAATCAGGCCCGTTGTGACGCTTACGAGGCGAATGCGGTTGTTGCCGGTGTCGGCGATGTACACGTTTCCGGCGCCATCGACCGCAATCCCGGCAGGCCCGTTGAGCAAAGCCGCGGTCGCTGCGGCGCCGTCGCCCGTGTTGCCGGCAGCGCCGGTACCCGCGATCCTGACGATGACTCCAGAGGCTGCGATCACCTCGCGAACCTCGTTGTTACGGGTGTCCGCGATATAGGTATTGCCCAGGCTGTCGACCGCCACGCTCGCAGGAGCATTGACCAGAGCGGCAGCAGCGGCGGCGGTATCGCCCGAGTTGCCGGCCGTACCGGTGCCGGCAACCGTGCCGATCTTGCCCGGCAGCAGCCCGGCGGCGGGGGCCAGACCGATGCCGACGAGTTGCTCTGAATACGACAGACCGGCGCTATCTGTAAAGACCAGGGGCGCGCGGCGGGTGCCGCCCTGCGTCGGCGTAAACGTTACCGCGATGGTGCAAAGCGTGCCCGCGGCCACCGCTGTTCCCGCGGCGCAGTTGGTGGAAGCGGCTGCCGAAAAGTCCGCGTAGCCCGCCGGCACGCCGAAGCTGCCGACCGTGATCGCGTTCGTCACGCGCGCCAGTACCGTCTGCGTGACGGACGTGCCGACGGCCAGGGGGACGCCGCCGAAATTGCCGGTCGGCGAAACCGCGCGGACTTCCTTGTCGCCCGCATCGGTGATCAGCACGTCGCCCGAGGCGGCGAGTTCCACGTCATAGGGCACGCTGAGCGTGGCCGCTGCCGGCAAGCCGCCATCCCCCGCGCCCAGGGTCGTCGTCGACCCGTTGCCCGAATACAGGCTCAGTGTCGGAACCCCCGAAGCGCTCGTCGCCGCCGGCGTTACGAGGACCACCCGGTTGTTCACGCGGTCGGCGATGTACAGATTGTTCGCGGCGTCGATCGCGATGTGCTGCGGCGAGTTGAGCAGCGACTGATTGGCCGCGCCGCCGGCCGCAATCGTAAATCCGGCCGTACCCGTACCGGCGTAGATCGTAATGATCCCCGAAGCGAGGTTGACCACCCGGACATCGTTGAAATTTCCTTCCGAAATGTACAGGTTGCCCAGCGAATCGAGAGCCAGACCGAACGGCGCCGCCAGGTTGGACGACGTCGCCTGCACCCCGGTGCCGGGGCTGGTGCCGCTGCCCGCGGTGCCGGTACCCGCCACGATCGTGACCGTGCCGCCCTTGGGGCCGACGCGAACCACCGACGGCGTTCCTCCGGCAACGATCGCGTACAGGTTGCCGGCCGCGTCGAAGATAATATCCTGCGGCGAGCGGATGGGGCTGCCCGTCGCGGTGCCGCCGGAACTAGCCGCGACTGCTTTGAAGTTGCCGGCGTAGTCCTCGATCAGGCCGGTTGTTCCGCTCACGCGGCGGACAAGATTGTTGCCGGAGTCCGCGATGTACATATCGCCGGCGAAGAAGCGGACCGCCTTGGGCGCGTTCAGCGTGGCCTGTTTGGCGGGGCAGCCGTCACCGACCGTGTCGGCGTTCGGGTTCAGCGAAGCAACGGGGTTAGTGCACAGCGTGGCCGGGGTCGGCTGGCCGGCTACCGTCGTAATCATGCCGGTGACCGCGTCGACGCGCCGGATGACGTTGTTACCGGTGTCGGCGATATATAGATTGCCGAAGGCGTCGGTGGTGGCGGCGTCCACCGCGGTGCTGATGGAGGCGGCCGTGGCCAGGCCGCCATCGCCCGTGTAGGCCCCGGTTTTGTTACCGGCAATCGTGTTGATCACGGACGGAAACGTGACGTTCTGGCCGAAAGCGGCCACCGTGCAGGCGCCAAGAAGGACGGCCAGGGCCGCGGCGCGGCGTGTCGAGCGCAAACGGAGGCGCGAAAGCGCGGAACCAGGCCGGGTCGAAGACGATGTGTGGAGGTGCATCATGGAGCTCCTTGCAAGCTGAACCGGCACACTCTGGGTCCGGGCGCGCAATGGTTTCGCGCGGGACAAACAGGAGATGGGCTAGCAGCGATTTTATAGACTATAGATATTCCGGCTGTCAAGCAGTATGTCGTCGCATTTGCGTGGCGCTGCGACTCAGCCAACGCCCTTGAGATTTCTGGGCAGACACGAGCCTTTCACGCCGAACCATGGAGGCACGGTGAGTCCAGAGCGGATTTTGGCTCGGTATAGAGCTGCTCTCACTTTTCGTGTTAGTCATTCCACAGCGGAGCGGGTACTTCGGCTGGTACGCAAGGCACTACATCATAGGGAGAACCGCTCTAGCATGTAGCGCGCTTGGGGGGTAGCTGTTCTTGCCTTTGGGCTGAAGGCACCCGTCTCGTAACGGCCCAGCGCGAAGCCTATCGCTCACTACGCCGTATCGACCCGGCAATCAGCGCGGTCCAGCCGGTCTGGTGGCTGGCCCCCAGGCCGCGCCCTGTGTCGCCGCAAAAATACTCCGAAAACAGCAGCAGGTCGCGCCAGTGCGGATCGTCGCGATAGCACGCCTCGTCGCCGTGCGTGGGACGCATGCCGTGCTCGTCGCGGCGAAACATGCGCAGCAGCCGCGCATCCACATCCTCCGCCACCTCGGCGAACGTATGCATCTGCCCGCTGCCGGCCGGGTATTCCACCGTGTACTCGCCGCCGAACGCCACGCCGTACTGGTCCATCGCGTCGCGAAACAGGATGTTCATGGGCATCCACACCGGGCCGCGCCAGTTGCTGTTGCCGCCGAACAAACGGCTGTCGCTTTCGCCGGGAAGGTACTGCACCTCGTACTTTTTGCCCCCGGTCTTGAGCATGTACGGCTCGTCTTCATGGAAGCGCGACAGCGAGCGCACCCCCCAGGGAGAAAGAAACTCCGCCTCGTCGAACGCGTAGCGCAGCAGCCGTGAAAGCCTGTCCTTCGGCACGATCGAAAGGTAAAGGTCGCCGGTGTGGTCGGGGTCTTTCGTTTCAACGCCCAGCACATGCCGGCCCAGCATCGGCTTGTGCTTCAGAAACCAGTCGAGCCGCCGGCGAAAGTCAGGGACCCGCTCCAGGTGACCGTGGTCGATCACCGCCACCCCGAACAGCGGCACCAGCCCGACGACCGAGCGGATCATCAGGTCCTGGCTTTTGCCGTCGCCCGTGCGCAGCCGGTCGAAATAGAACCCGATCTCGTCGTCCCACAGTCCGTTGCCGCCGTGATGGTTTATCGCTTCCACGATGGCGACGTAGTGCTCCAGGAACTTGGTCGCAATGTCCTCATACACCGGCCGCGTCTGCGCCAGTTCCAATGCCAGCTTCAGCATCGACGCGCAATACAAGCCCATCCACGCCGTGCCGTCGGCCTGCTCCAGCCGTTGCCCTTCCATCAGCATGGACCGGTCGAACACCCCGATGTTGTCGAGGCCCAGAAATCCCCCGCCAAACAGGTTGCGGCCGTTGGCGTCCTCGCGGTTCACCCACCAGGTAAAGTTCAGCAGCAGCTTCTGGAAACAGCGCTCCAGAAAGTCGGTATCGCCCTTACCGTCGCGCTGCAGCCGTTCCTTCCGGTACACATGCAGCACCGCCCAGGCGTGCACGGGAGGGTTCGCGTCGCTGAACGCATACTCATACGCGGGAAGCTGCCCGTTGGGGTTCAGGTACCACTCGCGCAGCAGCAACATCAACTGCGCCTTAGCGTATTCGCTGTCGAGATCGGCCATCGCAACGACATGAAACGCCGTGTCCCACGCGGCAAACCAGGGGTATTCCCACTTGTCCGGGACCGACAGCACGTCCTTGCAGTACAGGTTCGCCCAGCCGGCGTTGCGGCCGCTTTTGCGCTCTTCCGGCGGCGCGGGCTGCCCGGGGTCGCCCGCCATCCACTGCTCCGCTACGTAGTTATAGAACTGCTTGGACCACAGCAGCCCCGCATAGGCCTGCCGCGCGATGTTGCGGTCGTCGTCGGTCAGTTTGGGGGAAAGCCGTGCCGCGTAGAACTCGTCGGCTTCCCGCTTCCTGTCGGCGAACACGGCGTCGATCTCCGCCTCGGTCAGCGGCGCGGCCGCCGCCTGATCGGTGCGCACCAGCCGCAGCGTAATCACCTCGGACGCCCCGGCGGCCACCGTCGACCGCAAAACATACGCGCACTTGGTGCCGGTACCCGCGGCATTGACCGCCTCGTCTTCGCCGTGGACGACGTAGCGGTCGAAGGCATCCTTCGTATAGGCGATGCCCTCGGGCGAACCATCCTTATGGCCTTTCCAGCGCGCAAAATTCGTCTCGTTGTCCGTAAACGCGATCTCCGGAGCCGCCTTGCGCTCGCCGAGCTCGGCCGAGCACAGCTCAAAGCGGAACTCCCCGAGCGTGGCTTCCCGCACCTCGACGTGGTCTCCCCGGTCGGTCATCGAGGCCCGCTGCGCGTCGTGCTCGGCCTGCGGACGCCACGACCACTTATTGCGCAAGGTCAGGGTCGGCAGCAGAACCAGACGCGCTTCGACGGCGGCGCGATTGGTCGCCGTGATGCGGATCAGCATGTCCTCGACGTCGCGCTTGGCATACTCGATGGTCACATCGAAATAGCGATTCTCTTTGAAGATGCCGGTGTCGAGCAGCTCGTACTCATGTTTCTTGAGTCCGCGAGCCTTGTTGGTCGCGCGCAGATCGTCGTACGGAAACGCCTTCTGCGGATACTTGTACAGCGCCTTGGCGTAGCTCCCGGTCGGCGTCGCGTCCAGGTAGTAGTAGAGCTCCTTGACGTCTTCGCCATGGTTGCCTTCGCCGTTCGTGAGCCCGAACAGCCGCTCCTTCAGGTGCTCGTCCGCGCCGTTCCACAGCGAGGTGGAAAAGCACAGCCGGCACTCGCGGTCGGTCCAGCCGAGCAGGCCGTCCTCGCCCCAGCGGTACGCCCGGTACGCTCCCATTTCATACGGAAACGACGCCCAACTATCGCCGTCGGCCGAGTAGTCCTCGCGCACGGTACCCCATTGCCGCTCGGGAAGGTACGTTCCCCAGCGCTGCCAGTTGGCTTCGCGGGCTACTCCCAGCGCAATGCGCCGATCTTCTGCGGTGTCGAACATGGGACGTCAGCCTTTGGGAATGAAATCGTCAGCGGTGGGTATCAGATGCGTCGAACGCGAAGACGTCGCTGTTCTTGAAGGGTGGAGTCGCTGTCCTCAAGGGCAAAGCAGGTTCTTGCCTTTCTTGTTTGTCATCCCGCAGGGATCTGCGCTTGCTTCGTTCCCGCAGGAACGGGTGCAGCTCAGCGGAACGATAACAAAAGGGCAACGGCACACCCACCGGACCACGGAGCCGAAGCAGCATGCGCCTCTTCAGGCCCGGGGCCACCTCCTTCGTCACACCGCAACCCTACAGCCCGGCGTACCAGTCGTACCCCAGCTTGGTCCAGTAGTCGTCCGGCTTGTCGTTGGTATACGCAATCAACCCGATCCGCTTGATCTGCTTGTACCCATACTTCAGCGGCGTGTGCAGCCGCAGTGGAGCGCCGTGGAACTGGGTCAGCGGCTGCCCCATCATCTCCGTCACCAGCAGCGTTTGCGGATGCCGCAGAACGTGGAGGTCGTAGCCGACGTAATAATCGCCATCGGGCGTTTCCATGTACACGTACTTCGGTTCCTTGCCGTCGATCAACTCCGGCGGATAGGCGTCCAGAAAATCCGACATCCGGATGCCCGCCCAATGCACAATCTGGCTCCAGCCTTCAATACACTTGAACTGCGTCACCAGCTCATGCCGCGGAAACTTTGTGATGTCCGGCATCTCCAGCAGCAGCCCCGGCGTGCCGGCGCGCAGCGTCGAGTCGCTTTCACCGGCTTCCTCCATGCCGCGCGGCTTGCGGCCGAGATGGTCGTCGTCCTCATCGTCGCCATGTTTCCTGGAGTCGTCGCCCTGCTTGGACTGGTCGTTCTTGGCCTGGTCCTGCATTTTGGCGGGAGCCATCTTTTGCGACGTGTCGCTCGCATCGCTCTTGTCGTTGTTGTCGCCCTGGCCCTGCGCCGGGTTCCTGCCCGGAGCGGGCGGCGCGGCTTTGCCCGGAGCGGTCGCGGGAGCTTTGCCGGGAGTCGCTCCTTTGGAGGCGTGTCCGGCGTTCGGTGGAGCCTGGCCCTTTGCCGGTGGCGGAGCCGGAGCCGCGCCCGGTGCCGGAGACCCGCCAGCCGGAGGAGCTCCCCCCGGAGCTGCCCCGTCCGGATGCGCTTCCTTGCTGGGGTCGAGCTTGGTATTGTGGCCGGGGTCTTCGTTGTCCTTCTTGTCGGAATACTCGTAGTTCCAGGCCGTCACGTCCTTCACGTACAAGGGGCTTGCTTTGTCGTTGCGCACGCCGACCATCTGCAGCCGGTAGGTCGCCGGCACCAGGGCCTTGCCCAGGCCGTACATCCCGTTGACGCGCAGCGTTTCCGCACGGCTTAACGGGTAGGTCGGCGCAAGCGCGTGCTCGCGGAACACTTCTTTCGAGCCCTTGGCGTTGAACAGAAAAGCGTCGCGCAGCAGGTTGGGCTGCGTTTCGTCTTCAGGGCTCAGATTCAGGTACGCGTAAAACCCGCCGATCGCCGCCGCGGCCACGCCGCCAACCAGGAACGAACGCCGTGTGTGCCGGTGCGCTTCAGCTAGAACGGCCGCGTCGGCCGGGTTGCCGTCGTTTTTCGCCCCGGCTTCGGCCTGCGCGGCGGTCTTGTGCTCGGGCATGGGCCCCCGTTTTTCAGCCTCACCCTTGTCTTCGTCCTTCGCCTCGGGTTTGCCGTCCGCCTCAGGTTTCTTCTCGTCCGCCGAAGTCGCCTGATCGGACGCCGCGAGAGCCTCGTCCTGCGTTTTCTGCGCGATCTCTTGCAAATGACCCGGGATGGGCCGCTCGGGGTTGTGTGGAAGCGGCTCGGGCGCGTTTCCTGTGGTTTCGGGCTGCTTTGTCTCGTCGCTCATCGCCAGCTCTTTCTTTCCGCGTCAAGCGATACCGCATCGACGCCCTGAATGTCTTCTCCGCTCACCATCGACCGGAAGTTGCTCCAACCCGCCGCGATCACCTGGTAGACGTGGATTAAAAAGAATCCCATAAAGCTCATCGTCGTCCAGAAGTGGAGCCACCGCGCCATTTCATACCCGCCGCACAGCGTGGTCAGCAAGTGCAGTTGCGTCGGCTTCCAGATGGCGAAGCCGGTAAGCACCATCATCACGCCCATCAGCGCGCAGGAGGTGTAGGCGATGCGCTGGCCGCCGTTGTACTTGGTTTGCGGCGGCAGGCCCTTGCGCAGCCGGAGGTCCACCAGAGTGACCTGAATGGCGTCGCGGAGGCTCGACTTGAGCGGAATCACGAACCGCCACTCCCCCGAAAACGCGGTGTACGCCACCCAGGCAAGGCCGTTCACGATAAACACCCACATAAAGAACGAGTGATACCCCAGTCCCTGCGTGACGTGGTACGGCACATGAAACAGGTTGTAAAACCAATTCGGGAACAAGCGAAGAAGCGTGAACCTGCCAAGCCCGATGCGGTACACGCGGTGCGGGTAATTGTAGGCGTTATCGGAGTCGTTCCAATAGATCAGCAGGCCGCTCCACACCATCGTGAACAATACCGGAAAGTTGACCCAATGCATCCAGCGAATGGCCAGGGGGTGCTTTTCGTCGATCCGGATGGTCGCCTGCGGCTCGGCTTTTTCAGGCGCGGGGGCGGCATCGGGCCTGTCACCGGCCGCAAGCGGCAGGGGATTGGCGGGGTTGAGATTGAGGCTGGCATCTGCCATAAGTGAGAATCCTTTGCGAGTCTCCCGGGGGTGGCCTGGGAGCGGTGGTCGTCCAAAAATGGTGTGCCGCAGTGCGTGGAACTGAAGGTGCACTGCTCCCTGCAAACTGCCAAACTCAACGAACACTAACCCTGCATGCCACGTCGTGCGCTTTCGTCAGGAAATGGACCCATCCTGCGCCGACTTCGCCAACGCCCGTTGCTCGCCGAGCAGGCGCGTCAACAACTCCACACCCTTGGCCACCAGGCTGCGCGACGCGGCGGTGAAGCACAGCCGGAAGTGCTGCGACGCTTTGCCGGCGTTGCGTTCCGGCTCAAACGCGATGCCCGGAGCCACATGCAGACCGTGCGATTCCAGCAGCGCGAAAAACTCGTCCGGGTCGACCGGATGCAGCAGCTTGCACCACAGGTACAGACCACCGGTAGGGACGCGGCAGCGAATCAGGCCGGCGTCCACCGCCGGCTGCAAGGCTTCGACCGCGGCTGCGCACAGCTCCGCGTGATGATGGCGAAGCACGGCCAGGTGCCGGTCCATGTCGCCGCTGCGCAGCAGCTCGGCCAGTACCAACTGGTTGAGCCCGCCGGTAAACAGGTTCGACCGCATCTTGATCAGCGACAACTGCTTGACCATATATTGCGGAGCTACCAGCCAGCCGATGCGCAGGCCGGGGGCAAACATCTTCGAAAACGTGCTGAGCGAGATGACCTGCGAGTGCTTGTCGAGCTTGTACAGGCACTCCGGCATCCGGTGCGCGCCGAAATAGGTGCGGCCATAAACGTCGTCTTCGAGCACCGGGACGCGATACCGGTTGGCGAGTTCCAATAAGCCGACGCGCGTTTTGAGGCTCATCACGCGGCCGGTCGGATTCTGAAACGTGGGCATCGTAAATAGAAATTTCGGCCGAAAACGTAGCAGCAGCTCTTCCAACTGGCTCAGCGACCAGTCCGTTCCCCAGGGCAACAGGCGCGCGCCGGCGGAGCGAAAACTCTGGATCGCTCCCGGGTAGGTCGGCGAGTCGACGACGACGTAATCGCCCGGTTCAATCAGGCAGCGCGCCAGAAGGTCGATCGACTCCTGCGCGCCGGCGGTGATCATCACATGCTGCGGCTCGACGCCGCACCAGGACGCCACGGCTTCGCGCAGCTTCCATTGCCCTTCCGTATGCGCTACCGCCAGGGCGGATGGCAGACTTTCGCGCATCACGCGCTCCACGCTGGCGCGATACACGTCGGTCGGGAAGATTTCGAGTGACGGCGTTCCTGCCGACAACGGGTACAGCACGTTGGTGGTTCCCAGCCGCCGCGCCAGCAGTTCCAGCACAGGCTCGTCGAGCGAGTTCGCCATGCTCGACACCTTGCCGCTCCATGAAAAGCTTTCCGATGCCGCCGGCAGCGCGCACACAAATGCGCCCTTGCCGCGGAAGCGCCGGATAATGCCTTGTTGCTCCAGTTCGCTGTACGCGGCGGTGACGGTGTTGCGGCTCACCTTCAGCAGGCTGGCGTATTCGCGCTCGCTCGGCAACCGCTCGGTAGAACGTAAAAGCCCGCTACGGACCTCCCCGGTCACGCGCTCGACGACACGCGTGATCAATGAGTCGGGGATAGGCTGTTGTGTTTCCAAGGCGACGCACGCTCCAGGTCCAAGGTTACTTGATGGACGAAGAGCCGGAGCAAAACAAAAGGCCAGTTCAGCACTGGCTCTTCTCCGGGTCTCCCCCGGCTTCCGAAAGGCGCCACCACGATGGCGCCAAACGGCGAACGCCACGGTACAAGCGACTTCCGTCGTGTACCGTAGCGCTCGCGGTCAAAGCCTGGAGTCCGACAATGTCCTGCGGTGTCCGATCGATGTACTCCGCCTGATGAGAGGACGTCCGTTACCGGTCGTTGAAGGAACCCGCGCCCCACATGGCGGTGGCTCCCCACATCGCGGTGGCGCCCCACATCGCCGTGGCTGCTTCGGTGGTGCCGGCTCCCCACATCGCGGTGCTGGCCTGCGTCGTGCCCGCACCCCACATCGCGGTGCTGGCCTGCGTCGTGCCCGCACCCCACATGGCGGTCGCCCCCCACATGGCGGTGAAGGCCGCGGGGTCGCTTGCGCCCCACATCGCGGTGGCGCCCCACATCGCCGTGAACGCGCTCGGTGTGTTTGCTCCCCACATAGCCGTCGCGCCCCACATGGCCGTCGCGCCCCACATCGCCGTGTTGGCCGCCGGAGTGGAAGCTCCCCACTTCGCGGTCGCGCCCCACATTGCGGTCTGGCTGGCTACCTGGCCGGTAAAGGCGCTTTGCCCGTAGACGCTGCCGGCGCCCCACATGGCAGTCGCGCCCCACATCGCCGTTTTGCCGGTCACGAGGAAGACGTTGTTGGTCGTCGTGTCGTACACGGCGGTGGGCGAAAGCGCGTACCCGGCGGGGAACGGCTTGGTGTCGGTAGTCGCATCCTTTACGGCCGCGTTGATGTCGAGGTAGCCCGCGCCGATGGTGAACACATCGCTGTGCGCCGTGTACACGATGCCGGTCACAGGGTCGGTCGTCAGGGACGTTTGCGGCAGAACGCTGTGGTTCGCGTCGCGCATCAGGTACGCCTTTACCGCGTCCGGCGTGAGCGACGGGTTGGCCGACAGCAGCAGAGCCACCGCACCGCTGGTTACGCCGGTCGCCATGCTCGTTCCGCTCAGCGGCATGTAATCGTTCGACGCCTGCGTGCTGGTCGTGTTCATATAAAAGGACTTCGGCGTCCAGAACTGCGGGTCGTTCTGCGAAATGTACGAGTTGTTCAGCAGGTTGCTGATGACCAGGTTGCCCGGTGCGACGAGGTCCGGCTTGGCCGTCTGGTCGAGAAACGTAGGCCCTTTGGAGCTGTAGGTTGCCATCTGGTCGTCGGCATTCGACGCTGTGCCGTTGGTGCGCACGGCCCCGACGGTGATCACGTACGGGTCGTTGCCGGGAGCTTCAATGGTGCCGTAGCCTTCGGAATTCAGCGCCTGGTTACGGCCCTCGTTGCCGGCGGCGACGACTACGGTAATGCCAGCCTTCCACGCCTTTTCCACTTCCTGGCAAAGGGGGTCGAGCGTGTAGCTTTCCCACACCGGCCGCCCCAGCGACAGGTTGATGATTTTGATGTTGTAGATGTCCTTAAGGGCGATGGCGGTTTCGATGGCGGCGATCGTTTGCGAATCCGTGCCTGCGCCCGTGTGGTCCAGCACGCGGAGGTTGATCAGGTTCGCGTTGGGCGCGATGCCAAAAAAGGTGCGCGTGTACTTGGGGTCACCCGACGACTCCGTGCCGTTACCGGCGATCAGCCCGGCGATGTGCGTGCCGTGGCCGTAGCGGTCCTGGCCATCGGTGCCGTAGTCGTTGGGTACGAAGTTCTGGTTGTACACGATGCGGCTGCCACCGGTCAGGAGCGCCCACCACGGTGAGGTGGCCGGCGTCCCGTCAGGCAGGCCGAGAGCCTTGTACGTGGCTGGCGTGGCGACGCCGAAATCCTTGCGGAAGGTGATGCCGCTGTCGATCACGGCGATGCCGATGCCGGTGCCGATGTTGCCGGTGGACCACACCGCGGGCGCGTTGATCGGCTCGGCGGTATATTCGGGCGCCTTCGCAATCGACGGCACCACGTCATGCGCCTTCAAGGGGCGGTCAAGCGACACGTATTTTACGCCGGGCTCGTTGGCCAGACCTTCGAGCTCCGACTTCGGCATGGTGACCGCGAGCGCATGGATGTGGTGCAAATGCGCCGACATCGCCCCGCCGTGGCGCGCGATCGCGCTGTGCTCGGCATCGCCGGGCTGGTCCTCATACTGCACGATCACTGAAACGGTATCGTCCGAAGACATTTTGGCGTCGCGCGAAATCTTGGCGTTTCCCGGTGCCGTGGAGGCAGTCGTGGAAGGGGCTTGCGCCGAAGCGACGGAAACTGAGGCAAACAGGGCAGAAAGAGCCAGAGCCGAACGGAACGAAGGCATGAGAAAACTCCAGAAACGGAAGTGATGCAAGGGGAAAGCTTTTGACACGATCGGACGGCGCCATAGCCAGGAGCTTTGAAACGTAACAGCGATACAGACGACGGATACGTTCTAAAGCAGGTGGAGGCCCGAAGTGTTACAGTCCCAAAAAAGACGCCGTGCAAACTTTGAACGAGGTAGGTTTACAGCCCCGAGAGTAGAGGTCAGTCGGGGCAGTCGCCATACCACCTAAGTGGGATCCGCCGCAACGGGGGTGGTACGCGCGTCAACCGAGGGCGCAGCGTGGCGAACGACCCTCTGCTGCGGTTGAGCCGCGCGAGGCGAGGCAGAAGACGCGGCGGAGGCGCGAGCGTCGGCCGGCAGCGCACGCAAAACCAGCACCTCCTCCGGCCCGACGTCTACCTGTAACGCGCCACTTGCGGCGGCAAGGGGCGCCGCCGGCAACTTCCTGCTGGAGCTGAGCACCGCGGCGAACCGCGTGCAGCCGGCAAGCGCATTGCCCGTCAGCGGCAGCCTAAGCGTCCGCGCGGATTTCGCTTCGTTCGCGAGCACAATGTATCGGTCGGCGTCGGCGTTTCCCGCCGAATCACTGCCACAGCCCCGGCTGCCCTCGTCCGTGGTGCGCACGAACGCGATGGCCGTTGCGTCGCCAAACAGCTCCTGCTGCAAGCCGGTCTGCAGCGCCGGCGCGTGCAGACGGAACTGCATGGCCTGCCGCACCCAGTCGTGGAGCTCGCGCGCGTCACCCGTGCGGCCACTCGCATGGAATGCATTACCGCCGGCCAGCCCCGCGACGCCGGCAAACTCGCCGGGCATGTCCTTGCGGTTGTCCGGGTCCTCGCCTCCCGTCATGCCGAGCTCGTCGCCGTAATACATCTGCGGCGTGCCGCGAAGGGTCGTCAGCAGGCCGTAGGCCATCTTCAGCCGCGCAACGTTCATGCCCGGTGCGGATAAAAACCGCGTCGTGTCATGGTTGCCGAAGAACGTCACCAGCCGCTCCGGATGCGGGTACAGCGCGTCGGCCCGCAGGGTGTCGAACAGCGCGCTCAGCGGCTTCGTGCTGCTTGCCGGGCTGGTACCGCTCGCCACGGTCGTCACGTTGGCCAGCGTAGACCGCAACGTGCCGAACACGGGAAAGTCGAATGGCGTATAGAGCATCGTGTCGAACGTGCCGTCGCCGCCCACGTTGGCGCGGCCGCCGGCAAAGAAGCTGGTCACCGCGGGGTCGGTGTCGAACACCTCGCCTACCTCCGTGACGTGCGGGAAGAGCTGCTTCAGCTCGCCGTCATACGCCTGCCAGAAACTGCGATTGACGTAGGCGTAGGTGTCTATGCGCAGGCCGTCGGCCCCGGTCTGCTCCAGCCACCACTCGGCGTTTTGCCGCAGGTACTTGGCGACGGCCGGGCTGTCGGTGTTCATGTCCGGCAGCGCGTCGGCAAACCAGCCGGTCAGGGTGCCGACGCGGTCGTGCTCGGAAGAATGTGGGTCCACCAGCGCATGGAAGTTGTATTCGGACGCGGGATGGTGTGCCAGCGTACCGTGAAACCAGTCCGGGGCGGGCTCATCCCGCACCCAGGGGTGGTTCGGCCCCACGTGGTTCGGCACGGTGTCCAAAACCAGCTTCATGCCGCGCGCGTGGAGCTTCGCGGCCAGCGCCTGGAGGTCCGCGAGCGTGCCGTAGTGCTCATCGACGGCGTAGTAATCCGTGCAATGGTAGCCGTGGTAAGCCTCCGCGCCATGGTTCTGGTAGACGGGCGTCGTCCACACGGTGGTGGCGCCGAGATCCTGCAGGTAATCGAGATGCTCGGCGACGCCGCGCAGGTCGCCGCCATGCCACCCGCGCACCTTGGCGCGCTCGGCCGCGGCTTCAGGGCTCGCGGCAGAGCTTTTGCCCAGCGGGCCGTCGTTGCTCAGGTCGCCGTCCGCAAAGCGGTCGGTGACGATCAGGTAGATCACGTCCTTGCCGCTGAATCCGGCGAGCCCGGCCTGTACGCCATTCGCGGCTCGCGGCGCGGCAAAGGTGTACGGCACCTCCAGCCGGTCGGCGCCGCGCGTCACGCGAAGCTGCACGGTTTCCGCCGTCGCCGGTGCGCCGCCAAGCCACACCTGCGCCCAGTGGCCGTTTTCCGAAATAACCGTGCGCTCCACCGTGAGCGCCGCATCACTCAACGCAAACGTCGTCCCGCCAAGCCCTTCGCCGTTGACGAGCAGCATCGGCTTGGGCAGCGTCGCATACCAGTTCGGCGGATCGACCTTGATGATCTTGAGCGCCGGGGCCGTTTGAGCCAGACAAACCGCTCCGTGGAGACAGGTCGCGAAGAGCGCAAACGCCGTGGAGGCGCGGGCAGCACGCAGCAAGGGGAAACCATTCATCAGAGTCCTATGTAAGAAACATCGTGGAGAAACCCTACGGCGAAAAAGAAAGCGGTACTGCAAACGAGCCGCAGTACCGCTGAGAAGATACCAGGCTTAGAAGTTGACGCGAGCCGCGAACTCCATCTGCCGTTGCGACAACGTGCGGACACCGCTGATCGTTCCGAATGTCCCTCCCGGGCCGGTGGTATACGTCCCGTTGGCGTTGGCGACGCCGTTGTTGATGTCGCCGTCGGGGTTAGTGAATTCCGGCGTGTTCAGCACGTTGTAGGCCTGCGCGCGGAGTTGCAGCTTCACCCGTTCGGTAATGGTGAAATCCTTGAACACACCTACATCTTCCGATGTGAAGCCGGGGCCGAAGAACTGGTTGCGCTCCACATTTCCCGCACGCTGATAGACGTTGGTGCTGGTACCCACCGTAGCTGTCGGGGGCGCGCGAAACACGCCGCTAAAGTAGGTGCGGTTGTTGGCGTTGCTCGTGCCGCCAAGCAGAGCACGAGGTACAGGGGTGTACGAGATCACATCCGCACGGTTGTCGATGTTGCCGATACCGCTGGTGTTGATGTCGAAGGGCGTGCCGCCCTGCACTGTGGTCAACGAATTGATTTGCCAGCCGCCCAGGATTTCGTTCAGCAGGACGGGCGAGCTGCCGCCGAACCGCTGTCCGTGACCGTAGGGCAGGTTATAGACCAGCGAGCCGACGAAGACGTTTCTCTGGTCCTGGTCGGAGTTGCCGTAGTTCAGCCGGAACTGCGGTTGTCCGTTAGCGATAAAGAAGCGTCCGCCACCACCGTTGGCACCCGTCGAAAACGCGCCGTTCGAGTTATCGAGCGTGTGCGAGAACGTATACGCTCCCGTCACCAGCAGGTTGTTGCCGACATTCCGGTTTACCGAAACCTGCAGGCCGCTGTAGTGGCCCGTTCCTTCAGCCGAGTTGTAGGTGATCGTCTGCCGGTTGGCATAGGTCATGGCACCGCTGCCAAGTTGCTGGGCGTTCAGGTTGAAGTAGGTGGCGAGGTGGTCGCTCTTGTTGCCCACATAGGCAATCGTGAGGGACGTAAAGCGGTCGAATTGCTGCTGCACCTGCAGGTCGTACTGCTGGACGGAGCTGTTCTGGTTATTGGGGTTCGCTCCGATCACGTTCGAACTCGCCAGCAGCGCCGGGGTAACAGCTGCCGCGCCGAAGACCGGCAAAGGCAAAGCCTGGGTAGCAGCAACTGCGTTGTTGTTGTTCGACCCCGGTGTGTTTTGACCGGTAAAGGTGATCCGGTAGCCGTTGGCGGCCGTGTACGCCTGCACGCCGTTGAAGCCGGGGTTGTTTGAGAACTGGTTGCCCACGCCGCCGCGGTCCAGGAAGTAGAAGATGCCGTAGCCGCCGCGCAGCGACGTCTTTCCGTCGCCAAACACGTCGTACGCAAAGCCCACGCGAGGAGCGATGTTGTTAGTGTCCGTGTTTACGAGCGAGCGGGACGCTCCGTTGACGCCGGCAAACACAAGCTGCTGGGTGGTGGGGTTGTAGTTCGCCTGGTTGTTGTTCTGCTCATACGGGTAGGTGAACAGATCGTACCGGACACCCAGATTGAGCGTCAGGCGATGATTGACCTTCCAGTCGTCCTGCAGGTAGTAGCCGGTTTCGTAGTTGAAGGTTTGAAAGTAGGTGCTGGCTGCGCCCACTTCGTAGTCGGAGAAACCGGCGAGGATTTCCGAGGTTTCGTAGCCGGTGAAGCGTCCTGTGCCGGGGTAATTGGTGCCGCCCAGAATGAAGTATCCCTTGGCATCGTTGCCCTGGAAGAAGTCGACTTCGCGGCGAATGATGTTGGCCCCCGCCTTGAACGTATGCGGCCCGTGCGAGTACGTGACGTTGTCGGCGAACTGGTAGGTCTTCTCAGGCACTGAATACGGCCCGCCGTCACCGGTGTATTCAATCTGGTTGTTGCTTCCGCCAATCAGCGCGCCGCCGCCCAGAAGCGAGTTGCGGTTCGCATTCACGATGCCCAGGTTGGCGGAAACGGGAGTGCCTTCAAACGGGTTGACGTAGGCAAATTGCGGACGGACGTAGGCGAAGCGGAACTCGTTGACGATGTTCGGGGTGAAGGTGCGGGTGTAGCCGCCGACCGCCGCGCGAGGATGGTTGACCGTCGCGCCGGAGGCGAAACCGGCCGGCAGCGCCGTGAACAGGCTGTTGATCGCCTGCGTGTCCTGCCCGTAGCTGTAGCGGACGAAGAGCTGGTCTTTCTGCGAAAGCCGGTAGTCCAGGCGCACGTTGAAGTCGTTGTAGTTCGAGATATTGCGGCGCACGGCGTAGAAGTTCTGGGTGATGCCGGCGCGGGTAGGGGCGTCGAAGGCGTTCAGGTACTTGATGCCGGCGGCGTTCTGGCGCGCGGTCGGGATGATGTTGGCCGCGGCCGTTCCCCGGCCGAACTGCTGGCAGGTGGTCGGGTCGTAAATTCCGCCGGTCACCACAACGGTGTTGGTGCAGCCGGTTTCGCTGGTGAACTGGCTCGGATTCGAGGTGGTGGCGGTGCCGAGCAGCTCGGTAAAGTTACCCTGCCGCATCAGCGTGGTAGGCACGTTGTGGAACCCGGCATCCTGCGGCTGGCTCTGGCGCAGGGCCTGGTAGTCGCCGAAAATGAAGAGCTTGTCCTTGATGAGGGGCCCACCCGCCGCGAAGCCGAGCTGCTTGCGCTGGAACGGCGTTGCGGGCAGGCTCGGGTTGAAGTAGTTGCCGTTCGCTCCACCCAGCCCGGCACTGCGGTAGTACGCAAACAGCGTGCCGTGAATCTGGTTGGTGCCCGAGCGGATCGATGTATTGACGATCGCGCCGCCCGCCCGGCCAAACTCCGCCGGAGCCACCGCCGTGGTTACGCGGAACTCTTCAATCGAGTCCGGCGACGGAAAGATGACGATGGTGTTCACCAGCGACTCGTTGTTATCGGTGCCATCCAGCAGGAAGTTGTTCGATTGCGCCCGCAGGCCGTTCACCGTCAACGAGCCGCCGCCACCCGTGCTGTAGCGCAGGGTTTCGGCATTGCCGTTGACGCCCGAAGCATCCGAGCCATACGCTCCGCGAGTGACGCCCGGGGTCAAGGTGGCAAGCTGCAGGAAGTTGCGCTGCCCTAGCGGCAGGTCGACCACCTGCCGGCCCTGGATCACCTCGCCGGTCGACGATGTGGACAGGTCCACGATCGGCGCGGCGTCGGTGACTTCCACGGTTTGCGCGGCCGAGCCGGCGGACAGCTTGAACTCCACCGTCTGCACCTGCTGGATCTGCAGCTCAAAGCTCTGCGACTGTCCGGCAAAGCCCTGCATTGAGGCGTCGACCTTGTATCGCCCGCGCGTCAGGGCGGGGAAGGTAAAGTCGCCGCCGCTGCCGGAAGTCCGGGTTAGGAGGGCGTTGGTATCCGTGTTGGTCAGCGTCACGGTCGCGCCGGGGATAAACGCTCCAGTGTTGTCGGCCACCGTTCCGGTCACCCGACCTGTATCGGATTGCGCGTGCAGCGCCGTCCACGATCCTGTCGCCGCGCTCACGACGCAGCAGGCCATCGCCATCCGTAGTAGCGGTGTGCCCAGCAGGTTCAATCTAAAGTTGGTTTGCATTTCCTTTGTGCCTCCACAATGCCGTTCGGCATCCAACACCCTGGTTGAAGTGGCGCCCCAGGGGTGTGCGTTCGACGTCGCCCACTGTCAAAGACTTGCCCAGGTCACTGCAACCGATTCGACTTCGTTTCTGTTTCGTTTTTCCATCGTCTGTTAAGTCGAACGCGGACAACAGTTACAGCCGAAGTGCACCGCCCTTTCCTACCCCGCTACGGCGGTGGTAGAGTCGTTCTGCGAGTTTTCTTCTATGCCGAGCACCACCAGCAACCCGGCCAACGCAAGAGTCGCCTTCGGGCTCTACGAGGTGGACCTCACCTCCGGTGAGCTTTGGAAAGCCGGCTATCGGGTGAAGCTGCAAAGCCAGCCCTTCAAGGTGCTGGTCGCGCTGCTGGAGCGCCCCGGACAGGTCGTCACGCGCGAAGAACTGCAGTTACGCTTGTGGGGCAAGGATACCGTTGTCGACTTCGACCACTCGCTGGGCACCGCCATCAACAAGATTCGCGAAGCGCTCGGCGACTCAGCCGAGAATCCACGTTTCGTCGAAACCCTTTCGCGCCGCGGCTACCGCTTTATCGCTCCCGTAAGCCGGGCGGAGTCGGACGAGCCCGCCCCTAGCCGGCTGAAGCCGTCGATCGAGATTACCCCAGCGCCGTCCTCGGTTCCGGTCCGGCAAGCCGAAGCTGTGGCGACGGAGACCGCCCTGTCGCCGGCAGCGGCTGAAACGGTCGCGTCTTTTTCCACAGCGGCAGCCCCGGCTTCACCGTCTCTGGTCGCCGTGCGGGCGGAAGCCGCGCCGCCGGAAAGATTTCCGCCCACTCCTTATATAGAGTTGTCGCAAAATACCGGCATGCGGGGCCGCGGAGCCTCGCTTGTATGGACCGCGCTTGCCGTGTGCCTCGTCGCGCTTGCAGGCCTTGGCGGCTATCTTTTACATTCCAAACGCTTTCCGTCCGCTCCGCCGCACATCAGTAAGCTGACCCGCACCGGGCATCTGGCGCCAAGCAGCAACAACATGGAGAATCTCGCCGCCAGCGCTACGGACGGCGTCCACCTGTTTTCTCCAGTGATCGAAAACGGCCATTCCAACATCGCCGCGATCGCCCTTGCCGGGGGCATGGCCGTGCCGCTCAACATCCCGGCGGAAATTGCCAGTCCCGCGCTTGGCGATATTTCGCCGGACGGCTCGCGCCTGCTGGTCCGCGAGCATCTTTCGCCCGAAAGCGAGCAGCCGCTCTGGGTGGTGCCGACCCTGGGCGGCTCCGCACAGCGGGTAGGTGGCGCCCTGGCGCATGAGGCCACCTGGATGCCGGACGGCGAAAGCATCCTGTATGCTACCGGCAACGACCTGTATGTTACTCATTTGACTGGAAACAATCCGCAACTGTACGCTTCGCTGCCGGGCCGCGCCTTTTGGATGCGCTGGGAGCCGAACGGCAAACTGCTGCGGTTCAGCATCATCGACCCCGTCGCGCATACGCTGACGCTTTGGCAGCTTTCCCCCGGAGACCGCCGCGCCATCCCCGTTCTGCCCGGGTTTACGACGCCGCAGTCCGAGTGCTGCGGCGTGTGGACCGCCGATGGCAGCGCCTTTATCTTTCAATCCTCGCACGGCGGCTCGATCGACCTGTGGAAGCTGCAGGGCGAGTCCACCAGCAGCCCCGTCCGCATCACCGACGGTCCGCTGCAGTTCGAGGCGCCCGTCGCCGCGCGCACCGGAAATCGCGTTTATTTTCTCGGTGTGGACGCCCGTTCCGAGCTGCAGCGGGTGACTGCCTACGGTCTGATCCCGGAGAAAAGCTTTATCGCCCCGGCCGTGCGCATCGACTACACGCGCGACGGCAAATGGGTGGCCTGGACCGACGACGCCGGCGGACTTTGGCGCGCGCGCACCAATGGCACCGAGCAGCTCCAACTCACTCCCGGGGCGCTCGACGTCTTTTTGGCGCATTGGTCGCCCGACGGCTCCCGCCTGGCGCTGATGGCGCGCGAGCCGGGGAAAGCGTGGAACATCTACATGATCGGGGCCAACGGCAACGATCTGCAGCCCGTGCTGAAAGAGCCGCGCAACTTCGCCGATCCTTCCTGGTCGCCCGACGGACAATCGCTGGTATTTGGCCGGGTGGACGACATGATGGGCAAGGAGTCCGACACGCGTACCCTGCAGGTGCTCAACCTGCGCACCGGCCAGATTACCGCTGTGCCGGGCTCGGACAACCTGTTCAGTCCGCGTTGGTCTCCGGATGGCCGCTACATCGCCGCGCTTTCGCTCGATCAGCGTCACGTCCGCGTGCTCGACCTGAC
Organism: uncultured Granulicella sp.; assembly: GCA_937871785.1. Taxonomy (GTDB): domain Bacteria; phylum Acidobacteriota; class Terriglobia; order Terriglobales; family Acidobacteriaceae; genus Granulicella. The sequence continues at coordinate 37,423 of CALMON010000215.1, forward strand.
GCAGCACGTCTGGTCGACCCTCGCCGTTCCTTCAGGGGCCGACCCGGTGTGGAGCTCAGACAGCCGTTTCCTGTACCTGCATGCGTCGCTCGACCCAGCGCAGCCGATTGACCGCGTCTCGATAGCGGACGGCAAGGTGCAGGAAGTGGTGCGTCTCGCCGACTCGGTGGGCAACGACGCCGTGGATTACATCTTCGTTGGCCTGACTCCAGACAACGTTCCCTTGATCCGCTCGCGGGTATTTACCGGAAATATGTATTCGACCTTGATCAAGTAACACCGGGCCCTTTGCCGTTCTTCGAGCGCTCGCGAGCAGCACCCGGCTCCGGAAGACATCTTCCTGAAAGTCCCTCATTCGTAAGCCGTTAGTAGAAGAGCAACAAAAGGATGAAGGAAGACCGGAGAGCCGTTGCACCAAGTCCCAAACCTCGGGCTTACTATGCGATATGGTTCGCCCGCACTCCGCTCTGATCGTGTCTGCCCGTTTCTACGTCGCGCTTTTGCTTGCCGTCCTGCCCCTTGCTCCACCCTGCCTCTTCGCGCAAGAGCAGGTTGCTTCGGCAGGTCAGCCGGTCGGGGGGACGGAGCGCTCCGCGAACGGCCAAACCTTGCGTGTCGACGCTCTGCGGCCCGACGTTTTGCGCGTGCGGCTTTACCCCGCCGGGGCGCCTGCCGAAGACGCCTCCTGGGCGGTTCTCCCCGCGTCCCGCACGGCGCGGGTTGACGTGAGCCCCACCTCGGACGGGTTCACCACCTCGGCTCTCGCCGTCAGCATCGCCGCCGACCTGCGCCTGCGCGTCACCGACCGCGCCGGCAACGTGCTGCAGGAAGACGCCGCTCCCCCGCGCCGCGACGGCACCGCCTTCACCCTTAGCAAGGCGCAAACTCCGGACGACCACTTCTTCGGTCTGGGCGACAAACCCGGACCGCTCGACCGCGTCGGCATGACGTTTACGCTGTGGAACACGGACAATTTCGGATGGCAGGAGTCGACCGACCCCATCTACAAGTCGATCCCCTTTTTTCTTGAAGAGCACGCCGGCCGCACCCTCGGCGTGCTGCTCGACAACACCTTCCGCACCGGCTTCGACTTCGGCCACCTGGACCCGAAGCGCTACACGCTTTCAGCCGCCGACGGCCCCATCGATTACTACCTGCTCTACGGCCCGGAGGCGAAACAGGTCGTCGAGACCTACGCCTGGCTCACCGGCCCCACGCCCCTGCCGCCGCTCTGGTCGCTGGGGTACCAGCAGTCGCGTTACAGCTACTATCCCCGCGCCAGGGTGGAAGAAGTTGCCGCTCGCCTGCGCGCCGACCGCATCCCCACTGACGTGATCTGGCTCGACATCGACTACCAGGACCGCAACCGGCCCTTCACCGTCGATCCGCAGCGCTTCCCGAACTTCCCTGGCCTGCTCCACAACCTGGCCGCCGACCACTTCCACACCGTCCTGATCACCGACCTCCATATAGCCGACCTCCCGAACCAGGGCTACACCCCCTACGACACGGGCGAGGCCGGCGACCACTTTGTCAAACGCAACGGAGCGGACTACGTCGGCCCCGTCTGGCCCGGGCCCTCGGTGTTTCCGGATTTTACGCAGGCCAGTACCCGCGTCTGGTGGGGAGGGCTGTATAAGCAATTCGTCGCCGATGGCGCATCCGGCTTTTGGAACGACATGAACGAGCCCGCCGTCTTCCGCTACCCGTCGAAGACCATGCCGGACGACGTGCAACACCGCATTGACGAGCCGAACACCGGCGAAGGCTTCGCGAAGCGCACCGCCACGCATCTTGAAATTCACAACGTCTACGGTATGGAGAACTCCCGTGGCACCTTTGAAGGTCTGCTTGCCCTGCAGCCGAACGTACGGCCGTTTGTGATGACGCGCGCCAGCTTCGCCGGCGGGCAGCGTTACGCGACCACCTGGACAGGGGATAACTCTTCCACCTGGAATCACTTACGGCAAACCACGCCGCAGCTCCTGAACCTTGGGCTGAGCGGCTTTGCGATGGCCGGCGCGGACGTGGGTGGCTTTGCCGGGTCGCCTTCGCCCGACCTCTTGACCCGCTGGCTGATGCTTTCCGCGTTCCAGCCTATCGACCGCGACCACGCCGCCAAGGGCACGCGCGACCACGAGCCCTGGGTCGACGGCCCCGCGCACGAGGCGATCCGCCGCCGCTTCATCGAAGAGCGCTACCGGCTGATGCCCTACCTGTACACCACCGCCGAAGAGATGTCGCGCACCGGCCTGCCTATCCTCCGGCCGCTGTTTCTCGAGTTTCCCCACGCCAATGCCGACGGCCATCCCCTGGACCTCGACGCCCACGGCGAGTTCCTTTTTGGGCCGCACCTGCTGGTGGCCGATAACCCGTCGCCTGATGAAGTCGCCCCGTATGAGGTCCACCTTCCTTCCGGCGTCTGGTACGACTACTGGACGGGAGCCACGCTCGACCGCCGGGTTTCGGCCGCTTCCGGAACGGGCGCGCTCGACGCTGAAATTCGCGATGCCGGGCCGGCCGCGCTCGCTCCCCTGATGGTCACCCCCACGCTCGAAAAGCTCCCCGTCTATGTGCGCGCCGGAGCCATCGTGCCCATGCAGCCTCTCACGCAGTCAACCGGCGAAACGCCCTCCGGCCCGCTCACGTTGCGGGTATTTGCGCCTGCCGCGACAGCAGCGCCCACCGATGTTTGCCAGGGTGACCTGTACACCGACGACGGCGACTCTTACAACTTCCGCAAAGGTCAGTATCTGCGCCTGCAATTTAGCTGCACCCGCGCCGCCGACGACAGCCTTACGGTCACGCTTGCCCGGCAGACCGGCAGCTTTACCCCGTGGTGGACCGCGCTGCGCTTTGAGGTCGTCGGCTTCCCCGCAAAGACCGCCGCCAGCAGCGCCGGCAATTCCCTTGCGCTCGAAACCACTCCGCTCGGCGTTGCCGTCACCGTTCCCTTTCCGGCAAAGCCGGCTGCCGCGGCGACGGCAAAGCGCAAATCCCCCGCCGTTCCGCCCCAAACCTTCAGCGTGACCTTTCGGTGATCCCTATGCAAAAACCGCGCCGCGGCTTTTGGCAAATCTTCAACATGAGCTTCGGCTTTCTGGGCATTCAGTTCGGGTTCGGCCTGCAACTGGCCAACATGTCTGCCATTTACGAGGTTCTCGGCGCCACCCCGGACAGGCTGCCGCTGCTTTGGCTGGCCGCGCCGCTTTCCGGCCTGCTTATCCAGCCGCTCATCGGCACCATGAGCGACCGCACCTGGACGCGCCTGGGCCGCCGCCGCCCCTACTTCCTGGTCGGCGCCATCCTGAGCACGGCCATGTTGCTGCTGATGCCGTCGAGTACCACGCTGTGGATGGCGGCCAGCGCGCTCTGGGTTCTCGACGCTTCGATCAACATCAGCATGGAGCCTTTCCGCGCCTTTGTCGCCGACCTGCTGCCGGAAGGCCAGCGCACGCTGGGCTTCGCCATGCAGAGCCTTTTCATCGGCCTGGGAGCGGTCGTCGCTTCAGCCCTGCCGTGGCTACTGGCGAACATCTTTCACGTCGCGCAGACCGCCCTGCCGGGTACGGTGCCGACCACCGTGCGGATCTCCTTCTACATCGGCGCGGCGGCGTTTCTTTCAGCCGTGCTGTGGACGGTCGCAACCACTCGCGAGATCCCGCCCGAAAACATGGAGCTGTTTCTGGCCGAAAAGCAGAACCATACCGGCTTCGTCGCCACAGTACAGGAGATCATCGACGCCTGGACCGCCATGCCGCAGACCATGCTGCGCGTCGGGCTGGTGCAGTTGATGAGCTTTCTAGGGCTGTTCTGCATGTGGCTGTACTTTGGCGTAGCCGTGGCGCACAACATTTTTGGCGGCACCAGCCCGAACTCCGCTGCTTACCGCGAAGGGCTGGAATGGGCAGGCCTTTGCGCCGGAACCTACAACCTGGTCTGCTTCCTGTTTTCGTTCGCGCTACCCTCGCTGGCACGCGCTTTCGGTCGGCGCAACACGCACATTCTGTGCCTGTTATGTGGCGCGCTGGGGCTGCTGTCGGTGTACTTCATCCGTAGCCGATACATGCTGCTGGCCGGCATGACTGGCGTAGGCATCGCCTGGGCCAGCATTCTTTCGATGCCGTACGCCATCCTGGCCGCCGTGCTGCCGCCGCACCGCACAGGGGTCTACATGGGCATCTTCAACTTTTTTATCGTGGTGCCGGAAATCATCGCATCGCTGTTTTTCGGCTGGTTTGTGCTCCACTTCCTGCACAACGACCGGATGCTCGCCGTCAGTTTCGGAGGCGTCTGCCTGTTTTTCGCGGCCGTGCTGATGGCGCGTGTCGACGATCCGCAGACTCTGAGTGTCGCCGACCTGTAGCGCAGGCCCCGAGGCTGCCTGGAGCAGATTTCGTATCGTTATAGCAGATTCGTACGGCTATTCAGGGTGCCGAGTCTCAGCGCCCGAAGCCGCGGGCGTTCACCCCATTCTGATGTCTGGACTGAAGCCCGGACCTATCCAGAAGCAGGAACGATCAGGAAGCAGGAACGATCAGGACTGCACCTCGTCGTGGACATCTGAAAACTATCGCCGCTTACGCGCTCCGAAACGTGCTCGCAGGGACTGCACGGCAAACGCGCCTCCGGCCAATCCGGCCAGGACCAGCGTCGGGTTTTCGGGCGAATCGTCGCATCCGCCCTGCGCGCGAGCGGGAAGTACGGCAAACAGCGACGCGGCAACGGTCAACATCAACAAGGTCTTTTTCATAGAAATCATTTCAGTGGCTCTCATGGTCTGCTTATAAGGACGAAACCCGCGTCCGGTCGGATTGTTGCTCTGCCGGTTCTGAGCCGTCTTTTTCAGGCCGGTAGGATGGGTGTCAGGCACTCGCCGGAGCGAGGATGCGAATCACCACGGCCGCGCAATCCGCGTCGAGCGTGGCTGGGCCGGCCTCGGCGGGCACGATAAAGGCGTGCCCAGGGGTCAACGCGCTTACCTCCCCGCGCACCACGGCGCGGCAGCCCTCCGTGAGGGAGATCAAGACCTGCAGCCGGTGGCCTTCTTCAAGATCCACCGGCACCCCCGGTGCCACATGGAAGCGATCCACCACGAAGTACGAGCACTCCACCAGCCGGTCGAATCCGTCCATCACCACGGGAGCCACGCGGCCCGCGTCGGTTTCTTCGCGCACCGCGGCCAGACCGGCTTCAATGTGCAGATCGCGGTCGCGGCCGTAGTCGTACAGCCGGTAGGTGACATCGCTGTACTGCTGCGTTTCAAGCACCACCATACCCGGACCGACGCCGTGCACAGTGCCGGCGTCGACAAAGATCATGTCGCCGGCCTTCACGCTCAGCATGCGCATGTGCGCTTCCAACGTGCCGTTGGCGATGGCCGCGCGCAGCCTGGCGGGAGAAAGCGTTTCGCGGAAGCCCACCGCGACCTCTGCCCCCGGCTGCGCCGTCAGGATGTACCAGCACTCGGTCTTGCCGCGTGGCTGCCCCAGAGTCGCCTGTGCCAGGGAATCATTCGGATGTACCTGAATGGAAAGCTTTTCGCGCGGGTACAGCAGCTTGACGAGCAGGGGAAATCCACGCCCCGCTACGTTGGCGAAGCCTTCGCGGTCGGCGGCCGCCAAGGCTTCCAGCGTCCTTCCGTCATCTTGGGCGACGCAGTCGGCCGCAGTGAGCCATACCTCCCCGACCAGGCTCCCTGCGACAGGCGCAGGATACCAGTCGTGCAATCGATTCGACCCCCAAGGCCGCTCCACGAGCTTCGGGATCAGGGTTACGGGCATTCTTGTTACATCTTTGTCAGGCACGCGGGCCCTCCTCCTGTTTCTTTCGAACGAAGCTCGGTGTTCCACCCTTCACCATGCGTCCATCATAACGATGGTGGCCGATGTGCATCGTGCCCTACTGTGGTACAGCAACGCTCGTCCCCGGCGGAGGCTCCGCTTGGAAGTGGGGGGGAGCTTAAAGTCTCGCTCATCGATTGAGGGAGCTCAAACTCATTCTGTTCGTCGCAGAGTCACCTAGTACACTTACGCTGCTGGGCAGATTCAGGATGGTTCTTGGCCCGAACTTGCGTGGATTCGCTAAGTCGTCTTGCTGGTGCGATTTACGCCTGCAAGCTGAATCGTCGCTCTAGCCCGCGGAACCACAGGAGTTAACAGGTGAGTGCCATCAAGCGCATAACAAGAATCGCCATCCCCACCCCCACTTGGGCCGACACCGCCTACAATGACAGATCCTGGGGCCTGTACGCGCAGGCCGTTGACTCATCCGGAGGCGAAGCCGTCCGCGTGCCTCTCACCTTGGGCCCTTCAGCTTTGCGCAAGCTTCTTACCGATATTGACGGCATTTGCCTGCCCGGCAGCCCTGCCGATGTCCGACCGGAGCTTTACGGTGCCGCCGCCGACCCGGCTACGGCTCCCGCAGACCCTGCTCGCGAGATGATCGACTTCGGACTTCTTGACCATGCGGAGGCTACAGGCAAGCCCGTTCTCGCCATCTGCTTCGGTCTTCAGTCTTTGAACGTGTGGCGTGGCGGCAGCCTGGTGCAGGACTTAACGCCCGTGCCCGTCAACCACTCCGCGGGAGGTCAGGTCGCTGTCGCTCACACAGCACTGGTGGCCGCTGCATCGCGACTCGGCGAGCTCATTGCGGCGTCGCCGCAAACCCTGGCCGAAGCCCCTCTCGAGGAGGGCTTCTACCGTCTTCCCGTCAACACCAGTCATCACCAGGCCGTGAGCCGCCCAGGCGACCATCTCCACGTGACCGCTCGCTCACCTGAAGATGGCGTGGTGGAGGCGGTAGAAGGCGAAACGCTGCGCAACGACCCTGCGCAGATGATGCTAGGCGTGCAGTGGCATCCTGAGCGCAGCTTTGCGATCAGCGCCGTATCGCGCGCCCTCTTCGGGGAGCTCGTGCAAACGGCTACCCTCCCGTCGGGAGTCCGCCGGTAGCACCGGACGTACCTCTTGCCAAGAAAGGCCATCGCCATGCCGACACCTGCTCTCTCGCTTGACGAGATACGCTCTCTGCTCGCCCCGTTTACAGACGAGGTCCATGTTCCAGAAATCCTCTACACACAGCTATCCTCCTATCTCGACCTGCTTCTGCGCTGGAACGGACGCACCAACCTGACGGCCATCCGCGATCCGCGCGAGATTGTGACGAGACATTTTGGCGAAAGCCTGTTTGCCGCTTATAAGTTGCGTTCGGTAGCCCCTGACGCGCAGTCGACTCTCGATTTTGGTTCAGGTGCCGGATTTCCCGGCATTCCACTACAGCTTGCCCTGCCGGAGATGCGTGTGACGCTTGCCGAATCGCAGGGTAAAAAAGCTGCTTTCCTTCGCGAAGCCATCCGCGTCCTGAAGCTCCCGACGACTCTTTGGGCACGTCGTGCTGAGGAGATGACGCCATCGCAGACATTCGACCTTGTGACTCTGCGGGCCGTCGACAAAATGGACGATGCTCTCGTGGGGGCACGCGAGCGGCTAACGGCTGAGGGGAAACTGCTGGTGCTTGGCGGAAGCGCGCTGGCAGACACGCTCTCTGTCACGTACAAAGAGTCCATTCCGCAAAGTGCTCACCGTTTCCTGCTCTTTTGCTAGCGTTTGTCGACGTGGCACACAATGTTCCACATGGAACATTTCGTAAAGCATACTGCGGACAATATCGCCGCCGATACCATCGGCGCTCGACAGGCTGCATCGTACGTTGTATGAAGCGCCTTTTCGCTGTCGCACTCCTGTCAGCCTGCACCGTGCCTGCCTATGCTCTGCCAGGCGAAGCGGCGGCGGTCATCCAGCACTGCGGACGTCCCCACGCCGAAAACTTCACCACAAGCGAGGTGACCGGGCGCCCACAGCGTGACCTGATCTACAACAAGCTGACCCTTCACTTTGAACCACAGGAGGGTGGATGGAGCTTTACCACGGCATGGGAAGGCCATCTTCCCGTCACCAGGCTCGCCCTCGAGCAATCGCTTCCCTGCTTCCGCTCTGCTATCGAGCAGGTCGCAGCCAGTCCTGCACCGGTGGTCGATCCGACGATCGCCGCGCAAACGGTAATTCCATCCACCATGTCTCCGTGGACGTTCGGCATTCCCCACCTATGGTTGCTGGTGGTTCTTGTCGCGGTCACGCTGAGTCTCATGTTGATCCCTCGGCGACGCCGCGAAGCGGCAACGGTCGATAACGGGCCAAAGCGTCTTTACCGCAAGCCCCTGCTCACGAATCGGTTTCGTCGCCGCGGTCCACCTTCCGCTCCGCTCTCGTAGTTCGAGGATGGAAACTGTTCCATGTGGAACATGCTAGCCTAGGCTTCGATGTCGAAAGTGTTAGCTATCGTGAATCAGAAGGGTGGCGTGGGCAAAACCACCACGGCCATCAATCTTGCAGCCTGCCTGGCGCTCGAAGGGGTTTCCACTCTTCTGATCGACTGCGATCCGCAAGCCAACACCACCGGCGGGCTCGGATTCGCGCGCTCCCAGGACCGCCTCTCGATTTATGACGTTCTTCTGGGCAACGCTTCGGCTATCGAAGCGACGGTCTCCACCGGAATCGACCGTCTCAGCCTCGTTCCGGGAACGAAAGACATGATCGGGGCGAACGTCGAACTGGTCTCAGCAGAACGTCGCGAGTACCGCCTTCGTGATGCTCTCGAGCCGATCCGCGACGCCTACACCTTTATCCTGCTCGACTGCCCGCCCGCTCTCGACCTGCTTACCCTGAACGCTCTGGTTGCCTCGGACGGCCTGCTCGTGCCGATGCAGGCGGAATACTTCGCGTTGGAAGGCATTTCAGAGCTCATGTCGACTTTGGATCGCGTTTCCGCCGCCTTCAACCCGTCTCTTGCGCTTGAAGGGGTGCTGCTTACCATGTTCGACGAAAGAACCAATCTGTCGCAGCAGGTTGCCGAAAACCTGCGCGGATTCTTTGCCGACCGCCTGTTTACAACGACGATTCCCCGCAATATTCGTCTGGCGGAAGCGCCCAGCCATGGGATTCCGGTGGCCTTGTACGATCCGCGTTCTCGCGGAGCCGAGGCGTATCACGACCTGACCCTTGAACTTCTGGAACGCAACGGAATCGCTTCTCCGACGCCCAGGCCCCGGAAGCGACTGGTCGTCGATCCTCTTCCGCCAGCCAGATCGGCAGAAGTGCTCGCCGCTGAAGAGGCCGCCCGAAAACGCAAATCGAAACTATGGCCTTTCGGAAAATGACGAGGCAGGAACCCAGAGTGACAACAGCATGACGACAGCCGCCCCGGATTCAAAACGTCGCGCCCTCGGCAAGGGCCTTGAATCGCTTCTTCCCGCACGCCCTGCGCCCCAGCCTACCGCACCTGCAACGGCTTCCGAGGCCGCGCCGGAACGCGCCGGCAAACCGCTCGAGATCGCGGTCGAGACCATCGAACGCAATCCCTTCCAGACCCGAACCCACTTCGACGAAGACAAGCTCGGCGAACTGGCGTCTTCGATCGCGGCGTCCGGTGTCGTTCAGCCGATCGTCGTGCGCTCCCTGCCGGGGGGGCGTTACCAGCTTATTACCGGAGAACGGCGCTGGCTGGCGTCGCAGCGCGCCGGCAAGGCGACCATACCGGCCATCATCCGCGAAGTGGCCGACGAGCAGGCGATGGAAATGACGATCGTCGAAAACCTGCAGCGCGCGGACCTCAATCCCATGGAGCAGGCGCGCGCGTTCCAGCGGCTTTCGCGAGACTTCCGCATGACGCAGGAGCAGATGGCGACGCGCACCGGCAAGGATCGCGCGTCGGTCGCCAACTTCCTGCGGCTACTGCGGCTGCCGGAGCCAGTACAGCAGATGGTCGAAGCCGGGGCGCTTTCCTTCGGCCATGCCCGTGCTCTGCTATCGCTCGAAGACGCAGAGCGGATCGTGGCTGCCGCGCAAAAGGTGCTGACGCTGCATCTCTCCGTGCGCGGTACGGAAAGCTACGTGGCTGGTCTGCTGCATCCTGAGAACAAGCTGGGCAGCGTGCAGGCCAAGGCCGCTCCCGTACAGGACCCTAACGTACGCGAGGCGCAGGATCAGCTTCGGCGCTCGCTCGGGCTCAAGGTGCTGATTGAAGACAAAAAGGGCAGGGGACGCGTCATCATCGAGTACGCCGGCGTGGATGATTTCGACGCCATTCTGGCGGCTCTGGCCCACCGCGCGGGCGAAGAAGGAGACCGGGCATGAAGGCAACCCGCTTCGAATACCGCTTCCGCTACGCCCTGCACACCATTCTGTATGTGCTCGGCTTCTTCGCGCCCTGGAACTACGCGCTGCACCTGGACCACGGCAAAACCATCTGGGAATATCTCGCGATCGTGTTTTTCCAGCACGGCTGGCTGCGCTTTGAGGCCGCCAGCGTCACGCTGCTGCTGCTGGCTATTCTTTTCGGTGGGCTGGGAGCATGGCTGCGCACCTGGGGAGCGGCGTACCTCGGTGAAGCTGTCGTGCAATCCGGCGACCTGCACGGCGCGGGAGTCGTCGCCGACGGCCCTTATCGCCACGTGCGCAATCCGCTCTACCTGGGCACGTTTCTGCACACGCTGGCCCTGGCGCTGATCATGCCGCCTTCCGGAGCGATCTTCACAATCGTCACCATCGGCCTGCTGCAACTACGGCTCATTTCCGCGGAAGAGCCGTTTCTCACCGCGAAACTGGGGCAGCCGTACCTCGAGTATTGCACTCACGTGCCGCGCCTCGTCCCTGCGGCCCCGGCAAGGATTCCCGCCAGCGGTGTGCCGGCGCGCTGGCCGCAGGCTATGCTGGGAGAAATCTACATGATCGCCGTGCCGGTCGGCTTCGCGATCTTCGGCTGGAGCTACAACTCGAACCTGCTGCTGCGCTGCGTGATCGTGGCGTTCGGGCTGTCGCTGCTGAGCATGGCGCTGCGGCCCGGGACGACGTCGCCGTCGGAAGTCGCCGGAATCCGGTAAAAAAAGCGCCGAAGCCATGGGCCCCGGCGCCGCGTACAAGCTTGATCCGCTTACTTTTTGGGCGGAGCGATGGTGTCTTTGGCGACCTTGGCGATGCGGAATTTGACGACCGTTTTGGCCTTGATCTTGATCGGCTCTCCGGTCTGTGGGTTGCGGCCCACACGGGCCTTGCGCTCCGCCTTGACCAGCTTGCCGATGCCGGGGATGGTGAACTCACCGTTCTTCTTCGTTTCCTTCACGGCCGTTTCGGCCAGCATCTCGAGAAACGAGGCGGACTGCTTGTTGGTGAGCTCCATCTTTTCCGCCATTGCGCGGACGAGCTGCGTCTTGGTCATACCCTTTGCCATGTGTGCTCCCTTTTTTGTACAAAATTGGTGGCGACTTTTTTCGTCACGAACCGCGACCGTTTTCTCTCGTCCGTGAGAGAAACTCCAGTGTTGACGCGGGCTCAAAGAACTACGCCGCAATTCACCTTCAACCTTCCTGAGACGATTGTCAACGGCAATCTTGCCGATTTCTTCTGTTTTCCTAGGTTTTCTTCGCTTTCGAAGCGATTTGACGCGATTTTGCGGGAAATCGGGGCCATTCCGAGCCGAAACTCGGCCGCGTGCGGCGCGAGCGTGAGCCGCGCAACTACGCACAGAGGCTGTGCCGGAAGGCCGGACAAACGCAGGCAACCCCCCCAGCCGCCTTACAAAAGTGCGCCTGCCTTCTTTTCACCCATGGCGATTGGCTCGTTCAGCATGGCGACCAGGGGTGCGGCGGCCTTGAAGCGCTTCACGATGTCCGCTACCAGTGTCGGCTGCTCAACCGCGTTCGCCGGCAGCATCGCGTGGAGACCCCAGTTCTGCGCGCGCAGCAGGTCGTCGGCGGGTCCGTCCTTGTCGAAGCCTTTGGGCGTGCGCGTCAGCATGGCACCGTCGATCGCGGTCAATCCCAGGGCTTTGTTTTTGACCAGCTTCGCATGCAGCGCGCGGTACGCCTCATGGTGCAGCGCAAGGTGGCGGCGAATGGCCAGAAGCTGATCGCGCTCGGGCATGTACACGCCGGCCGCGACCATCAGGCCTTCGGGAGAGATTTGCAGATAAAACCCACCGCCAGAGGTTTTTTCCATGCCGCGCCGAGCCCACCAGGCGGCGAGATTCCGCTTATAGGGCCGCTTGTCTTTGCTGAAGCGGATGTCGCGATAGATGCGCATCATGATCTTATGCGGAGGCCGTACATGCTCTGGCGCAAAGCCTTCCATGGCGTGGTTGATCTCGTCGATGGCGGCCAGCATGGGTTCCTTCAACTCGCGCTCGAATACCGGCTTGCGAGCCTCGAACCAGTCGCGGTCGTTGTTTTTCGCCAGGCCGCTTAGAAATTTAAGGGCTGCGGGTTGAAAGTGCGTTGGCATAGGGGTGATCGGAGACGCATTTACGTCCGCTTTGGCGATGGTATCGCGATTCGGGCAAACCCGCCGCGCTGACACCCCCAGGCAACGGTCTACAGACCCGGAGGCGCGGAGCCACGCGGGACCCGGGTGATCGTGCCGTCCGGAGCGCCCGGTTTGCCATTGTCCGGGGCCGGAACGGCGTTGGGGTAGAGCCCCGGGATGGGCGCGTTCAGGCGCTGTTCGTCTTCCGGATGCGGAAACGGCTTGCGCGGCATCATGGCCTCGCGCTCGCTGGTGTTCCACAGGAAAATGGCCTCGACGATGGCTCCCTGTTCGAGATCGGCCGGGTGCAGACGGTCGTTGGTGTCCATGTCCGAGTGGTGCACGCGGGTTTCGTAGTCCATCGGATCCTGGATGAACTGGAAGCCGGCGAGCCCCACGGCGTCGAAGCTCAGGTGGTCGGTGCCGCCGGTGTTACGGTTGGTCACCGTGCTCACGCCAAGGTCGTAGAGCGGCGCCATCCACTGCTCAAAGATGGGAGCTGTGGCATAGTTGCCCTGCGTGTACACGCCGCGCACCTTGCCCGTGCCGTTGTCGAGATTGTAGTAAGCGTCCAGCTTTTCCCACTCCGGCGTGACCGTCAGCGGCCCATGCGCGCGCTGCAGGTAGGCCGGCTGGCCAGCGTCCGCACCGGCCGCCGGGGCGAACTGGCCGAAGTGCTGCTTCACATAGCCTGCGGAGCCGAACAGGCCTTCTTCTTCACCGCTCCACAGCGCGATGCGGATGGTCCGCTTCGGGTGCAGGTTCAGCGCCTTCAGGATGCGCATCGCTTCCATGGCCATGATCGAGCCCGCGCCGTTGTCGGTCGCTCCGGTGCCGGAAATCCAGCTATCGAGGTGACCGCCGACCATGACGACCTCGTCCTTCAGCTTGGGGTCGCTGCCGGGAATCTCGGCCACGGTGTCGAAACCGTGCTCGTGGTCGCCGGTAAAGCGCGTGTCGATGTTGACTTCCATCTGCACGGGAACGCGGTTGGTGGCGAGCCGTGCCAGCCGGTTGTAGTGCTCGATCATCATCACAGCATTGGGGATGGCGACGGCGTTTTCGCGGGTCTGCGCGCCGCGTACCAGGTTCGCTCCGTTGTCGTCGAAGATGATGCCGGTGCCGCCGCCGTTGGCGCCGTCGCGGCTGGGGGTGATGATGGCGGCGACGCCTTCGTCGGTCATCATCTTGAGAGCGCGGGTGCGAAGCTGCGCGAGCCGCGTGCGGTCGGCCAGCAGGCGCTGCAGATCGGCCGGCGCCGGGGTTCCCGCACGAGGCTCCTGCGGACCTTCCATGGCATGCAGTTCTTCGTCGGTATAGCGATGAAACAGCGGCTCGGTAATGTCGGGCGTAGCGCGCATGGCGCCGAGCAGCACGATCTTGCCGGCCAGCTTGCCTTTGAGCGCGTCGAGCTCGCTTGCGTCGGCCAGCGGCACATAGACGACGTCACCCATCACCGGACCCTTGGTCGCCGGAGACCACGGCGCTGCCTGCATCCACAGCGGTTCAGGGTCGGGCGACACCATGCGCGCCCAGGTGTTGATCTGCTGCCAGCCCATCCCGAACTCGCCCCAGTCTTCAAGATGCGCGTTTGCCAGGCCATACGCAGTCATGATGTCGCGCGTGTACTCATTGGCCTTCCGCATATTGGGCGAACCGGTCAGGCGCGGGCCGATGCCGTCCATCAGGCCGCCGGCAAACTGCATCACCTTGCCATGGTTCAGGCCTTCGGCGCGGATGCGCTCGTACATGGCAATATCGAGCGTTTCCGCCGCGGGCTGCGCGGAATAATAGCCTCCCGGGCGCAAGCCCCGGGCTTCCGCTTTGTCTTCGGTTTGCGGGGCAGTTGAGCCCTTTTTCTGGGCCAGCGTAACGGACGGAACGAGGCTTGCTGAAACCACGGCCGCGGCCGCGCCCCAACGCAAAAACGTGCGTGAACAGCTCATAAGCGACATGACTCCGAAAGGCAGGATAAGTGGAAGCCGGTAAGGAGATCATACGGCCTTGCCGGGCCGGGTGATGCGGTTTCCGGGCGAGGGGCCGGTTTTCGCAAGAGGTGAACTGAAAACGCAGAGACGGACGACTCACAGCTGAGACTGGAGTCGATCGGTTCTCAGTTGTGAGTTCTCTGTCGTGAGTTGTGAGACACAGCCGCCTAGGAAGCCGGCTTGAGGCAACTCATCGCGCTCACGTGGTCGGCGACGCCGCGGGCTTCATCCAGAGCGGAAGCACTGCTCTGGATCACCTTCACCACGCACACGTTCTCCGCGTCCACGCGCGCCACCACCAGATAGGAGGTCAGCTTGGACGGATTGGCCGAATCTTCGCTCACGTTCAGCCGCACGGTCAGGGCGATGGGGACCTTGCCTCCGGCGGCGAGGCGCCACTCCGCGCGGGGGCCGACGGAGTTGAAGTTGGGGCTCACCACTTCCTGATAGCGCAAAGGGTGCTGCCGGCCGTCAGGACTCACAACGGTGATCGTTTGGCGAGAGTCCCCGTCCAGCACGCGCAGCTCGAAACCGGCGACGCCCGGGCACACCTGTTCAGAGGCGCCTTCTTCGCGCAGAACCTTCAGGGTCTTGCACGTCTTCGGGTCGAGCGAGCTATACACGCTGGTATTCGCACCGGCGTTGGGGTGAGCCGCCGGGCTTTGCGCGGAAACGGCCATTGCGCTGCAGAAAACAAGGGCGGCGGCGAAGCGGAAGAACCTCATGCGCTTGAGTCTAGCCTACGCGCGGCGCAATTTGCGGCGGGCCCACAGCGTCATCAGGTAGCTGAACGTCACCAGCAACACCAGTACGCCGACGGGCGCGCCGTAGATTTTGTAGGTCCGGGCAAAATCCGGGGTTTTGCCCGTGCCGATCAGGTAGCCCAGCATCGCCACGATCGCCACAAACGTG
Source organism: uncultured Granulicella sp. (assembly GCA_937871785.1). GTDB lineage: Bacteria > Acidobacteriota > Terriglobia > Terriglobales > Acidobacteriaceae > Granulicella. The sequence goes on from CALMON010000215.1 coordinate 52,679, forward strand.
GCGGCAAAGAACGCCGCAAAGCCGGTGGCGGCCGACATCAACAGGGTCTGGAAGAAACCCAGTTCTCCCAGGGGGACCCCCAGCAAAGTGCCTTCACGGCGCGCACGTTCTACTCCAAATGCATTCGTCATCTCATTTAGAATAGCTCCATGGCAGAAACCGTGCAGACCGGACTTGTACGCGCTACACAAGTGGCTCGGGAAGCGGATGTCCGCCGCTCGGCGAATGGACTTCGTTTCGCCACGTTTGGCGAAACCGGCGTCCCCGCCCCCGATCTCGACAGCATGATCGAGGCCGTACCGCCGTCGATCACCGCCGCCCTCAAGGGCAACACCTACTTTTTTGTACCCCTTGCCCTGCGCGAGCCCGCCGCGGAAGGCGCTACTGCCACCGCGAAGACCGCGCCCGAGCAGGCCATGGTCGCGGCCGAGTATTCGACCGATCTCGACGAGCAGGCGATCTGCCACCGCAACGTGTCGATCGGCAGTGGCCAGCAGGGCATCTTTATTTCCACCCGGTTGATGGGCGACCGCTTTGCGCTGTGCTTTGAGTTCTTCATCAACATCGCGCACGCCTTTGTGGACGAAACCGGTGTACCGGAGCGGTTTGCCGCGCTGGCCTGGGAGCAGGCCACCGGTGCGGGCGCAACGGCGGTTCGCGGCGAAACCAGCATGGACGCCTGGGAAGCCCGCAACCTCGCGCTGGGCCGGCCGATCCACGCGGAAGAGCCCTCCGCTGTGGCGGCCCCTTCGCCACGCCGTGGCCGCGCCTTTGCGCTGCCCGCCACGCCGGCAGGCACCGGCGTGATCGATGAAAAGGAACGCGGCAACTTCGTGTCCGCCGCGTTTTCGGACTCGCTGGCGATCTACCTGCTGTCGCTTACAGTCGACTTCGACTATTCCGAACTGCGCGAGCGCGAGTACCCCCTGCTCGCCGCAGCCGCGCTCGCCACGCGGCTGCGGTTGATCGCGGAGCTGTTTCCGCCGAACGCCGGGTATGAGTTCGCGGTGAGGTATCGGCGGCGGGCGTAGACTCGTACGACACGCTGTTCCTGCCGCTGGAACAGCAAAAGCAGATCCACCCGCCCCCTATTTCACCGCCGACATACTCGCCCGGAACAGCCCTTCGAAATCCCCTCGGATCGCCGCATCCTTGGCCGCCGCTTCGACCGCCTTCTGCGCCACCGGCCGCGGATACCCGAGGTTCACCAGCGCGCTCAGCACGTCGTCCGCAACCGCGCCCAGCGAGGTCGCCGCCGGGGCTGCCGCGCCCGCGGTAAAGCCCACCAGGTCGTCGAGCTTGTCTTTCAACTCCAGCACAATGCGCTCGGCCGTTTTTTTGCCGACACCCGGAATCTTCGTCAACGTCGTATGGTCGAGCCCGCGCACCGCGCCCACGAAGCGCTCGGTCGAAATGCCGCTCAGCACCTTGATGGCCAGCGTCGGTCCGATGCCGGAAACCGCGATCAGCTTGTGAAAAAGCTCTTTTTCCTGCCGGTCGGAAAAGCCGAAAAACCGCAGCGCGTCTTCGCGCACATGGGTGTGGATGTGGCGCGACGCATCGGCCCCGGCAGCCGGCAAAGCCACATAGGTCGGCACGGAAATCAGCGCTTCATAGCCCACGCCGCCGCACTCCAGCACCACCCAACCGGGCTCCTTCGCCAACACCCTGCCCCGCAAATGCGCAATCATGTCACCAGCCTATCAAGCGGAGCGGCCGCGGAGCGATTCAACCCGTCCAGCCTCCTGCATGTAGGTTCGGGTAATCTCGGCGCGCACCTGCGCGGTCAGCGCGTCGGCTTCGCGCGCGGCCATGCCGGTGGTCAGGATCGGCTCGCCGACGATCATCTTGAGCGGTCTCGGCCGCAGCGCGTACACGTGGATCGGCAGCAGCTCATAAGTGCCCACCAGTGTTACCGGGACGATAGGCACGCCGGCCTTGATCGCCATGTAGGCCGCGCCGCTCACCATCTTTCTCGTTTTCCCGTTCCACGCGCGACCGCCTTCCGGAAATCCCATCATCGGCATGCCTCCGGCCAGCGTGCGCACGCCGCGGCCGAGGCTCGCGATGGCGGAGCGCGGTGAGGTCTGATCGACCGGAACCTGCCCGCTGTGGTTCAGGTACCAGCCGATGAACGGCACCTTCCACAGCGCCGCCTTGGCCAGGATGCGGAACTGAAACGGCAGCTTCGCAAACAGCACCGGGGTGTCGTAATAGCTCAGGTGGTTGGAGGCATAGACCGCGACCGGATGCCGCTGCAGCCGCTCGGGGTGGACGATTTCGACCGGCGAAAGCGCCAGGCGCAGCAGCAGACGAGCCCAGGTGCGCGCGATCGCATGTTGCTGCCGGCCGCTCTTATCCCACAGTCCGGCCAGCAAAGAAACAGTGCCGAAGAAAATGGTCGCCGCCGCGATCAGCGGGATCAGCAGGAGATACGAAAGCCACTTGAGCCCGAACGGGACATGGTGGTCGATGCGATGCTCGGCCACGACGGCGCTCGCGGGCGGCTCTTCCGGCTGCGTCGCCGGCACGGAGCGCCGTTCGGCGGCGGTATCGAGGGTGTCTTGCATCCGGCTACTCTCTCCCATCCGGCTAGTGTAGCTGCGTTCGGACGCTTACGCACCGATGGCCAGCGCGCGCAGTTCCCCCACCAGAAATACGCTTCCCGTCGCCACGATCACGCCGCCCGCCGGTGTGACGGCGCGCGCCTGCAGCAGCGCGGCGGGCAGGTGCGGAGCCGCATGGGCAGGCACATCCATCGCATGGGCGACGGCCAATAACTCTTCCACGGTAGCCGCGCGCGAGTTCTGGATCGGGGCCAGAACGATGTGGTCGTGCGCACGCAGCGGGTCGCCGCCGGCGGAGTCGAACAGCGGAAACAGCACCTGCGCCAGCTCGCGGACCTGCTTGTCGCGCAGGCAACTGAAGATCAACGTGCGCGGCATCGCTTCGGGCAGTTGCGCCAGCGCGGCGCGCAGCGTCCAGGCTCCCGCCGGGTTGTGCGCCACGTCGAGCAGCAGCGGGGCGTGCCCCGCCGCTGCTCCATCAGCGGCAATAGCGGCCAGCCACTCCAGCCTGCCCGGCCACGCCGTTTCCCGCACACCAGCTTCAATGGCTCGATTCGGAATCGCAAAGCCGTGGTTCATGCGCAACTCCACCGCCGTTGCGACGGCCAGGGCGAGGTTGCGCTGCTGGTGCTGCCCGGCCAGCGGCGAGTCGATCCGCACAACTTCGCCTTCGATCGCAAGCTCATACGCATTCCGCGCCAGGGTCGAGGCCGTTCCGGGTGCGCGGTTCGCTGCCGCTTGCAGCCGTGTCGGCGGCAGATAGCGCGACGCATCGACACCGCGCACGTTCTTCGCCACGGCCGCTTCGCCGATGGCGGCGTTGGCTTCGGGATGTTGCGACAGCGTCACAAGAACGCCGCCTTCGCGCAGAATGCCCGCTTTTTCCGCGGCAATCGCGCCGACCGTCGCGCCCAGGTATTCCATGTGGTCCATGCTGATGTCGGTGATCACCGACACCAGCGGCTCAACGACGTTGGTGGCATCCAGCCGTCCGCCAAGGCCGACTTCGAGCACGGCCAACTCCACCCGGGCCTCGGCAAAGCGGCAAAAGGCCACCGCCGTCAGCAGCTCAAAAAAGCTTGGGTAGTTGGGCAGCGAGCCGGCGTCGACAAGCTCGCGGGCCGCCACGTCGACCTGCGTCAGCAGACGCGCAAAGTCGTCGTCGCCAATCGGCTGTAGCGTTCCCCCGGCTTGGGCCACCTGCACCCGCTCGTTCACGCGCAGCAGATGCGGCGAGGTGTACAGCCCCGTGCGCAGGCCCGCCGCCGCCGCAATGCTTGCCAGAGTCGCGGCCGTCGAGCCCTTGCCGTTGGTGCCCGCGATCAACACCGACGGGAAGCTCGCCTGCGGCTGCCCGAGCCGCTCCAAGAGCCGGCGCACCGCGTCCAGCGTAAACTTACGCGCGACTCTGCCCCCCGGGGTTTCTACCGTAAGCAGTTCGGGGCCGAGTTTTGCCAGCAGCGTCAGGGCTTCGTCATACGTCATCGGTGGTGGGTCCCCGGCTTTCGCCTGTTGAACATACTGCATAACAGATGCGCCCCGCGGCTCCCCGGAGTGTCAGTCCGTCCTCGCGGCCGGCAAACAGCCGCGCACTCATCTCGGCGCTGCCCTGGTCTTCGATGACATGGAGCCCCGCCGCGGCCAGCTCCTGCCGCAACTCTTCGG
>CALMON010000216.1 GCA_937871785.1 uncultured Granulicella sp.
TATTGCGCGTGAGTGGGGTCGAGGCTGTGAAGCCGATCGAGCCGGTCGATCCTTTAAAGCCCGTCGAACCTGCGACGCCGGTCGAGCCGACGAGGCCTGTGCTGCCCGTCAGGCCGGTCGCGCCTGTGAAGCCGGTCGCGCCCGTAAAGCCGAGGGAACCGGTTGATCCTGTAACGCCCGTCGAGCCGGCGACACCGGCAACGCCGGTCGCGCCCGTAAAGCCTGTGCTTCCTGCGGTACCTGCAGCACCGGTGAAGCCAAGAGCTCCGGTTGCACCTGTGTTGCCGGAAATGCCTTGTTGGCCTGTCGCACCGGCCGCGCCTGTGAAGCCCGTAACGCCGGCAATGCCCTGAACGCCGGTGGCTCCCTGGGCACCCGTAGCGCCGGTGAAACCGTTCAAGCCGTTGGTCCCGTTGGTCCCGGCGACACCGGTCGCACCAGTAAAGCCGGTGACACCCTGAACGCCCTGCGCCCCGGTGAAGCCAGTGGCTCCGGTAGCTCCTACGCTGGTCACGATCACGTTAAGCCCCGCGGAGTGGGCGGTCTGGTCGTTTTCCTTGCTATCGAAAAGATAGTTGCCGGCCGGGGAAGTGATCGCGATGCCGTTGTTTGACGCAGGATTGGTAATCCAGCCCTGTACGAGCGCCGTGATGTCCAGCGTGACGAACACGCCGGAAGCTCCCGGAGTGAAGGTCGTCGTCACAGCACCGACGGAGGGCTGGTTGGCGAAGGTGACCGCGCCTTCGGTCCAGGCGGAGGTGACCGGCGCGATGGTCACGGGGCCGGGCGTATTGATGCGGTTGACGAAGAGCTGCACGGACGCGCGCGACACCTGCGCCGCGGTCATGCCGGCGGGCAGGGAAGAAAGGTCGAACTGAACGAAGGCCGTATTGCCGCCTCCGACGTAAAGGTTCGACAAGTAACCGAAGTTCACGGCCGTTCGTGTCGAATTGACGTGCGCGTCCTGCGAAACGGGCAACTGGGCATGCGCGGCGAGAGCGGCAACGGCCAGCAGAATGGCGGTGGCGGGACGGGACACAAGAGAACGGAACGGTCGGTTCAAGAATCACTCCACAAAGAATCCACGCTCGCGGCCACGTAGGTTGTGACTTCGCCGGTGTGGATGTGGTTCCGCCTGGAACAAGAGCCGTAAAACGGTAGGCAGCCGTTTGCAGCAGAGATCATATTCAACAAAAGTTTTGAAGACAACTAACCTTATCGAGGACGAGGCGTCGGTGTCAAAACAAAAACGACGGTTTGTGAAACTTCAGTAAGAAGGAGATGAACCCCGCTGCGGAAGGGAGATGAACCCACTGCCGTTTGCCGGTAAAGTAGACCCGTATGGATTTTCCTGACCCCCTGACGGTTCAATTATTCCCCGCCACGCCCGGAGACACCGCCTTTCTGGGTGAGCTGTTTCGGCAGGTGCGTGCGCCGGAGTTTGCCAGCCTCGGCCTGCCCGCGCCCGCGCTGGAGCAACTGCTGGAGATGCAATGGCGGGCGCAGAGGAGTGGACATGCGGCGCAGTTTCCCGATGCAGACGACGCCATCGTGTGGGCGGGGGACGAGCGCGCCGGAAGGTGGCTGCTGCACCGCGGCACGGACGCGATCCGGGTTGTGGATGTGGCTTTGTTGCAAAGATTTCGCAAGAAGGGGATCGGTACACGGCTGCTCGAACAGGTCTGCAGGGAAGGGCGGGAAAGGCGCGTGCCGGTGCTGCTGACGGTGCGGTTCGACAACCCGGCGGCGCATCTGTACGCACGCGCAGGCTTTGTGCAAACGGCCAGCGATGGGCTAAACACCTCCATGGAGTACAGCGCCAGCGGGGCGGCTTTCGAGAGTGCGGGCGCTGCGGCGGAAGGCCGAAAGGACGGATCGGTGACGTGGGGGCTCGGGTCACGGTATTTCCAGACGCTGGTTGGCAAAACGCTGCTCGCGCAGAGCGAAACGGGTTTGAGCGCACCCTTGCTGCTCCAATCGGTGGAAGCGCTGCGCGTCAAAGGGCCGGGACGTGGGGCGCTCCGCTCAAACGACAGCTTCGCACTCCGCTTTACGGGACCACTGGAGCCTCGGCTGCCGGATCGCATCACCGCATTGGTGCCGGAAGGCGAAGCGGCGCTCGAGGTTTTCCTGGTGGCGCACGGACCTTTGCACGGGCGGATGACCTATGACGCCACGATCAATCGCATCAGCGAGTAAGGCTGTCCTGGCGAGTGCGTTGACCTGTTTTCGCGCAGATCCTGCTTGCCGTTCAGGACGATGTCCCAGGGGGGTAAAGCCCGACTTGTCACCGCGTCTTGATGTTTGGGCTGAAGCCCGGACCTATCCGGAAGCAAGAACAACGCCACAGCACATCACCGCGAAACAACTGCTTCGCGCCGACCTGTTTACAGACCGGCCGGCGGGGCTTCGACCACGGCGCCGTGGCGCGCGTTCGATTGGCCGGCTGCCGGAAAGCTGGTAAACGTCGCATAGCAGCGCCCGGGGGTGCTGGGCTGCAGGTAAGCGACGAAACGGCCCAGGGTGCCGTGATCGAGCAGGTAGCTGTTCTGGGGAAAGTTAGGCCCACGGATGTCGAAGCGCAGCTCAAAGGTGTCGGGCTGTACGGGGTTACGGGCGAGGGTCAGATCCGCGCCGGTGGGGGCGATTACCTGCTGCGCGGCGAGCCGCGCCTTCTTCTTTTCCGGAGTAAGTGAATAGTCGATCGCGACGGCCTGGCGTAAGCGCAGCCAGGCGGCCTCGTTGTTGTCCAGAAAGGCTTTGAACTCCGATCCGACCAGCTTTTGGAAGCCGACGAGGGTGATGAGACCCTGCTGGTAGGCCCCTACGCTTGCGTTCGAAAAAACGGGACCGCCCAGGCGGTCGGCCTGGCTCCAGCCGAGTTTCGGAAGCAGCATGGCGCTGGTAGCCGCCGTGGCGGAGAGCTTAAGAAATGAGCGACGGTTTGACATCGGGACCCCTCGGGCAAACGATCAGACCGGAAATCTGTCTGGAAGCGGGTGAGTAACGCAAGTGTAGCGCAGCCACGTACAACTTTGGGGGTGGTTCGCTGAAATCCCCGGTCAGGGGGTCGGCGAATCGATAGCGAGTTGACGAACTCGGGCTGCTTCAAGGCGGTCGTAGACGGGCTGCAGAAACTGGGCCGTGGCGGCGCGCAGGTTCGGGGTAGCCGCGGCCTGCTTGGCGGCGCTGTCGCTTTCAAAGCGCTGACCGGGGGATTTTGCGTCCCGGTGCGAATGGTTGAGCATTGCGGGCAGATCGCCGAGCGCGAGGCCGAAATGCGCGAAAACACGGTTGTACATGGCCTGGGGAAGCTCGGTGTAGTTGACCAGGAGAGCGTCGCAACGCGCAGCGGCCTGCAAGCCGCCGTCGCAAATGTGCGCCAGCGCCCGGGCACAGTATCTTTCGGGATGTTGCGGGTCCCAGTCTTCTGGTTTCAGTTGCAGTACCAGGGGATGCACGATGCCCGGGACAGTCCATGACGCCGGCATATGCGCGTGCGACACCATGACCTCAATCGGGTCGCGGTAAAGGAACAGAAAGGGTACCTCCGGAAAAGCGGCGCGCAGCAGATCGACCTGATGCACGTGCCAGCAGTCCAGTTTCAGAAAAAATGCGTCCTCTGCGCCCGTGCGGGGCTGGCCAAGCGCGGCGACCATCGCGCGTATCCAGGCCAGGTGGGTGCCCAGGGGGAGACCCGGGCGGTGCAGCGGCGCGCGGAGCAGGAGGTCGAGCGGCGCGGGTTCGGACGCGACGACATGGTGGGGAACGGCCGCGAGCATCTGCGAGATCAGCGTTGAGCCGCAGCGCGACATATGAAAAATTACGCCTCGCAGCGGCAGGCGCTGGCAGATGGCCGTCCACGCGAGTACCTCGTCGACCGTCGTTTCACGCCGGAAGAGCTGCTGAAATGGCCGCCGCATGACACGCTGCAGGGTCTGCTCGAAGAAGGGGTCCAGCAAGCGTTCTTCACCGAGCAAGGCCCACTGGATGACAGGTTCGCCGTCCCGCCAAAGCATGTGCGAGGGAACCCAGCCGGCGAGGCTGGCGGGTGCGGCGACGTTGACGGGCGGGTTGTTGCTGGCAAGCGGGTCGTTGCTCAAACGGTAGACCTCATCGTCCACTCGCGGTGGTGCGCTGCCGTCAGTGACTGGACGTCTGCGAAGGTGAATAGAAACCCGAAACGTTCCCCGGCGGCGACAACCGCATTCAGCAAGTCAGGCGCGCTTTGTTTTGCCATCAAATCGGCTTGCAGCGCCGGGTCTCTATAGACCAGTTCGCGGAATCGATCAAAGGCCTGAACGCCTGCGGGAACGAAGGTGGGCGACTCGATCTCGCGGCAGGAGCGCTCGAGCAGGTCGGCAGCCCAACCGTTCAGCGTGCCGTCTATGACGAGGTGAATACGTGGCGCCGCACCTGCGTTGTGGATGCGGTGCGGCTTGGAAAAATCGATGAACCACGATTCACCCGCGCGCAGCGGAATTTGCCGGTTGCTCACGATAAATTCCACCCGATCGCTCGTGAGAATGGGCACGTGAACGCGAATTTCTCCATTCGCGAGACGCAGGTCGCCGTCGGAATGCTCCTTTACCCGCGAGCCGCCATGCAGGCGCAGCAGACGCACCGCTTTCAGCGGAAACTGAAAGGTTTCGACCACGGCGCGCAGATGCCGGTTGGCGGCAAGCAGCGGTGTGTCATAGAAGACGCTGCTTTCCGTGCCGCTTACCCCGGGAAGAATGTCATCGGCGCGCCCGCTGGTCGAGCGCAGGGACACGCTGCTCCATTCTCCTGCGTAGTCCGCGGCGTTGAAGTGGGGAACCCAGGAATCTGGAGCCAGGGCGAACACTTCTCGCTGTAAGGGCGCGGGGTCGAACGCGAAGGGCAGCTTGGTCCAGGGGATATTCATGCAGCGAGCCTCCAGCATACGCGACATCCTTGGAGCTGTTTCCGGAGATAGGCAGTTTCCATGGCCCTTGCTTCTGGCTCAGCACCAGCCCTCCGACGGTCCCCTCTCGCCTTCTTCGTTCTTCTGCTTTCGGGATCGTGAACAGCTTCTTTGGGGGCGATCGACTTCCGTCAATCGCGTTAGTATTTAACAAGTCTTCGCGTCGCCAGAAAGGGGCACCACCTGGATGTCGACTCCTTACCTCACGCTGGGTGACGAGACGCTCGCGTCTGCGCTGCTGAAGGAGCTGGATGTCCATCAGGAGCTCAACGCGCATTGGACTGCTCGCGTGGTTCTGCGCGACACGCCCGATCGCCGGCCCCCGGTCGAAGATTACGCGGGCAAAGAGTTCAAGGTGTCCACGTTCAATCTCGACGAAACGGAAAACATCATTTTCCATGGCTTCGTGCGCAGCATGCGGCTGATCTACGAGATCAGCGGTGCCTGGGGGGCGGAGCTTGAAGCGGTTTCGGCGACATGGAAGATGGCGCAGGGCACGCGGCTGCGGTACTTTCGACAGCAGAACGCGCAGGCCGTTGCGCAACAGGTAGTGGCCGCCAGCGGAGTCAGCCTATCGGGGGCGATGCCTGGCGGGGCCACGCTGAGTTACGTGCAATGGGATGAGGACGACTTTCATTTCGTTTCGCGTCTGGTCGATGACACCGAAGCCTGGTTTCGTCCCGCGGTGGATGGCTCGGGCGGCCTCGAAGTGCAGACGGCCTTTGCCGCTGGCACGGAACTGACCTGGCGGGTCGGCGAGTACAACCTGCTGCAATGGACTGTTGAAGGGCAGCTTCGCCCGGTATCCGCCCAGGGCGCGCACTACGATTATCAGACCATGCAAAGCGAGGTGTTCGGCGGCACCTCCGGGTCCGTACCCATGTACGGCAATGCCGCGGCGAGCATGGTTTCCAGCGTGCAGCAGGCAGCTGGCAATGTCGCCGCGATCTCCGTAGATCGCAACCGCTCCGCCACATTGGCGGATATGCAGGCCAGGCTCGCCCGCGAAGCGCGGCGCGGCACGGCCAACACCGTCATCTGCCATGGCATCAGCCGCAACCCTGGAGTGCGCGCCGGCGACACCATCCAGATCACCGGTTTGCTTGACGTAGACGCCACGTACGGCATCGTATCGTGCGACCACCGATGGACCACTCAGGGCTACGACAACCGATTTACAGCGACGCCCGCGCAGACGTGGTCGCCACCGGTGCGGCCCCCGCGGCCGCTGCTGGACGGCGTGTACGCCGCTCGTGTCGTCGACAATCATGACCCGCATAACCAGGGCCGCATCCGCGTGCGGTACTACTGGCAGGCAGACAACGAAACGACCTGGGTGCGGCTGCTGAGTGCGCATGCCGGACCCGGCCGCGGCATGCTGTTTCTGCCTGAGCTCGGCGAGGAAGTGCTGATCAGCTTCGAGGAGGGCGACTCCGAACGGCCCTATGTGGTCGGCTCGGCGTGGAATGGTGTACACAAACCGCCGGCGGCCGGCTTCCATATACCTGGGGAAACCAACGGCTCGGAGTTCGCCGGCAACGACGTTAAACGGCTTGTGACCAAGAGCGGCCACCGAATTACGCTGGTCGACACGCCGGGCAAAGAAACGATTTCCATAGCGACCCCGACCAGCAGCCGGCTCATGTTGACCGAAAGTCATGATGCCACCGACGGTCGTCCGGCCATTGTGCTCGAAACGGCGGGCGACATGATCTTTGCCGCGCCAAACGGCCGCATCCACATGCAAAGCATGTTCCACTCGCGCGAAGTAGGGGACAGCCCGGCGGGAATCCCGCCAAAAAAGGTGCCTGCGCCGAAGAAACTGGATTGCGATTACCTCAAGAAGGGTTTCCGAGTAAGCGGAACCAAAAAGCAGTTCGATCGCACGCGGGCGAAGCCAACGCTCGGACCTGCAAAGAAGGTGCAGCACCAGTTTCCCGGTGGCGCAGGCCCCGTGCCAGCCACGGAACAGGTTGCGACGATCAACGGCAAAGATGTAACGATCTACCGAGCCGATGCGGGACCGACTGAGGCCGGCACCAAGCTACCATCGAACCAAGACGTAGCGAATTCCCTGGGTGCCGTACCGCCCGCGGAGCTAGCGAAAATGAATACCGTCACCGTGAGTCCACAAAAGAGTCCAGACGATGCGCACTGGGCCGAGGTGTACAAGACTCCGGATTTCCGTTCTGAAGCTTCTGCCGGTGCGGACGGCAACATGAAGATTTACCCAATTGAAAAAGATTCTCCGCAGATTATGGATGCAACGGCCATCCACGAATCGGGTCACACCTTGTCGAAAACGACGTGGCCAAAAGATAGTGACTGGCAACCGTGGCAGGACGCCATGAAAGCCGATGGCAAGTCTGTATCGCAGTACGCGGATTCAAGCAAAGATGAGGATTTTTCTGAATCGTTGGTGATGTACACCTTGAGCAAAGGAACACCTTGCGAAGAGGTGGCGCGCATCTTGTACCCACATCGTTATGCCATGCTGGACAAGAT
>CALMON010000217.1 GCA_937871785.1 uncultured Granulicella sp.
AGTGGGGCCAGACCGGCTTCCGTAATTTTTCCGCCGTACCGCCCGGCATGGGCATCTGCCACCAGGTCAATCTCGAATACCTGGCGCGCGTAGCCTTTACGACGGCCCCCGAGGCCGACGGCAGCGTGACCGCCTACCCCGACACGGTCGTCGGCACCGACTCGCACACCACCATGGTGAACGGGCTGGGCGTTCTGGGCTGGGGCGTCGGCGGCATTGAAGCCGAGGCCGCCATGCTCGGCCAGCCGGTGTCGATGCTTGTGCCGCAGGTCGTCGGCTTCAAACTTTCAGGCAAGCTGCGCGAAGGCACCACCGCTACCGACCTCGTGCTGACGGTGACTGAAGCGCTGCGTAAACTCGGCGTCGTCGGCAAGTTTGTGGAATTCTACGGCCCCGGCATTACGGAGCTTCCGCTGGCCGACCGCGCCACCATCGCCAACATGGCGCCAGAGTACGGCGCAACCTGCGGCATCTTCCCCGTCGACCAGGAAACCCTGCGCTACCTGCGCCTGACCGGCCGCACGGACGAGCAGATTGCGCTGGTTGAGGCCTACTATCGCGCGCAGGGTTTGTTCCACACACCGGAAGCGCCCGAAGCGGTTTACTCCGCTATGCTGGAGCTTGATCTTTCCACCGTGCAGCCGAGCGTTGCCGGGCCCAAGCGCCCGCAGGACCGCGTTCTGCTGTCGGAAACGCCCGCGAGCTTTGCGCAGCAGCTTCCGGCGCTGCTGGGGCCGAACGCCAACAAGACCGCCGCGCGCCAGATGGTGCGGTGGGAAGGCGAGGGCGGCCATGCCTCGCTCACCGGTGACCTGATCGGCGACAAGGGTGCCCCCGCCCCCGTCGCGCCAGCCATGGTGCAGGTGATGACCACCACCCACGCCGACGGCACTGAGACCGGTGGCACGGCGGTCGCCATTGCCCCTCCCGAGAACACCGTCGAAGCCCGCTTTGGCGTTCCTGTCGAGCAGTACCTCGATAACGGCTCGATCGTGATCGCGGCCATCACTTCCTGCACCAATACCAGCAATCCCTACGTGATGATGGCGGCGGGTCTGCTCGCGAAAAAGGCCGTTGATGCCGGGCTTTCCATGCCGCCCTGGGTCAAAACGTCGCTCGCCCCCGGTTCGCGCGTCGTCACCGACTATTATCAGCGCGCCGGTCTGCTGCAGTACCTCGACAAACTGCGCTTCCATGTCGTCGGCTACGGTTGCACGACCTGCATCGGCAACTCCGGCCCCCTGCCCACGGACGTTTCAGCGGCTATCGAAGCCCACGGTCTGGTCGCGGTGTCGGTCCTCAGCGGCAATCGCAACTTCGAAGGCCGCATTTCGCCGGAAGTTCGCGCCAACTACCTGATGAGCCCTCCGCTGGTCGTCGCGTACGCTCTGGCCGGACACATTTCGCACGACTTCACGACCGACCCGCTTGGCTACAACGCCAAGCGTGAGCCCGTGTTCCTCAAGGACATCTGGCCGACCCAGAAGGAAGTGTCGGACACGGTCGCGTCGTGCATCGACTCTGAAATGTTCCGCCACCAGTACTCGACCGTGTCGGACGGTGACGCGAACTGGCAGAACCTCAAGTTCCCGAGCGGCGACACCTATGGCTGGGAGGCCGACTCGACCTACATCCGCAAGGCGCCGTACTTCGACGGCATGCCCGCGACGCCCGCGCCTGTCACCGACATCACCGACGCGCGCGTGCTCGCGGTGCTGGGCGACTCCGTCACGACCGACCACATTTCGCCAGCCGGTTCCATCAAACTGAACGGCCCGGCAGGCAAGTACCTGGTCGATCACGGCGTCAAGCCGGTGGACTTCAACAGCTACGGCTCGCGCCGCGGCAACCATGAGGTGATGGTGCGCGGCACGTTCGCGAATGTGCGGCTGCGCAACAAGCTTGCCCCCGGCACCGAGGGCGGCGTCACCCGGCTGCTGCCCGAAGGCACCGGCATGAGCATCTACGACGCGTCGGTCGAGTACGCCAAGCGCAACGTGCCGCTCGCGATTCTGGCCGGTAAGGAGTATGGCTCAGGCTCGTCGCGCGACTGGGCGGCGAAGGGACCGCGGCTGCTCGGCATCCGCTTCGTGATCGCCGAAAGCTACGAGCGCATTCATCGCTCAAACCTTGTGGGTATGGGCATTTTGCCGCTGCAGTTCCAGCACGGCGAAAATGCCGAGTCGCTCGGCCTGACCGGTGAGGAAACCTTCACGCTCGGCGCCAGGCCCGGCGACCTGAAGGCGATGCTCGACGACAAGTTCGCCAGCGGCAAGAACATTCCCGTGATCGCCACCGACGCGGACGGCACAAAAACAGAGTTCGCCGTCACCGTGCGCATCGACACCCCGCAGGAAATCCTCTACTACGAGCACGGCGGCATTCTGCTGTACGTGCTGCGGCAGTTGGCAGGCAAGGCGTAAGCCGGGCAAGCAATCCAACAAACGGCGAGCCTCATGGCTCGCCGTTTCTTTAAACAGAAGAGCGTTTTCCTGCAATCAAAC
>CALMON010000218.1 GCA_937871785.1 uncultured Granulicella sp.
TGATGATCTTTCTTCACGGCTGGCCTGAGCTCAGTTTGATCTGGCGCGCACAAATGGACGCGTTCGCTGCCGACGGTTGGCGCTGCATCGCTCCTGATATGCGTGGCTATGGCAGTTCGTCTGTCCCCGCGTCTAACGACGCCTACACCACCGAGCAAGTCGTAACGGATATGGCGGAACTCCATGACCACCTTGGAGGCCAGCCTGCGCTCTGGGTCGGCCACGACTGGGGCAGTGTTGTGGCCGGTGCGTTGGTCGCGCATGAGCCTCAGCGCAGCAAGGGCGTCGTGCTGATATCAGTGCCGTATTTTCCGGAAGCGAATGCTCTTCCGACACTCGTTCCTCTGGTAGACCGAGCGATCTATCCGGCTGACCAGTATCCGGACGGCCAATGGGACTACTACCGCTATTACACGACGCATTTCAAGTCGGCCGTTGCCGATCTGGATGCAGACAAGGCAGCATCACTGGCTTCGATCTTTCGGCGAGGCGACCCCGCCAGCGTCGGCAAGCCCGCGCCGAATGCGTCCGTCACAAGCAAGAGAGGTCGGTTCGGTGCCGCGCACCGCGCACCATCCATTCAACCTGACCCGGCTCTCTGGCCACCGGCAGATTTCGCCTTGCTGGTACAGGCGTTCAATGGCCAAGGCTTCCGGGCCCCCTGCGCGTGGTACCTCAACGACGACGCCAACGTCGCCTATGCGCTTAAGGCTCCAAACGGAGGGCGAATCGTGCAACCAGTGCTTTTCGTCAACGGGGACCTCGACTTGATGAATAGCATCGATGGCAATCAATATGGCGACCCGATGCGCGCGACCTGCGCAGACCTAACCATGACGAGTCTGCCCGGCGCACATTGGCTGCCGCTGGAATGCAAGGCAGAACTCGTCGAGGCACTCCGCACATGGATCTTGAGTAAAGAGCTCTGATTGGCGAAGCTAAGGTCAAATTACACACGTGGAGCGGTTTTCTGGGCCGTTTTAGCTGCTCCGCTCTATCAACTCTTGGTTGTAAGAATGCTCCCTAAGCGTTTCGCTCCGGAGGATAAAGCGGTGGGCCACACATCCTCATCATCTGAAATTGGAGCAGCCCTCTATCGAGTAAGAGGGCGGCCTAATTCCGAGAGATCGTCTCTCCCCTCCGACTTGCTATGCAACCAGCACCGAACGGAAGCGGGCCTTGCCCTGGCGTGTGTGGTCGAGTGCCGCGTTGGCTTCACTCATCGGGAAGGTCTCGATCATCGGCTTGATACCGTGCCGTGCGGTGAATTCCAGCATGCGCCGCGTCTCGACGATCGATCCAGGCTGGCCGCCCACGAGCGAGCGTTCGCCCCCGATCAGGTTCCAGGAAACTACGGAGATCGGGTTCGCCGGAATTCCAACGATGCACAGCTTACCTTGCGGGCGCAGTGTCGCCATATACAAGTCCCAGGGCAGATCGGCCGAGACTGTGGACAGAACGAAATCGAACTGAGCTGTTGCCCTCTGCAGTTCATCCGTGCCGCGGGTCGCGATGAAGCGTTTGGCGCCGAAGCCGTAGGCTTGCTCATCCTTGTCATGCGTCGAGCTGATCGCCGTGACCTCACATCCCAACTTTGAAAGGTACTGTACCGCCAAATGGCCAAGGCCCCGGATTCCAACTACGGCTACCCGGTCCGTCGGCAGAACGTTGTGCCTCAGCAACGGCGTGAAAACCGTCGTGCCCGCACAAAGCAGAGGGCCCGCGTGCTCAGACGCAATACCGTCCGGAATGGGATGGGCAAACAGTGAATGGTCGACGCGCACTACCGAAGCGAAGCCGCCCTTGTGTTCTCCCATGACGGTTCCCCGCACCTGCGGGCACACGTGCTGACGGCCACCGATGCACCACTCGCAATGCATGCAGGAGCCGCAAAGGGCTCCGACACCAACGCGCTGACCTATCGCCAGTTCGGTGACGGCTGAACCGACAGCCTCGACTACGCCGACAACCTCGTGTCCTGGAACGACTGGGTACTGCGAGATGCCCCATTCGTTGTCCACCATGGCCACATCGGTGTGGCAAACGCCGCAATGCGTGACGCGCACGTCCACCTCGTTGGGACCAAGCTCCCCTAGATCGAAGCTGGTCTGCTCCAGTTGCACTTTTGCCTGTTTTGCCGCGTATCCTTGAGTCCACATGAAGCATTTCTCCTGAGAGCGTCGTCCTCTCTGCAATCATGGCGTTCTATGCTCGCATGGACAATCTCCAATCCTCTCTGTTTTTTGCCTAAAGCTACGGTAAGACCGCGCAGGGTGGCGATCTCACGCTAGCCTTGTTGTATGCGCGCTCTGGATCGGCACCGACGGGACCTGCTTACAGCCTTCGCGCAGTTGAGCCTGCAAGAGGGTGCATGGGAGTCCCCGATACCGGGTGTCACCCTCCTAAAGAATTCTCAGTCCTACCCTCCCCTGCCGGCGTTTTACGAGCCATGCATGGTGCTCGTCGCGCAGGGTGTCAAACGGTTCCACTTCCCGGATGCGGTCGTGACGTACGACAATCGCAACTTCCTGCTTGTAACCGTACCGGTTCCGGCCGACTGCGAAGCATTGGTGGGCCCGGAGGGACCTTTCCTCGGTCTGTCTGTCCGAATCGACTTGCAGGTGCTCACAGACATGCTGGCGCATGTGCCAGGCAAAGCTCTGCAGACGCGGGCATGTCCCTTGACCATCAGTGCTCCTGCAATGGATGTGGAGGTGGCCTCGATCGGCGTTCGTTTGTTGCAGGCCATGCGTGACCCAGCGGAAGCGGCTGTTCTCGGACCGTTGCTGGTCCGGGAACTCCACTACCGTGCGCTGGCTGGCTCGGCCGGAAGCATGCTGCGAGCTTTACTCGGCGGCACCCCAAGTCGTTCGAGCGTACACGACGCGCTGCAGAAGATGCACACCGCTTACGGAGATCTGTTTCGCGTCCAGCAGCTTGCGCGCGAAGCAGGCATGAGTGTGTCGGCCTTCCATGACCGCTTCCGCGCAGTGACGGGCAGTTCTCCGCTGCGTTACCTCAAGCTGCTGCGGCTACATCGCGCTCGCACGTTGATGATTCAAAGCAACCTAAGTGCTGCTCGTGCCTGTGAACAGGTGGGCTATGTCAGCCAGTCCCAGTTCAGCCGTGAGTTCAAGGGCGTGTTCGGATTAGCCCCACTTCAGGAAGTGAAGCGAATGCGAGCGTCTCTGGGGTTGGGTTGACGAGCGTCAACCGGTGGTTCTTTCAACAGCAATGTATTCAGGGCCTGCAACAGCCTCCCGGCCGCAAGTTGCCGCGCGCTACGCAGTCGGTTCGATGTTGGCACTCAGCGCGCTAGACTCAAGCCCAACTGCTTCCCGATCAGGCCGTCGAGCGTGCGTCGCGGCAGCCGAAGTGAACGCTGAGGCCAACGCTGGATCTGCGGCTCTACATTGCCCTACGGCAGGCAAACTGCCGCAATTGCGACTTCACAGCAGCGATGAGAACGGCTCGGGACCACGCGTGACGTGCATGCTCCCGAGTTCAACACTCCGCTTCTACTGAGCAGCGTCCAAAACAGCCTGCCAGACGTCCCAAATCGCAAGACGGTCGGCGTAGGTGTCGCGGATTTGTGGCAGAGTCGTGCTGCCAAGGATGAGACACAACGGCGGTTGCTCTGCATCAACGACCTTGAACAGCGCTTCTGAAGTCGCTTTGGGTTTCCGCGTTCCAGCTTCATAAGACCTGCCATGAAGTCCTTGCGGAACGTGTCATATACCGGCAGCGGATCCGCACGTGCAGCGCTCTTGCCGAACTCCGTAGCGTAGGCTCCAGGCTCGATCATCGTGACTTTGATCCCGAACTGCGCAACCTCTTTGGCCAAAGACTCATGCAAGGATTCAGCAGCCGCCTTGGTTACGGCGTAAACCCCTATCAGGGGCGCGGGAACAAGGC
>CALMON010000219.1 GCA_937871785.1 uncultured Granulicella sp.
GTGTTCCTTCGGCGTGACGTAGCAGAGCATCGCCGCTCCATGCCAGCCGATCATCGCCGCGCCGATGGCAGAGGTGATGTGGTCGTAGCCGGGAGCGATGTCGGTCACCAGCGGTCCGAGCACATAAAACGGAGCGCCGTCGCACAGCTCCATTTCCATGTCGACCTGCTCCTTGATTTTGTCCATCGGCACATGGCCCGGGCCTTCGATCATCACCTGCACGTCGTCTTTCCAGGCCTGCCGGGTCAGCTCGCCGAGCGTCTTCAGCTCCGCAAACTGCGCTTCGTCGGAAGCATCGGCCACGCATCCGGGGCGCAGGCCGTCGCCAAGCGAGTAGCTGACGTCGTACTTGGCCATGACCTTGGTGATGCGATCGAAGTTTTCGTACAGGAAGTTCTGCTTGTGGTGATGCGTCATCCACTGCGCCATAATGGCACCGCCACGGCTCACGATGCCCGTGATGCGCTTCGATACCATAGGCACAAACTGCACCAGAACGCCGGCGTGGATGGTGAAATAATCGACACCCTGCTGCGCCTGCTCCTCAATTACTTCGAGGTACATGTCGATGTTCAGGTCTTCGACGCGCTTCACGCGGCTGAGCGCTTCATACAACGGCACCGTGCCGATGGGGACCGGCGAGTGGCGCAGAATCTGCTCACGGATCAGCGGGATATCGCCGCCGGTGCTGAGGTCCATCACCGTATCGGCGCCAAAATGCACCGCCGTGTGCAGCTTGCGAAGCTCCTCGTCCACATTCGACACCAACGCCGAGTTGCCGATGTTGGCGTTGATCTTGCACAGGCTTTCGACGCCGATCGCCATCGGTTCGAGCTCCGGGTGGTTGATGTTCGCCGGGATGATCATGGTGCCTTTGGCGATTTCGGACCGCACCAGCTCCGCCGAAAGCTTCTCCTTGTGCGCGACAAAGGCCATCTCTTCGGTCACTTTGCCGAGCCGCGCAAAGTGCATCTGGCTCATATTCCAGTCGCCGGTCCGCGCCGCTTCCGCCTTGCGGTTCACGATCCATTCGGCGCGCGGAGACGGTACGGCATAGCCGTTGCCCGTTCCGGTACCCTCACCGTTGCTTGCCCCGTTGCTGTGCGCCTGACCGTTCCCGTTACTGGACTGCCCGTATTCGTTATCGCTCATCGTATCGTGAACCTCTCACCGGAACCGCGCTCGCCAAGCACCACCGCGCATTTCCCTGTTATCGAAGAAGTATACGCCGCGCGCCGGTCCGCAAGCCGAGGCCGCTGCCCGTTCATCGGACGCACGTTCCCCCAACGTACGTTCCCCCAACGGACTTTCGCCCAACGTACTTTCGCCCAAGGTACTTTCGCCGGCGGTACTTTCGCCGAAGGTACTTTCCCCGAGGTTGGCTACACGACAGAAGTAGTTGCGTCTAAGACTCCATGAAGCTTTCCGTAACGCTCCCTGCCGCCCTGGCAGGGTTTCTCCTTCTGCCCGTTTTTGCGCAAACCGGATCGACCAAGCTCCACTCCGGAGTGGAAGGGCAATGGCGCGAACCGACCGGTTCAGTCATCTCCGTGGCTCCCTGCGGCGTCGATGTGTGTGCCACCCTGATCGCGATCAGCCCCAGCACGCCTTACACGGTAGACGGGCAGAACCCCGACGCCGCCAAGAAGACGCGTCCGCTGTGCGGCCTCCGGATCGGCACCGGATTCCACTCGGCCGGTCCCGACAAAGCGGACGGCGGTAGCCTGTACGATCCGAAATCCGGCAAAACCTACCATGGCACCATGACCGCGGAAGGCGACACGCTTTCGCTGCGCGGCTACATCGGCATCAAGGCGTTTGGCCGCACCGAAAAGTGGACCCGCACCAGTGCCGTGCAAACGTGCGCGAAGTAGGGGAAACGCTTGATACGATAACAGTCGTGACCAGTACCCCGCTTCCCGCAGATATCGCTCTTCCCCTCGGTTTTCGCTGGTCCTCCGTCAAGGCCGGCATCAAGGCTTCCGGCAAGCCGGACCTCGCGCTCGCCGTTTGCCCCGGCGGGGCGTCCGCGGCGGTCATGTTCACGAAAAATCAGCTCGTCGCCGCGCCCATTACGGTTGGCCGCAAACACCTGGCGGCAACAGGCGGGCGCATCAGCGCCGTGGTGGTCAACGCCGGCAACGCCAACTGCGCCACCGGGGCCGCGGGCATCGATGCCGCGCAAAAGTCCTGCATCGCCGTCGCCGAACAGGCCCGCTGCGTTTTCGACGAGGTGTTCCCGTCCTCGACCGGCATCATCGGCGTGCCGTTTCCGACCGGCAAGCTCCTGGGCGCCGTTCCCGCGGCTTTCGCCGAGCTAGGCAGCACGCCGGCGCACGCCGTAGCCTTTGCCACCGCTATTCTCACCACCGACACGAAGCTCAAAGTCGCCCACGAAAGCTTCACCATCGCCGGCAAGCGCGTGAGCCTCTTCGGCTGCGCGAAAGGTGCAGGCATGATCGGGCCCCAACTCGGGCCGCCGCACGCGACGATGCTCGTATACCTGTTTACCGATCTCAACGCCACGCCCGCTCAACTGCGCACGCATCTGGAGCCGGCCGCCGAGAGCAGCTTCAACTCCATCTCGATCGACGGCGATACCTCCACCAACGACACCGTTCTTCTGCTGGCGAGCGGCAAAAGCGGCGTCGCGCTGAAGACGGGGGAGGCGGCACAGGCGTTTGCCGCCGCGCTCGCCAGCGTTTGCGACAGCCTGGCCCACGCCATCGTGGACGACGGAGAAGGCGTTACCCACGTCGTCACGCTGGAAATTACCGGAGCCCGCACCGACGCCGACGCCCGCACGATCGCGAAGGCGATCGCGCACTCGCCGCTATGCAAAACGGCGTGGTCTTCGGCCGACCCCAACTGGGGCCGCCTGCTGGCCGCCGCAGGCTACGCGGGGGTGCCGTTCGACCCCGCGGCAGTGACCGTGCACATCGGCGGGCTGCCGGTGTTCGAGCGCGGGATGCGGTCACCCGCCTTCGACGAGGCAGCTACCCACGCGCGCATGTCTGCGCGTGAATACACCATCGCGCTTGACTTCGCCGGAGGCCCTGGCCGCAGCCGCTTCATCACCTGCGATCTGACGCATGAGTACGTCAGCATCAACGCGGATTACAGCAGCTGAATCCACTACGCTTGCGCGCTTCTTCCCTGAGTGCCGTCGTCAGCTATCGCTTGTAGACGTCGCTTCCTTGTTGCAGCAGCACCAGGTCCGGGCGTATGCGCGTTGCAAAGTCAGGGTGAACATCGTCCAAAGCCACAAGGTCTACGCTTACCGGCAATAGGGACTCCTCAAAGGCTTCAGCGATCCGGTGCTTTTCGACGGACGGCAAGCCGCCCTCTATGGCGAGGTCGACGTCCGAGTAGCGCCAAACGGAGCGACCGACCGACCGTGAACCGAAAACCCACACAGTGGTCGACGGCAGGTGCCGTTCCACAATCGCCCGCAGCATAACGTAATAGCGCTCTTCTAAAAAAAAGCGTGTCTTTCCCGGCGTTCCGTCCCGGATTCATGTTGCGTCCCGGATTCATGTTGCGTCCTGCTTACGACGTATAACGGTGAGCAGTTCTTCCGCAGCCGAAAGGAACTCCGGGACACCCTCCGCGATCAGGTTTGCCTGCACTTCGTCGTACGCGTGCGCGGCCAGGTTGCGATCCCTGCGGAAACGGTCCCATTGTTCAACATCCCGCCGCGTATATCCACGCTGGGCCGCTGTGCGCAGCAAGGAAGTAAAACTCATCGTCTTTACCAGTTCCGGGTCGACGGCATCCAAGTCGATGAGAGATCGTCGAAGCGGGGAGGAGAGTTGCCCGAAGCAGATTTCGAATTCCAGGATCATCGAATGGCGCGCCATGAGCGCGTAACGGCCCGTGCGATGCTCTTTCCATTCGGACAAAGCTCTACCGAGATTCGTGACAGCCTTTTCCAACTTGGATGTATCTACCGCGCCCATGCGGCCATTTTATGCGCCCGTCGGGCAGGTCCTTCAAGTCGTTCGGAAATGATTTATCGTGAATGTGCAGAGAAGGCGGCGCGTGCCGCTGCTTGAAAGGACGTACCCCATGCCGCCAGTCGCAGAAACCGTCAAGCAGGACCTGACCGCCGAAGTCGCCGAGTGGATTGAGGCTTTCGACGAAGTCGTCGCACAGGACTGGCAGCAGGGTGCCGCGCTGTTGACCGCGCTGCGTGGCCGCGCCCGCGAGGCCGGCGTGCCCGCCGTGTCGGACGTCACCACGCCCTACGTCAACACCATTTCCAAGCATGACGAGGTTCCCTACCCCGGCGACCGTCCGCTGGAGCGGCGTATCGAGGCGCTCATCCGCTGGAATGCCATGGCGATGGTGCACAAGCAGAACAAGTATGACGCTGGCATCGGCGGCCACATTTCCACCTACTCGTCGTTGGCGACGCTGCTGGAAGTGGGTTTCAACCATTTTTTCCGGGCAAAATACACGACCGATAAGGGCGACATGCCCGGCGACTTCATCTATTTTCAAGGTCATGCCTCACCCGGCGTATACGCCCGTGCCTATCTCGAAGGCCGCTTCGACGAAACCCGTCTCGCGAACTTCCGCCACGAGTTGCGCGACACCCCCGGTCTTTCGAGCTATCCGCATCCCTGGTTGATGCAGGATTTCTGGCAGTTCCCGACGGTCTCGATGGGCATCGGCCCGCTGAACGCCATCTACCAGGCGCGGTTTATGAAGTACCTTGAAAACCGCTCGCTGATCGAGAAAACCGACCGCAAGGTGTGGGCCTTTGTTGGCGACGGCGAAACCGATGAGGTCGACACCCTGGGTGCCATCGGCCTGGGCGCGCGCGAAAACCTCGACAACCTGATCTTCGTCATCAACTGCAACCTGCAGCGGCTTGACGGTCCGGTGCGCGGCAACAAACGCATTATCGACGAGCTCGAAGGCACGTTCCGCGGTGCCGGCTGGAACGTGATCAAAGTCGTCTGGGGCTCGGATTGGGACGAACTGTTCGCCCGCGACCACCAGGGTCTGCTGCTGAAGCGCATGGAAGAATGCGTCGACGGCGATTTCCAGTCGTTCAAGGCCAAGGGCGGGGCGTACTTGCGCAAGGAGTTTTTCGGCAAATATCCGGAGCTTCTGAAGCTCGTCGAAGACAAGACCGACGCGCAGCTCGGCAACCTTCATCGCGGCGGACATGACCCCGCAAAAATCTACAACGCCTACAAGCGCGCGCTTGAGCACAAGGGCGGACCCACGGTCATCCTGGCGCACACAGTTAAGGGCTACGGCATCGCGTCGGCGCAGGCGCGCAACGCGACGCACTCTGAAAAGAAGCTCACCGACGACGGTCTCGCCGCGTTTGTGCAGCGTTTCGACATCCCGCTGCCCGAAGGTGCCGCCAAGGACGCTCAGTTCTATCGCCCGGAACCGACCGAGCCAGCGATCGCGTACCTGCTCGCACGCCGTGCGGAACTGGGCGGCTTCCTGCCAGCCCGCAAGGTTCCCAAGCCCACCTTCACCGCGCCCAAGCTTGAGTTCTTCAAGGAATGGATGGCCGGTTCGAAGGGCCGCACCGTCAGCTCGACGACGGCGTTCGTCGGTGGCATGCTGCGCGCGCTGCTCAAGGAGCCGAACGTCGGCAAGCTGATCGTACCGATCGTGCCCGACGAAGGCCGCACCTTCGGCATGGAATCGGTGATTTCGCAGGTCGGCATTTATCCGAACGAAGGCCAAATGTATACGCCGCACGACTCCGACATGCTGCTCAAGTACCGCGAAGAAAAGAGCGGGCAGATCCTCGAAGAAGGCATCACCGAAGCCGGCTCCATGGCGAGCTTCACGGCCGCCGGTACGGCCTACGTCAACTACGGCGTGCCTATGGTGCCGTTCTACATGTACTACTCGATGTTCGGGTTCCAGCGCATCGGCGATATGGCTTGGGCGTTTGCGGACTCACGCGGCAAGGGCTTCCTGATGGGAGGAACAGCCGGCCGCACGACCATGCTGGGCGAAGGCCTGCAGCATCAGGACGGCCATTCCCCCGTGCTTTCCGGGACGATTCCCACCTGCCTTACCTACGACCCCGCCTACGCCTATGAAATGGCCGTGATTCTGCAGGACGGGATGCGGCGCATGTACGAGGCCGGCGAGGATTGCTACTACTACATCACCATGTACAACGAAGACTACGTGATGCCGCCGATGCCGGAAGGCGCGCAGGAAGGTATCCTGCGGGGCATCTACAAATTTGCGGCCAGCCAGCTTGCCTCGGCAAAAGCCGCCGCGCAGATCCAGCTCTTCGGCTCCGGCCCTATCCTCAACGAGGCTGTCAAGGCCCAAGCGATTCTGGCCGAAACATACAACATCGCCGCCGACGTTTGGTCCGTCACCAGCTATAACGAGCTGCGCCGCGACTGCCTGGACACCGAACGCTGGAACCGCCTGCACCCGGCACAGCCTGAGCGCGTGCCCTACGTCGTCACGGCGCTGGGCAAAGCGGCCGGCCCCATCATTGCCGCTTCCGACTACATGAAGTCCTTGCCCGATGCTCTTTCGCCCTGGCTTGGCAAGCGGCTGGTATCCCTGGGCACGGACGGCTTTGGCCGGTCCGACAACCGCGAACATCTGCGCCGCCACTTTGAAGTCGATGCGCCGTCGATCGTCGCGGCAGCTCTGTCGAAACTCGCTCGCGAAGGCGCGATCAAGGCTAAAGTAGCGGAAAAGGCGTTTGCCGAACTCGGTATCGTGACCGAAGGCGCCGGCGCAGCGCACGCGTAAACGGCACAGGCAGGGGGACAGCGCCGGGTCGTCTGCCCTGGCTTGAGGAGTAGATCGTTGTACGAAAATCCACTTCTGCCCAACCGCAAACTTCAAGAGCTTTATGCGCTGATGCAGCGCGTTCGGGCCGCCGGTCGTCGCGAGCCGACAGTGCGTGGGCTTGAAGCGCTGCTGGCCGCCAGCCTGATGCATGTGGAGCCGGGCGACTTTGTGCGCTCCTTCACCGGCTCCCCCGCGGCGGCATCGTTTGCGGCAGAACGCCTTTCGGTCACCACCGAACCCGCCACGCCTCTTCCCCCTGCACAGCGGCTTGCCGTGATTGCCGGTGTGGCGCAGGGTTTGCAGATGGCCAAAGATTCCCGCCTGGCCGTGTATTACTGTGCCGCCGGCCCAGCAACGGCGCGGACGGAAACCGGCTGGGCCGAAGCCCTTGCTTATGCCGCGAAAGCGCGCGTGCCGCTCATCGTGATTTGCGCCGATGTCGCTACGAGCCGACGACGCACCGCGGCCACAGGGAAAGCGGCCGCTCTTACCTCCGAGACCATGGCAAAGCTTGCCGCACCGATGAAATTGCCAGTGCTACCCGTCGACGGAACCGACGCGGTGGCCGTGTATCGGGTGATGCAGGAATCGGTTTTGCGCGCGAGGACCCTGGGCGGAGCAGCCGTGATCTGGTGCTCACTCCCTGCTCCCGCGCCCGACGCCGCCGACCCGCTCCGGCACATGCGCCGCTATCTCGCCGACCGCAAGCTGCTGCCGGTCTCCTTGCAATCTACGGGGGCCGGGCGCTCTACCTTTTCCGCCGCCAGGGCCCGGAAAAGTCCGGTCCGTGCGTAAATCCTGAACGCGGGCGCGAGAGCCATTTACACTAGCAGCATGTTTCCGAACGGGTCTGTTTCGCGCGCCTTGCGCCTTCTTCCGCTGTTGGCGCCCGTCGCGCTTTCTGCCTTGGCGCTGTGCCCCGGGGCGGCTCGCGCGCAGGTGCAGTCGATTCCCGCCCCTGTACCCGCTGCGCCGGGGAGCTTCCCGTCGATTTCCGCACCGGTGCCCGCCGGTACGCCTCCTCCAACGCTGACGACGCCGATCACGGTGAACCCGCCGCCGCCGTCCGCGACTCCCGCTCCCGGCAACGAGCCCACCCTTACGTCGCCGATGACAGTCAACCCGGCGACGGCACCGGCTTCGTCAGCACCCGCGGACGAGCCGACGCTCACGTCGCCCATC
>CALMON010000220.1 GCA_937871785.1 uncultured Granulicella sp.
GGTGATGGGGGCTTCGGCGCTGCGGGCGGGGGCCGCGCGGCGAGCGTCGCGCAGGGCATCGACGGCTTCGGCCAGGGCGAACTGCTCGCCGAAGGCCCCTGAAACGAAACGGCCTCCGCGGATTTCGCCGCGAGCTTCCAAACGGCGCAGCACGGGCGCAAGATCGCGCCACTTGGGCGCATTTGACTCTCGCGTAAGCAGCTCGCGAAACAGGACGCCGTAGCGGCACAGCAGAAGCCGCGCTTGCGCGTCGAGAGCGGTTTCCCGCGCCTTGGCCTCGGCAATCATGCGGGCGCGCTGCGCCTCGGTGGCGTGGGCGAGATTGAGCGCATGGCCCTGTCCCGACGAGGCAGGCTGTCCCTCGGAAGCGGCGTCGCTCTCGCCCGACTCGCATAACAGCGACCACCGGCCAGCGGTGGTGCGGGCGGCCGCGCGTTTTCGCAGGCTGGTGGCGGCCGTTTGGGCGACGGCGACCGACTTGCGGCGTGGGTCCATCATGGCGCGAAGCTGGTCGAACCCGTCGGCCGAAGCCAGGCCGGCGGTGGCGAGCTCCCACAGCGCGGTCGAGGTTTGCAGCTTGCTGAGCCCGCTGAGGCGCTGGATGTCCGCGAGAAAGGCGGCGCCGCGTTGCGCCAGCAAACCGCGGACCACCTGCGCTTCCGGAGAAAGCGATTGCGCGAGCGTGGCTTGTTCCACGCACTTCGCGGCGAGCGCCTGATGAAGCCAGTCGGCCGATTCGCGCAGAAAAAACGTAATCGGCGCGGCGGAGGTGGGGATCACGCGGCGCGGACCGGCCTTTGCCGCGGCCCCAGCCTCGTCGGTTGCCAGCCCCGTGACATGCCACGCGGGATGCGGCGAAATGCGGCCCCAGCCGATGACGCCAGCGAGGCAAAGGTTGTCGAGCCAGCGCGGGTCGTACGCCCCGACACGCGCCGGCAGCAGCGTCCGTTCCCACTCGGCGGCCGGCGCTTCAAAGCCTTCGAGCTGTTCTATAGCTGCCAGGACCCCTTCTTCTCCTGAAAGCTGCGTTTCCGGCGCGACGTGATGCCAGTCCAGCAGCCAGCGCATGAAGATGGCGGGCGTCACGGGTTCGACCGACTTGCGCAACGTGCCCAGCGTGAGGCGGTGGATGCGGTGCAGGATGCGGCGCTCGCACCATTCTTCGTCCATGGGGGCTTCGGCGGGAGCTTTGGGGTGCTCATACACTCCTCGCAGGGCGAGCCCTTGCATTTCCATGGCCAGCAGCGACTGGAGGATGGAGCGCGGGTGCAGGTGCATCCGGCTCGCCAGCGCGTCGGCGGTCGTTGGCCCCAGGATCTGCAGCCAGCCTTGCGTCAAACGCTGCGTGGCGGCGTCACGGGGGCTGAGAGTTTCGGTCGGGCGGTACTCCGTGCCACCAATGACGCGGGCCTGCGGCTCGTCGGCAAGCAGCGGCCGGGGGAAGGCGGCATCCGGCCAAAGTAGAGCGGCTTCGGCGAGGCGTTCGGTGGCGAGCCAGGCAGGTTCACCGCCGAGGAGAACTTCGTGCGCGCGGCCCTGCGCCTTCAGACGCGCAATGAAGAGCGGCCAGTGTTGAAGGGTGCGGTTGGCTCCACGGGCGACCGGTTCCGGCTCATCCGCTGAGGTAGCAGTCCGGGGAGCGCTGTGAACAGCCGTTTCCGACGTATCCAGCAGAAGGCATAGGTCTTTAGCGCCCGCGGTATTTGGGAGGGAGCAGGGGCCTTCAGGCTCCTGAAAACAGCCGCGAGAATCGAGGGGCTTTGGCCCCAGGCCTTCTGCTGATGTCGTGAAAGAGCCCGGGACTAAAGCCCTGTTTCTCAGTGCCTGCTTGTCCGTGGGCTGAAGCGCACTGCTTCCTCCCAAAGGCACGGTCGCCGTGGGCGGCACTGCAGGCTCGACGCCCACGTAGCTCAACGGCAGCGCCACGAGCGAAAG
Source organism: uncultured Granulicella sp. (assembly GCA_937871785.1). GTDB lineage: Bacteria > Acidobacteriota > Terriglobia > Terriglobales > Acidobacteriaceae > Granulicella. Next base: position 1,936 of record CALMON010000220.1, read on the forward strand.
CAGCAGGTCGTGCAGCTCATGCTCGTCGCGGATGTCGGGCTGAAGCTGCGCGCGCACGGTATCGATGGCGGCCTGGTCGATGCGGCCGGCGCCGGCGGTGACCTCGTCCGGCAGAGCGCGGCGGGTGTTGGTGGCGCGGGCGCGGCGAGCGTCGTCTTCCTCGTCGAGAAAGCTGTAGGGCATGGCGTGGATGAGTTCATGCGCGAAGAGGCTCGGCACCGGCGTGTCGACAGCAAGGGTCTGGATCGCGCCCGTCGCGATCCCGCGTAAGAGGTCGTTGAGGCCATCGATATCCATGGCCTCGGTAAGGGTGTCGCGCATCACCTCGCGCACCAGCGGGTGGTCGGGGATTTCGATATCGCCCGTCATGGTTTCCGGGCAGGCCGAAGCGTGCGGGAAGACGCTTGCGAGCAGGTCGTCCGAGCGCGTGCGCTGGATTTGCGGGGCGACACGCTTACCTTTCTGCATGCGCAGAAGCTGGAGCGAACGACCTGCCGCCCAGCGCCATCGGTTCTTAAACAGCGGCGACGGTATGGCGGCCTGTTCGAGCAGGTCGCGTGCGGTGAGCTCGGTAAGGAAGTGGAACACGTCGGCGAGCGGGAAACTGTGCTGCTCGGCGAGCGAGATGTTGATGCCGTTGTCGGTGGCGGCTGCCTGCAGCTCGAAATTGAAGCCGCGGCAGAAGCGCTTGCGCAACGCGAGGCCCCATGCCTTATTGATGCGGCCGCCAAACGGCGCGTGGAGGATGAGCTGCTGGCCGCCGCCTTCGTCGAAAAAGCGCTCGGCGATAATGGTCGTCTTGGTGGGCACGGCGCCTAGCGCGGCGCGGCCGGCAACGATGTACGCCACAAGCTGGCGCGCCCCTGAAGCGCAAACGAAGCACTCGCGTTGGAGAAAGGCAAAGGTGTCGGCGACCTGGGCGGCGGGGCTTTCGGCGGAGACATGTGGCTGTGCGGCGGAGCTCGGTTGTGAGTGTTCCGTTGTGAGTTGTGAAGGGCTTACGTTGCGGGTGCGGCGGTCGATTTCGGAGCGGAGATCGCCGACGCCGTCGCACAGCACCCCGGTGCGCTGCGGTGCTTCGCCTTCCCAGAACGGGATGCTCGGCGGCGCGCCGTGCGCGTCTTCGACGAGAACTTTGCCCTGCGTATCGATGCGCTGGATGCGCCAGCTTGTGTTGCCGAGCAGGACCACGTCCCCGGGAGAGGAATCGATGGCAAAGTGCTCGTCGAGCGTCGCGATCTGCACGTTCTCGGGCTGCAGCATCACGGCAAAAAGCGATGTGTCGGGAATCGCCCCGCCGTTCGAAATGGCGTTCATGCGCGCGCCGCGGCGCGGGTGGAGCACACCGGCGACGCGGTCGCGCAGCAGATACGCTCCGTAACGGCCGCGCGAGCTTTCTATGCCTTCATGCAGCAGCTCGAGCGTCTCGTTGAACTGCTCGCGGGTCAGCGCGCGGTAGGGCCAGGCGCGGCGCACCACCGCATACAGCGCCTCTTCTTCCCATGGTTCGGCGCCGCAGGCCGCGACGATCTGCTGCATCAGCACATCCATCGGCGCTTCGGGAATTTCGAGCCGGTCGAGCTCTCCGGCGCTCATTTTGCGCAGCAGCGCGGCTTGTTCGAGCAGGTCGTCGCGCGTGGTGGCGAAGAAGCGGCCTTTGGGAATTGCTCCGCGCCAGTGCCCCGCGCGGCCGACGCGTTGCATGGCAACGGCGACAGCGCGGGTCGTGTTGATCTGACAAACCAGGTCGACCGAACCGATGTCGATGCCGAGCTCAAGCGAAGCAGTGGCAATCAGGATCTTGATTTCACCGTTTTTGAGCCGCTGCTCAGCGTCCAGACGCAGCACGCGGTTCAGGCTGCCATGATGGCCGGCCACCGCATCCGGACCAAGACGCTCGGTAAGCTCGAAGCTGATCTTTTCCACCAGACGGCGCGTATTGACGAACACCAGCGTCGAGCGGTGGTGGTCAGTAAGCGCGGCCAGCTTGTCGAAGAGTTCCGTCCACATGGCGATGGTGGTGATGGAGCCGAGCTCGTCAGAAGGAACCTCGATGCCGAGGTCGAGCGTGCGGCGCTGGCCCACTTGGACGATGGTGGCAGGCTTGCGCTGGGTGAAGCGGGCATCGTGCGGTCCCACCCCCACCGACGATGGAACCGTCGGCGAGGATGGAGTTCCCAGATGGGCAGGATGCTCCGCGCCGGTCAGAAAGCTTGCCACCAGCTCGATCGGGTTCTGCGTAGCCGAAAGCCCGATGCGTTGCGGCGGATGCGCGCGGCCGGTTAGCATCGCCCCCGGAGAAAGCCGGTTGTCGCCGCACACCAGGGCGTCCAGCCGCTCGAGCGACAGCGCCAGGTGCGCGCCGCGTTTATCGTCGGCAACCGCGTGGATCTCGTCGACGATCACCGTGTGCACATGCGTGAGGTTGCGGCGCGGCTTGTCCGCGGTCAGCAGGATGTACAGCGACTCCGGCGTCGTCACCAGGATGTGCGGCGGATGCTTCAGCATCGACGCGCGCTCCTTGGGCAGCGTGTCTCCCGTGCGCACGCCGGTGCGAATGTCCGGGCATAAGTAGCCGCGCTCTCCCGCCAAAGCCTGGATTTCCCGCAACGGCGCGTCGAGGTTCTTCTGGATATCGTTCGACAGCGCCTTGAGCGGCGACACGTAGACCACCTGCGTTTGCGGCAGCAGATTGCCCGAAAGCGCCGCTCGCAGCAGGCCGTCGATGCAGACCAGGAACGCGGTCAGGGTCTTGCCGGAGCCGGTGGGCGCGGAGATCAACGTCGGGTCGCCACGCAGAATGCTCGGCCAGCCTTCGATCTGCGGCTCGGTCGGCGTGCCGAACTTCGCGGTGAACCACTCGCCCACCAGCGGATGCGCCCACGCGAGCGCGGGGTGAATCTCGGGAGCTGGCGAAGCCGACGACATGGCTCATTCTACCGCGATCTTCGCGCTTCGTTCGCCCGCCGCCACGCTTACATGTTGCCCTGGCCAATGTCGGCTTTGCGCGCTTCGGGGTTCGAAGCATCCAGAAACGACTCGATCATCTTGTCCAGGATGCCCTTCGCGTCCAGAATGAAGTCGATCGCGTCGCGCCCGGCGCCCTGCCCCCCGGGCAACGGCGTAATCCAGTGCGCCACCGCTTTCACCTGCGGCCGTGCCTGCGCCGTGGCGATCGCCAATCCCACCAACCGCATGACGGGCAGGTCAATAATGTCGTCGCCGACATAGGCAATCTCTTCAAGCGTGCACTTTTCATCGGCCATGATCTTGTAAAGCGCGTCGGTTTTGTGCGACTGGCCTTGATACACATGCTCGATACGGAGGTCGGCCGAGCGGATTGCGACCGCCTGCGACTTCCGTTTGGTCACCCACGCCATTTTGATGCCACCCAGCCGCGCAATGCTGACGCCCATGCCGTCATGCGCGTTGAAGCTTTTTACCTCAACGGCTTTGCCGTCCGGTCCGGGCATCACGGTGATGTCGCCGTTGGTGAGGACGCCGTCGACGTCGAACAAAAGAACCTTGACGCGGCGCGCGCGATCCTGGGGAGTCAATTCCTGAGCCATGCAGGCATGATAAAGCCGCAGGCGGTAGTTGCGCCTGCGGCTTTGTGGAAGACGCTACGGTACGGCATCACACCGAGGCACACCGAGGCACACCGATTGTGGCGCCTTGTTGCGTACCCATTTTCTGAGAGGCAGGGGAAGAAATCAGCAAACCGTCTGGAATCGGTCAGGTTCTTTCCTTGCGGCGGCTGTAGCTTGGACCAAATTTCCTTGCTGAGGTGCCGCATGTTTCCCCTTTTTCGTTTCCAGACTCGTGGGTTTCGCCGGTGGGCCATGGCCTGCGTTACACTCTTCGCCGCCGTTGGGGGTGCTCCGGCGCGGTCTCAGCAAGCGACGCTCGACAAACTGCAGGCGCTGATGGCAAAGGTGCAAAGCTCCGGCGCCCCGTGCCCCTATCTGCCGCAGATGAAGCAGCTGATGCGCGAGCTGGCCAGCTCCGACAGTGACACCTACACCGCCATGAAGCCGGTGCTCGACGAGTTCGACAAATCCGACGCTGACTGCGCTCCGGCCAAGGCCGTCTCCGCCGCCGACACCGCGGCACCCGCCGAGCCTGCCGCGAAGACCATGCCGACCGACGGCCCCACCTACAGCGGCCCAGACGCCGCGTGGGTGCACACACTGTTGCAGTCGGCCGGCAGCTACGCCTGCCCGACCACACCTCCGCCGACACCGAGCTCGCTCCTCTGCCAGCGCGACGGCGAAGTCGCCAAAGCCACGCAACTGGCCTGGGCGGCCGAGTGCGAGTCGCGCGCCCGCGAGCCGCAACAGGCGATCCAGATGGCCGGGCTGATGATGACGTCGCTTCAGACCGCGCGGCAATTGTGCGAGAGCTCCGCCATACGGCAGCAGTGCGACACCGAAGCAAGGGTGCCGTGCCGCAGCCTGCCGGGTGCCAGCGGCGCCGTCCCGGACCCGCAAAATCAGATCGACCTTTCAAACCTGCCGCAACAGCAGGCCGCCTACGAGGCCCAGCAGAAGCAGGCAGCCGACGCCGCCAAGGCAGCCGCAGCCGCCGAAGCAGCCAAATACGGAGCCTGCGGCTGCGTCATCGGCGTGGACAAGGGATGCACCGGGGCACCCCTGCCTCCGGGAAGAGCCTGCAAAGCCCGCTGACGGGAACGAAGCCGTCTGCGCCCCCTCACCTGCGGTGCAGTGCCGGCCCGAAATCCGCGGTTCTGTTCAGCCGTTCTTAAGGCTTATGGCTCGAAGCACGCCTCTCAGGCAAACCACGGCCGATGTAACTCCAGCTCGAACCCATGTGTCGGACCTTCAGACCTGAACGGTAGAGCGACACCTCCGGTAAACAGTTTCGGACTGTTTACTGGCAGGTGTCACTCCGGATTCGAGTGTTACGGGCGTCTTCTTGAGAGAAGACGTCACCGTACGCCATTCGGAATACCCCACGGGCAGGGGAAACAATCTAGAACGGCTTCCTGAGCAGCTTGCCGGGGCAGCTTGCCGGCGCCCTTGGCGACGTTGCCCCGCCGCCCCGGCTCGTTGTCGTGTGCAATCAATGCAGTTTAGCTGCAGCCTGAGGTGCTTCCGCATTCCATGCAGCGATGGCAGGCTCCGTTGCGGACCATGATGGCTCCGCAGGTGCTGCAACTGGGGGCGTCGCCCATGTCGAACATCGACTTCATGGCGTCGGAGGCGTGGACGATGGAGCGGTCTTCGGCGG
>CALMON010000221.1:0-981 GCA_937871785.1 uncultured Granulicella sp.
CAAGCTGCGCCCTCCCTTGCCGCGTCTTGTGCTCCCAGCCTCACCGAGCTCTCGCATTGGATCGGGGGTCGACCCGTCGCCGGCGTCTCCGGGCAGTTTGGTGACGTGTACCACCCAGCTTCCGGCAGCGTGCAAGCGCGCGTCCCTTTGGCGACCGTGGCTGAAGTCGATAAGGCCGTCCAGGCGGCGGAAGCGGCGTTTCCGGAGTGGTCGGCATTTCCTCCGCTGCGCCGGGCTCGGGTCCTTTTCCGCTTCCGCGAGATCTTCGAGCGGCGCATCGATGAAGTCGCCACGATCATCAATCGCGAGCATGGCAAGGTGTTTTCGGACGCGAAGGGCGAAGCGACGCGCGGACTTGAGGTCGTGGAGTTTGCTACGGGCATTCCCCAGTTGCTCAAAGGCGAGTACACAGAGCAGGTGGGCTCCGGGATCGATAGCTGGTCGATGCGGCAGCCGCTCGGCGTCGTGGCGGGCATTACCCCATTCAACTTTCCTGCCATGGTCCCCATGTGGATGTTTCCTGTCGCCCTGGCCTGCGGCAACACGTTCGTTCTGAAGCCCAGCGAGCGCGACCCAAGCTCCGCGATGCTGCTCGCCGAGATGCTCGAAGAAGCAGGGCTGCCGGCGGGTGTGTTCAACGTCGTTCATGGCGACAAGGTGGCGGTCGATGCCCTGCTCGCGCATCCGACGGTGCAGGCTGTGAGCTTCGTGGGGTCTACCCCGATTGCCGAGTACGTGTATCGCGAAGGCACCCGCCACGGAAAGCGCGTGCAGGCTCTGGGTGGTGCGAAGAACCATATGATCGTTATGCCGGACGCCGATCTGGACCAGGCGGCGGATGCGCTGGCCGGAGCGGCCTACGGTTCAGCCGGCGAGCGCTGCATGGCGATCAGCATAGCGGTCGCGGTAGGAAGCCAGACCGCGGATACTCTCGTCGGCAAGCTGCAAAGCCGAATTGCCGACCTGCGCGTCGGCGATGGC
>CALMON010000221.1:991-9838 GCA_937871785.1 uncultured Granulicella sp.
GGGATCGAATCGCCTTCCGATCTCGGCCCGCTGATTACGCGGCAGCACCTCGACAAGGTGTCGAGCTATGTGAAGCTGGGGGCGGAAGAAGGCGCGGAGCTCGTCGTCGACGGACGTTCCGGAGTCTTGCCGCATGGCGACGGCTTTTTTCTCGGGGCCTGCCTCTTTGATCATGTAAAGCCGGACATGCGGATTTATACGGAAGAGATTTTTGGGCCCGTTCTGGGGGTCGTTCGTGTCAACAATTTTGAGACCGCGCTGCAGTTGATCAACGAGCATGAGTACGGCAATGGAACTTCCCTGTTCACGCGCGACGGCGATACGGCCCGCGACTTCACGCGGCGTGTACAGGCCGGCATGGTCGGCATCAATGTCCCTATTCCCGTGCCGATGGCGTTCCACAGCTTTGGTGGGTGGAAGCGCTCCCTGTTCGGCGATCACGCGGTGCATGGGCCGGAAGGTGTTCGCTTCTACACGCGCATCAAGACGGTGACGGCGCGCTGGCCGACCGGCATCCGTACCGGAGTCGACACAACCATGCCTACCCTGGGGTAACCCGGGTATGCTTACAGCTTTCGATCGGGCCCGTTCAGGACCAGATTGAGGGTGTCGATCAGGACATCCGGGTCATGGATGGGAGCCGAGGCTTGCCGTTCCAGCAGAACAAAGGCGTGGCTTCCCGCCTCCAGCCCCGTCACTTCCCGGAGCGAAGGCAGCGACGCCGCTAGAAGTGGGGGGAGCTGCCGCGTCTGGTCGTGAGTCAGGCGGAGGACCCGCTTATTTACCAGGTACCGCGCCAGAGCCGTCGCTTCGAGGTCGCGCGCGAGATCGTCGTCGCCTATCACGATTACCAGTACCGGTTGGTAAAGCGCCAGGGTAAGCGCAAGACCGTACCCCGCGGCATAGAGGCTGATGTGTTCGACGAGCCCGGCGAAGAGACGGAGTGTCTGGCGCGCCCGGGTTCCGTAGCCTTCCTCGTTGCCGCTGAGCGCTTCGAGACGTAACAACAGCACTGCAGCCAGGGGGTTTCCCGCCGGCATGGGGGAGTCCTGCAACGGCTTGCGGCGGGCAGCCAGCGCGCCAAGAGGTGGCGCGGCTCCCGCAATCCGTTCCGTGTCGAAAAAGCCATACGCCTCGTCGTCATAAAAGCGAGCGACCATCGTGTCCGCAAGAGCTTTCGCGTGGTCAAAGAAGCGGAGTTGGCCGGTATAGTCCCAGGCGTCAAGACAAGCCGCGCCGAGGGTCGCGTATGCCTCGAGCCCGGCAGGAAGCCGCGGCACGGAGGCGGTCGGCTCTCCGTAGGCGACGACGTGAGCCAGGCCAAGAGCCGGATCCCACGCGGTTGACAGTACCCGGTCCAGCGTTTGCAGAGCAAAGTGACCGGCGGCATGATCCTGCAGCACGCGAGCCGCAGCGAGGTACGCCGAAACGCACACGGCGTTCCAGCCGGTGTAGATCGTCTTGTCGGTAGGCGGCGTCGCTCTCAGGAGTCGAGCCGCCTTCAATTTGGCCGTGGCCGACTGCAGAAGAGCCTTCGTTTCCTCCACTCCTAAACGCGCGACCGCGGCCGTTTTGCTGACCGGTTCTACCAGTCGCAGTACGTTTTTGGCGGGATTGTGCTGCATGTCGCCGATTTCTTCCATGGCGAAGTGCGGGACGGTCACCGCGAGTTCTTCCGCGGATAGAACCTCGCGCACCTCGGGAAGGGTCCATGTGAAATAGTCGCCGTCATCCTCCGGCGATACGTCGGCGTCCTGCGAGGCATAAAACCCGCCCTGCTGGCGGTCGGTCAGGATTTCATCCATCCACCCGACGATGCTTTGTGCGATCCCTGCGAACTGCGGATCGAAGAAGGTCTGAAACGCGTGTACGAACGCCATCAGCAGCTCCGCGTTGTCGCACGACATCTTTTCGAAATGCGGCACGACCCAGCGTTCATCAACGGAGTAGCGATGAAATCCTCCGGCAAGCTGATCGTAGACCCCGCCTTCCGCCATCTTGCAGAGGCTGAAAGGCGCGATCCTGCGCGAAAGCGCTGCCTGCGGCGATTTGCGGGACGACGCGTCCACGAGCAGGCCGAGCACACCGGCGTGGGGGAATTTCGGCTGCGAGCCGAAGCCGCCATTGCGTTCGTCGAACTGGTCGAGGAGCGAGCCGAGCAGCCGTCCCAGCAAGACACCGTTTGCGATGGGCGTTTCGCGGCCAGACTCGGAAGCATCTTCGGTGAAGGTTTCCGTTTGCTCGATGGCCGCCATGATGCTCGCTGCCGACTCGTTCACCTCGTCGCGGCGAGTGCGGAAGGCGTCCACCATGGTGAGCAGAACGCGCTGAAAGCTGGGTCGGCCGTACCGCTCGTCCGGCGGAAAATAGCCCCCTCCAAAGAAGGGTTTGCCGTCAGGCGTCAGAAAAGCGGTCAACGGCCAGCCGCCCTGTCCGCTGATAGCCTGCACTGCGGCCTGGTAGCGCGCGTCGACTTCGGGACGTTCATCCCTGTCTACCTTGATCGCAATAAAGTGATCGGAAAGGATGGCCGCGGTGTCGGGATCTTCGTAGCTTTCGCGATCCATGACGTGGCACCAATGGCACCACGACGCTCCAATGTCGAGAAGGATGAGCTTGCCGTCCTGCTCGGCGCGCGCAAAGGCTGAGGCCCCCCATTCCATCCAGTCGACAGGCTGATGCCGCGCTGCCCGCAGGTAGGCAGACGCGGCCAGCGCGAGTGAATTCTCAGGAACTTCGCTCATGGGACTTGTCGCTTACTGCGGTGGCGGCGGTGGTGAATCCGTCAGGGGCTTGGGAGCTTCAGGGGCGGTGGGCGCGGTCAGCCCCGGAATGTTCGGCTTCTGCGTGACGGTCCCGGTGGCTGCATCGCCGAGGCTGATGCCGTACAGGTCGAGCGTGTTGGCAAGGATCTGGCTGAGAGCGGCGCGATCGCGGGCGTAGGCGGCGGTGGCGGAAATCAGGTTGTCCTCGCCGGTTGCCAGGTTACGCTCCTGTTGCAGCACATTGGCCGTAGTAGAAGCCCCAAGGCGATACTTCTTGCGCTCGGCTTCCAGGCTCTGCGCCTGATAGTCGCGAGCGGCCTGCGCGGCGAGCACCTGTCCGCGGTCGTTGGTGAGCGCGTATTGCGAGTTGATCACCTGAATGCGAATCTGCGTGTACAACTGCTGCAAACGCATCTGTGTCTGGCGATATTCCATCTGCGAGCGGGCCTGATCCGCCTGCGCCGAACGGTTGCGCAGAGGGATGTTCAGGGTGACGCCGCCACCGTAGTCCGGGTTGGTGTTGTTGAACAGATTTTGCAGCGCTCCACCGTAACCACCAGGCACATTCGTGACGCCGGAGGTGCCGGCTACGCCGGTGATCGGGTTTACCGCTGTATTGGGACTTCCCGCAACAGCACTGGTGCCATAAAAGCCAAACACGTCAAGCACCGGGAGCAGCCCGTTCTTTTCAGCGCGGATGGTAATCGCGTTGTTTTCCATGGCCAGCGCAGCCTGCTCGATCTGCGGATTATTCTGATACGCCTGCCTCACCAGGTCCTCGACCTGCATGTCTTCCTCGGGAAGTCGTTCGAGCCCTACGCGATCCGTCGGGACGACCGGGGCCGTCACCAGCTTGGGGTCGTTCAGGTTACGGGCGATGGCCTGCTTCATCAGCAGTTGCTGATACTCAAGATTGCTCTGCGACGTGATGACCGACTGCTTGTCGGTAGCCACCGCCGAGTCCGAGTTGACGACATCGAGCGGAGCGAGCGTGCCGATCTGCAACTGCTTGCGGTTGTCCGCAGAAAGCGACGTCGACTGTTGCAACGCTCGCTCTTTGGCCTGCTCGTCTTCATATGCCGAAACCAGCGCCCAATAAATGTTCTCCACCTGGTTAACGGTATAAAGCACCTGCTGACGGAACGACGAATCCGTAATGCGCCGATCGTTCTTCGCCTGCACAATAAACCGGCGGTTCAGCCACCGGCAGCAACCCTGCAGCGCGTGCTGCGTGAAGGTGGCGCGCAGCGTTGCGTTATCGAGCGGCGTGAAGCTACTGAACGGATTGCTCGTGCTGGTGTGCGAGTTGTTGAAGCCGACCGTGAGCTGCGACCCTGTGCTGAAGCCCTGCTGATAGCCAAAATTTCCAGTAAAGGTCTGGGCGGTTGCGCTCGGGTTAAAGGTGCTGGTGCCTTGGGTGGTGTCGCGCTCAATTTCCAGCGTCCCGGTAATGGCAGGATCAAAGCTGTAGGGCAGCGGGCCGTTGCCGTTGGTTGACAGCACGAGGCCGGATGCGCCGGTGCCGCCGCCGCTCGAACCGGTGCTGGTGCCGCCGGGACCGCCACCCGTAAGGATAGTGGGGCTGCTGCCTCCCAGCGTACCTTCCACCAATCCTGTCGATACGCCGCGCAGAGTGTTGCCCGATTCAGCACGCAACACATCGGTGTCGGCGATATCGAGGTTGATGCGCGCGATCGCGATGTCGTAATTGTTCTCAAGCGCCAGCATCACGGCGTCCGACAAGCTGAGATACAGCTTGCCGTCACGCAGGAGGTCGCCAAGTTGCGTGGTGTTGGTAAGCCGCGTCGCGGGGTAGTCGGTGGCCTTGTAGATGGCCAGCGGATTGGGGAAAAATCCATGCAGGTGCCGGTAGTCGATCGGGGTGCTACGCAGGTAAAGGGGGTCGGTCAGCTTCGGGTTCGGGGCCTGCGGCAATCCGGGTTGGCCGGTGGTGTCGTTTTGTACGCCCTGATTGGTGGTCGGAGCCGTAGGGTTGACCTGCGCGCCCGGGGCCTGCTGCTGCTGCGGGGCCGGCGGCTGCGAAGCGGGCGCTCCCTGCTGGGGTGAAGGCGACGTTTGCTGCGGCGCCTGCGCCATGGCCGGCAACCCGCTTTCCAATCCACTCAACAGCACCAAAGAGGCCATGGCTACTGCCTGTAACTGCTTCAATCTCACGATCGCTTCTCCAACTTCTTCTCTGCCCTGATCTTCATGGCCGCGCAACCTTGGCCGAGGCGAAGGTCAACACTCGGGGAAATACGCGGATCACCTTGCGAATAGCCCTTAGACGCTCCCGAATCGACCCGGGACTCAGCTTTCCGCGTACGTCGGTGTTCCGATGTACGCAGCAAGCCGCAGCCCGGTTCCAGGTATCGCCTGTTGCAAAAGCGCCGATCCTGCGGGGTACGTCAAGTATATCAACGCGTTTCGTCCCAGCGAGACTCCCGGGCGTGGTACGTTGCCTTGTGGCCCACTGGAAGCTCACTCTCAGCTACGATGGCACCGGCTTCCATGGCTGGCAGGTGCAGCCGGGCCTCCGGACGGTGCAGGGTACGCTGGCTGAGGCGCTGCTACATGTAACGGACGAAACCGTGCTCCCTCAGGGTTCCGGACGCACGGATGCGGGCGTCCACGCGCTGGCGCAGGTCGCTTCGTTTTCTCTTCGGGTCGAGATTCCCGCGGCCAATCTCCGTCGCGCGCTGAACCGCTCTTTGCCCCCGAACATCCGTGTTCTGGCAGCAGAGCCGATCGCCGACGACTTTCACGCAAGGCACAGCGCGGTGAGCAAAACGTATGAATACCGCGTGCTTCCCTGTCGCGCAGGCGATCAGGTTTGCTCCCCTTTTCAGGCGCCGTTCGTTTGGGCTTGCCGCTGGGCTTTAAACCTCGACGCGATGAACGCCGCCGCCGCTCACGTGACCGGCGAAGCGAATTTCAGCTCCTTCGCGGCTGCCGACCCCGATCGCGCCCGCCGTGCCGCGGATGCGGAGGAAGTGTCTGCCGTAAGAACGATCTTCGAGTCGGAGTGGCATATTCGCGAGAGCTTGCTGGTCTACAGGGTTCGTGGCAGCGGGTTTCTGCACCACATGGTGCGCAACCTCGTAGGAACGTTTGTGGATGTCGGCCGAGGCAGCCTGCCGGCGGCAGCGATGCCGCGCATCCTGGCGGCTCGCGACCGCCGCGCGGCCGGACCGACGGCCCCGGCGCAAGGGTTATTCCTGGTTTCGGTGGACTACCCTTCCCCCGTAAGTGGAGGCCACGGCGAAACGGCCGTGCGATGCAAAGGAACACGCGCTTGAGCGCGGCGGCACAGTTGCGTATCGCCGCGCTCGCCGCCGATCGCGGTGTACATCGCGCTTTCGGTTGGCTGCACTTGCACGAGCTGCGCCTGCGGCAATGGCAGCTTCAGCTGCTGGCTGTGCCCGCTCCCCCGTTTGCGGAGCACGCCCGCGCGACATGGTTCTTCGAGCGATTCGGCGAGCTCGGCCTGCGCGACGCGGCGATCGACGCTGAAGGCAACGTGCTCGGCTGCCTCCCCGGTATCGATGGTGCCGATACCGAGCGGGTCGTTCTGCTGTCGGCGCATCTGGATACGGTGTTTCCAGCCGGAACACCCTGTACCCCCGTCGAAGATGGTTCGCGCATCCTTTGCCCTGGAGCGTGCGACAACGGGGCTGGGCTCACTGCGCTGCTCGGCCTGGCGGCGGCTCTTCAAGTGTCCGGGCTCGCGCCGCCCTGTACGCTGTTGTTCTGCGCCAATGTGGGTGAAGAAGGCGAAGGCGATCTCCGCGGTATGAAGCATCTGTTCGCGCCACCGGGCCTGCCGGGCTCACTGCTTCACGGCAAGCGTGTGGCGGCCGCGATTGCGCTTGAAGGTGCGGGGGAGGCGACGGTGGTCGACCGGGCGCTAGGCAGCCGCCGTTTCCGCGTAACCGTGACCGGACCGGGCGGGCACTCATGGGCCGATGCCGGCCGCCTCAACCCGATTTTCGCTCTCAGTGAGGCGCTGGCGGCGGTGTCACGACTCGCCTTGCCGTCGGCACCGCGCACGACGCTGCACTGCGGAACAATCCGTGGCGGCACGTCGATCAACTCCATCCCGGAGGACACTTCGGCGACCCTGGACCTCCGTTCCGTTTCAGAGGACCAGCTCCGCCGTAGTGCCGAAGACATCCACGCGACCCTGCACGCGGCGGTCGCCAGCCACAACGCGCGCTCCCCGGCGCAGCAGCCGTTGCGGCTCGCTGTGGAAAGCATTGGTGACCGCCCGGCAGCCGCGCTCGCGACAGATAGCCCCCTTTTCGACAGCCTGCGCGCGGTCGACAGGCACCTCGGCATCGCGACCGAGCCCCGCATCGGGTCCACCGACGCCAATCTGCCGTTGTCTTTGGGCGTGCCGGCGCTGGCGATTGGATCGGGTGGCGTCGGCGGCGGCATTCACACCCTGGCCGAGTGGTACGACCCCACCGGCCGCGAACTCGCGCTACGCCGCGTCCTTCTTCTGCTGCTCGACGCCTGCTTCGCCGCCGTACACTCGTAACGTGACCCTCTGCCCCGCGCCGCTATCGCCGCCTTCCCTCCCCGGGAGCCCGGAACCCTGGCGGCTCGCATGAACGCACAGCCCGTCCGGTGGCGGCAACCGCGCTTTGTCGCGAACGTCTCGCTCATCGCCGTCGTTCTGGTGTGGGGTACGACGTTTTCGCTGGTAAAGGCCGCTCTTGCGGACGCGCCCCCGCTGCTCTTCAACCTCCTGCGCATGACGCTCGCCTTCGTTCTGCTGGCAGTTCCCAATGGTCCGGCGCTACGCGCGATGACGCGCCGGGAGTTCCGGCTGGCGGCTGTCGCCGGCGTCTTTCTGGGGCTCGGCTACCAGTTCCAGACGGCCGGCCTGCGGCGTACCGGCGCTTCGACGGCGGCGTTCATAACGGGCCTCGTTGTCGTGATCGTCCCGCTGCTCAGCACGTGGTCGCGCCTTCGTCCGGCGGATGCACCAGCGCCGCGGCCGGTAGCCTACGCTGGAGCGCTTGTCGCCTTTTGCGGTCTGGCACTGCTGACGTCGGGGGCAGGCACGGGGAGCCGTCTGCTGTCGGGTTTCGGCTGGGGTGAGGCGCTTACTCTGATTTGCGCGGTGGCGTTTGCGATGCATCTGCTTTGGCTGGCGCGAGCCGCGCGTCAGGTGCAGGCACGTGCGCTGGGCACCGTGCAGATTGGCGCAGCTGCCCTGCTCATGGTCGTGACTCTGCCGTTGGGGGGACGGGCGTATCTGCACGGCACGGTGCGGCTCGCCATCGCCCTGGCCGTAACGGCGGTCCTGGCGACAGCAGCGGCGTTTACCATCCAGAGCTGGGCGCAGCAGTACTTGTCGCCTACGCACACAGCGCTACTGTTTACGCTTGAACCCGTGTTTGCCTGGCTGACCGCGCTGCTTTTCTTCCACGAGCGAATGAGCGGCCGCCAGCTCCTTGGAGCGGCCGCAATCCTTGCCGGTGTACTGCTGGCGGAACTTCCCTCGCAACCTGTTGATCCTGTAGCTGAACATCGCGCATACTCATGAAGCCATTTACCGACAGGAAGCGTCAAAGACTCGGTGTGGTGTGGTGCGCTCTGGACCTCCCGATTTCGGTTCTCCGCTCCCACGCCCCGTGACTTTCGATCGAGCCTTACCCTGAACTCTAAAAGAGGGACTTCTTCTCCATGAATACACCAGCTTCGCAGCAACCATTTTCCGGTCAGGGTCTTTGGAACCGGGTTCGCAACGGACGTCTTACATCGACGTTTACGGTGCTTTCCGCGCTTTCGATCGGCGTCCTTGCCGGCTCAGTGCTCACCAGCAAGGTGAGCGGCAAGGAAGCGCAGCAGGTCGACTCTACCGACGCGCGGCCCCTGCAGGTCCCTTCTCCGGTGACGCTGTCGAACAGCTTTTCGCAGATTGTCAAGCAGGTAGGGCCGGCGGTCGTGAACATCAACACCGAATCGCTTCCCAAGCAGTCGGCGGCCCCCAAGCGCGGGCGTCGCGGCCAGGGTGGCGGCAGCCCCGAAGATCAGCAGAACATGCAGGATCTCTTTAATAAGTATTTTGGCG
>CALMON010000222.1 GCA_937871785.1 uncultured Granulicella sp.
GTTCAAAGGGCAAAAAGTCGGAACATTTGGAGACATTGCGACGGTCAGCTTCTACCCCGCGCACCACATTACTATGGGCGAAGGCGGAGCGGTGCTGACCGACAAACCCGCGCTGCAGGTGCTGATCGACAGCTTCCGCGACTGGGGCCGCGACTGCTGGTGCGAGCCTGGTGTGGATAACACCTGCGGCAAGCGTTTCGACTGGCAGCTCGGCACGCTGCCGTGCGGGTACGACCACAAATACACCTATTCGCACATCGGCTACAACTTAAAGGCGACTGACATGCAGGCCGCCCTCGGTGTCTCGCAGATTGCCAAGCTGCCGCATTTTATCGAGCGCCGCAAGGAAAACTTCACCTATCTGCACAAGGCGCTGCAGCCGCTGACAGACTATCTGCAGCTTCCAGTGGCCGGCGAAAACGCCGACCCGAGCTGGTTCGGTTTCCCCATCGGCGTCAAGGATGGCGCGCCGTTCACGCGTGACCAACTTACGCGCGCGCTGGATACTGCCAAGGTGGGCACGCGGCTGGTGTTCGCCGGCAACCTGCTGCGGCAGCCGGCCTATGAAGGCTGGGAGCACCGCGTGGTGGGTGAGCTGACCAACACCGATTATGTGATGAATCATGTGTTCTGGATAGGCGTGTACCCCGGTCTGACCCCCGTCATGCTGGACTACATCGCCAAAACGATGACCGAGTTCATTGCGAACGCAAAGAGTGGCTTGAAAGTCGTATAACTCGGCTACGCTGCAAGGAATACCAAAGATGCGGGCCAACGGCCCGCATCTTTCTTTGCCGGCGAAAACATCAGGCAGCAGCAGAGTTCGCGCCAAGCACCGCCGTCGATTTCGGAGTTCCGAAGCCGGTCTCGAAGTTGACCCGAGCCAGCTCAATCGCCAGCGGACGTCGCCGGGTCTGCTCGTAGATTGCGCCGATATATTCACCGACGATTCCCAGGAACACCAGAATCAGCGACTGAATAAAGAATAGCCCCGTGACTGTAGGCGCTACTCCCACTGAAAAGGTGCGCCAGAAGATCAATTTCGCGATCAAATAGCCGAACGCCACCAGCAAGCTCAGCAGCGCGCCGAGGAATCCGGCGAGCGCCGCAAACCGCAGCGGGACCTTGGATGTCGTGATGATGCCCAGCATGCCGATGTCGTAGAGCGTGTACCAGTTGTTTTTCGTGATGCCGAACTTGCGCTGTGGCTGGTCATACAGCAGCTTCACGGTAGGTAATCCGATCTCCGCGATCATGCCCCGGAAAAATGGATACGGGTCGTTGAAGGTGCGAACCAGCTCCATCACTTTGCGATCGTACAGGCCAAACCCGGTGTAGTTTTGAATGGTTTCGATGTTGGAAAGCTTTTCCACCGTGCGATAGTACTGCTTGCGCGCCCAGAACATCAGACCCGGCTCTTCGCTCGTACGCTTGATGCCGACGACACAGTAAGCGCCGTTTTCCCACTCACGGATCAGGTCGGCAATCATCGGAGGCGGGTCCTGCAGGTCGGCGACGATCGAAAGCACGGCATCGCCGCGTGCCTGCAGCATGGCATGAATCGGCGAGCGAATATGGCCGAAATTGCGGGCATTGACGATCAGCTTGACATTGGGGTCCTGCGCGGCAATGTAGTTCAGCACGGCCACGGTGTTGTCGGTCGATGCATTATCGATGAAGATGTGCTCGTACTCGTACCGGCCAATTTCCAGCATTACTTCGCGCACCTGGTTGTACAGCGCAAGAACATTGCTTTCTTCGTTGTAGCAGGGGGTCACGATGGAGATCGTTTTCGGGGTCAATGCGCAAGCCTCGCCTAGGGTGGACTGAACCAGTCGCTTGGTGTGGAGAACAGTGTTGTACTGGGAGTTTAGCCGACTTCCGTGTACCAGGCAGCGGTTTTCTCAATCGCTTCACGCAGAGGGACGCTCACACGCAGGTGGTGCTCGGCGGCGGCGCGACTTACGTCGGGGACGTAGGTCGCCGCGACCGCCCCGGGCTGCGGGACGCCATCAATTTGCACGCGGAGTTCCGGTCGCAGCGTGGCCGCGACAGTATGGGCAAGCTCGGCGATAGATACTGCATCGCCGGAGCCGACGTTGATCGCCCGGTTTGCTGTCCCGCTCACCAGCAGCCTCCACAGCCACACGGCGAGGTCGCTCATGTAGAGGAAGCTGCGCAGCGGCGTGCCATCACCTTTGATGTGGATCGTTGTGCCGGCCAACGCGTCGCGAATGAAGTTGCCGATGGCAAAATGCTGGTCCAGCGGGAGATGCGGGCCGACGAAAGCGAAGCAGCGCGCGATGCTGCAAGCCAGCGGCGTTCCTGCCGAGTACGCGACGCACAGGTGCTCCGCCATGCGCTTGCCTTCATCGTAGGAACTCTGTAGCAGCAGAGGGTCAGGCGCGCCGCGATAGATCTCCGGGATCGCCGCAACGTCGGTGACGTTACGACCGTAGACGGCGCCGGAGCTGGTCAGCAGGAAGCGCGTTGCTCCCGTATGCAGCGCGAATTGCAAGGTGCGGCGAGTGCCTTCAAGAATGGCTTCGGCAAGCTCATAGGGTGCCGCACCGTTGCCGACAGTGTCGGTTGCCGCGTGCAGCACGTGTGTGTGAGCCTCAGCAGGGAAGGGAAAGGTCTTGATGTCGCCTTCGAGCAGGGTGATCGCAGGATCTTTCGCAATGTGCGGTGCCTTCCGCTGAAAGGCTGCGGCGCTCCGAGTCAGCACGGTGGCCCGTGCCTGAAGCCCAAGCTCACGGTTAGAGTGGAGCAGAGACTCCAACAGCCAGTGCCCGAAAAATCCCGTGCCCCCAGTGACGAAAATCTTGGAGCCGCGAAGTTCCTGGAAGGCTGGACGCGCCTGCTCCAGAATCTGCTGCAGGTCGTTTTGAGGAAGAAGTTTAGACATGGTTGGGTGGATGGATGGAGGTTACGAGCGAAGGCGCTCGGCCAGGGCGGCATAGCCGCGGTGTTCGGCGATAGTCAGGGCGGTGTCGCTCTTTTGATTTTTGGAGGCGGCATCCGCACCACGAGCGAGGAGAAGCTCCGCAAGCGGCATGGACCCTTCGACAGCGGCGAGCATAAGAAGCGTCCAACCATTTTCGTTCCTGGCGTTTGGGTCTAGCCCCTGTTCAAGCGCTTGCTCGAGAGCGGGCGCGTCGCCTCGCTTGATCAGCGTTTGCGCCGCCCGGTAAGACATAGGCATAGGTCTCTCCTATTCCGCCAGTTGCTGCGGCTTGTTACCAAAGTCTTCGCCGAAGTAATAGCGCTCGACGATCATGCAATAAATATGTTCGAGAGCGATATGCGATTCCTGAATATTCATCGTGGTGTTAGAAGGAATAATCACATTCAGATCGGCTAACTCCGCCATGCCGCCGCCCTTATTTCCGGTATAGGCTACCGTGTGGATGCCCATCTGCTTTGCGAGCTTCAGCGCTTTTACGCAGTTCCTAGAGTTACCCGAAGTGGAAATGGCGAGTAACACGTCGCCTTCGATACCAAGGGCTTCTACCTGACGCTCAAACACGTTGTCGTACGAGTAATCGTTGCCGATCGCCGTAAGAATGCTGGTGTCGGTAGTAAGCGCGACGGCGCGCAGAGCGGGACGGTCGACCGTAAGGCGAGATACGAACTCGGCCACAAGATGCTGCGAATCGGCGGCTGAACCGCCGTTGCCGCACACCATCAGCTTGCGGCCGGCTTTCATCGCCTCGGCCGTGATGCGGCCGGCTTCAACGACTGCCGTAGCGATCGCATCATCATGCAAAACGCGCGTCATGGTATCGATCGACTGCTGGAGTTGCCGACGAATAAGCTCTTTCACAGTGTGGCTCCGAAGAAAGGTTTTGGTTCAGGGTAGATGATGTAGCGTTCGACAAACGGCGCCAGAATAGATTTCAAGGAACAATCTGGTGAGGGGGAATCGGCCCACTTAGAGGAAGAACAGGAGCGGGAGGGTACTCAAAGTTCAATCGTTCGCGTTCTACTGCATAAGGCCGTTGCTGTACCTTGGTGTAAATGGAGCCGACATATTCTCCCAGAATACCCATAAATACCATCTGAATCGACATAAGAAAGAAGATGCCGATGAGCATGGGAGCTACGCCTACCGAGAAGTTATGCCACATGATCAACTTGGCGAATAAATATCCTGCGGCTGTCAGGAAAGAAATAATCGCACCTAGAAACCCCGTAAAAACAGCCAGGCGCAGAGGTACTTTCGACGTGCTGATGATGCCTAGCATCGCAATGTCGTACAAGGTGTAAAAATTGTTCTTACTAATTCCGCGCTTACGCGCAGGCTGGTCGAAATAAAGACGCTTGTTCGGTAGTCCAATCTCCGCAATAATACCGCGAAAATACGGGTAGGGATCATTGAAGGCGCGCACCAGGTCGACTACCTGCCGGTCATACATCCCGAAACCGGTGTAGTTTTGAATGGTTTCTACGGAAGAAAGGCTTTCGACAGTTCTGTAATACAGTTTTCTGAAGCGGTAAAACAGCCCATTTTCGCCCGAAGACCGCTTCACGCACAGGATCATCTTATAGCCTTCTTCCCAAGCGGCGATCATTTCCGGAATGAGGTCCGGCGGCTCCTGAAAGTCGGACGCCAAGCCGATGATCGCGTCGCCGCGAGCCTGCATCAGAGCGTGGATAGGCGAACGAATGTGCCCGAAGTTTCGCGCATTCACGATGACTTTCACATTGTGGTCTGCAGCGGCAATGCGGGTGAGGATCGCTACTGTCGAATCGGTCGAGGCATTGTCGATGAAGATGTGCTCCATCAGATACTTCGGATAGGCCTGCATGATTTCGCGCACCCGCAGGTAGAGGGCCTCGATGTTGTCTTCCTCGTTGTAGGCGTGGGTGACGATGCTGATGGTCTTCAACAGGCTTCCTTTACAGGCGTGGTAGGTACAGGTAGTTTATGCGGGCTTTTGCCGGAATGTAACCTTTTTATGCCCGAAATAGCCGAACACCACGGTGAATATCTGCACCAAAGCTCCTGCAATGTAGCCTGCCATGCGCGGCGCTGTAGCGATGTTCTGGAGAAAGTGCAGGGAGGCTCCGGCAAGATGGCTTCCAGTAACGGAAAGCGCGCTGTGCAGAGCGACGCCGTGCTGGTGGAACAACGACTGCAAACCACGAGTGATAGCGGAAAGGGCAAGCAGTCCCGGCAACATACCAACGCCGTACACGCCAAACGCTTTCAGCCATTCACGCACGTAATTTCCGCGGGTGCGAAAGACGAAAAACTTGTATCCGACATAGGCCACTGTGATGTTGACGGGCGTGGAAAGCAGCGCCGCCGCCGGCGCGGCGAGGTAAGCATGGCCGGTCGTCATCACCTTTGCGATGAACGTATACGTGATCGCGTACGACAGGTAACCGAACACGGTATTGAAGACACCCACACACAGGTAGCGGAGGAACTGCTTGCCCGGCATGCGGTCGAGAAGCCGCCGATGCCACGGAAGAGCTGCGACTTCTTCCGTCGCGAGAACCGCCGGCTCACTTGGCACGAGATGCTCCACAGGAGTCAATTAGGTCGCTTCCATATCGAGCGGTTTGACGAACGGCTCCATCGACTCCATGGAGTGACCAAACGCCAGCTTCGGATACGCGTTCGTCATTGACGGAATCATGACCTGCAAAAGCGCCGGTCCGTTTGGATCTTCCATAAACTGAGCGAGTGCGCGGGGAACGTCGTCCGGGTCCTTTACCGTGAGTGACGGAATGCCGTACGCCTTGCCGAGGGCTTCGAAATCCGGAGCCGAGTAGCCCCACATCGTCGACTGATAGCGACCCTCGAAGTAGCTTTCCTGGAATTGCCGCACCATCCCGTGGCACTCATTGTTGATGATGACGATCTTGACCGGAATGCCGAGATGAGCGATCGTCTGCATCTCCTGAATGTTGCACTGGAAGCCGCCGTCGCCAGCGATGACCACGACCGGACGGCCCGGCGACGCGATCGCGCAGCCGATCGCCGCGGGCAAAGCGAAGCCCATGGACCCCATACCGCCCGAAGTGACCATGCGCTGATCGTCGCCAATTTCGATCGACTGCGCCGCCCACATTTGGTGCTGGCCGACGTCCGAAACATACGCAGAAGCGGTTGGGCTCGCTTGCGAAAGCTGATGCATGAAGCGATTCGGATTGATGCCCGATGCGCCCTTCAGCTCCTCGGTGTCTGGCCACTGCTTGCGCAGCGCGTCGATCTCCGCACGCCACTCGGTCGTCTGGCGGGAAATCGTTTCGCCGTGTGGCAGCAGCACTCCCGTGAGGGTTTCAAACGCAGGGTTCAGGTCGGAGATGATGGCGGTGCAATTCTGAACGCGATTGTTTACTTCCGACTCGTCGCAGTCGATGTGGAAGATGGGCCGTTCGCCCTTGAACGTGCCTGTGTTGACGCCTGTTTGACGGATGTCGAGCCGGCTCCCGAGCACGATCAGGCAGTCAGCCCTGGTAAGCGCAAGATTGGCCCAGCGGTTCCCGTAGCTGCCGATCATGCCCGCGTTTAGCGGGTGATAGAAGGGCAGGGTATCGACGCCCATGAGCGAATGCACGGCGGGAATCTTTGTGGCTTCCACAAAGCGTCGGAAGGCCTCAGCCGTATGCGCACTGCGGATGCCGCCACCGGCGAGAATCATGGGCCGTTTGGCTTTCAGCAGCGCATCACGCAGGGCGTTCGCCTGTCGCGTCGGAATTACAGAAGGCCAGAGCTGTTTGATGGTGGCCTGGGGGGTGCCTTCGACGTCGGCGCGCTGCACGTCCATGGGAATATCGACCAGAACCGGACCGGGCCGGCGCGATACCGCGACCATGAACGCTTCGTCCAGCACCGAAGGGATCTTCGACTCATCGTCGACGCGCCAAACGCGCTTTGTGATGGGGGCGGCCATCGAGATGATGTCGGTCTCCTGGAAACCAAGCTGCCGCACCAAGCGCTGACCCTTTTGCTCGCTGCGGTTTACCTGACCGGTGATGAAGACGGCCGGTGTGGAATCGAAGAAGCAGGAGCCGATGCCGGTAAGGAGGTTGGTCGCTCCCGGGCCGGAGGTCGCCATCGCCACGGCGGGCACGCGCGAAAGCCGCGAACAGCCTTCCGCCGCAAAGGCCGCGCCCTGTTCATGACGCATGGAAATAATGGGCGTAACACCGCGGGTGTGGATCGAGTCGAGCAGGTGGGTGATCATGCCGCCAACGAGCTCGAACACAGCGGGAACCTGCTTTACGGCAAGTGTTTCTGCGATGTAATCCGATACCTTCATAGAGTCCTTGCCGCTATTCTACGGGAGGCGTGCGCTGGTGAGAAGGCGTCGGGTCGAGACGAGCACAAAGCCGTAGTTTAGGCGTTTTCGTCTTGACTACCTTAGAGCGAGACCGCTGCGGCCCAGTCGCGGATGCCTTGCTCGATCGGCCGCATGGGTTTGCGTCCGAAGACTGGCAGAAGCGCCGCGTCGAGCCGGGCAGACACCAGTCCTCCAAGCAGCGGCCGCGCCGCGGGTTGTGCGAGCTCCGGCGTTGTGACCGACGCCATCCTTGCCGGGGAAAGCCCGAGGATACCGCAGGCTTGCAGCGCAAAGTCGTACCGGGAAAGAAAGTCCGGCCCCGCCGCATGGAACAGCCCGGTTTGTCCTGCCTGCAGCAGCGCGATGGAGACCGCCGCAAGATCGTCGACGTAGGTAGGGTTGGCGAGCTGGTCGGCCGGGACCCGCATGGGCTTGCCTTCAGACAGGAGCCGCCGCAGCGTGTAGAGAAAGTTTTTGCCCTGCGGGTCGGGGCCGTAAACCGTGGTCGTGCGGACCACCAGAGCCTGCGGGTGCGCGGCCAGAATCGCCTGTTCGCCCTCCAGCTTAGTACGTCCGTACTGGCTTAAAGGACGGGGCGCGGCATCCTCGGTATAGGGGCCCGCGGCTCCGTCGAAAACGTAGTCGGTGGAGAAGAAGACGAACGGGATAGCGGTTGCGTGTTTTGCCAGAGCCAGGGGTCCAAGGTGATTGGCGGCTTCCGCCCAGGCGGGATCGCTTTCACAGCGGTCTACGTTCGTGGCTCCCGCAGCGCAGAAGACCCCGCCGACCTCGTGCTCTCCGAACACCCGGTCCAGCAGACTCGGCTGGGCGGCAATGTTTTCCAGGTCGATGTCCAGCCATGCAGGATTGAGCAGACGACGCGCCGCAGGAAGCGCTTCGCCGCCCAACTGCGCGGCGAGAGCGGTGCCTAGCTGGCCGGAGGCTCCGACGATGAGGTACTTCGGCATTGTTTTATCCGCTCCATCGCGGTCGTCTGTATGAGTGGAACGGCGTTATTCCGGCAGCGGCTTCACGATCATATTTGCGAGGAACTCCTCGCGTGGCAGGAAAGGGAACAGGTCTTCGAGCGGCTTCGATACAAAGCTGCCGTCTTCCTTCTGATAGCTCTGCAGGCGCGGCGAGCGCGACTCGTCGGGCAGCACGTTAACGTCGCAAAGCACCGGCCCGGGCATGTCGAGTACCTTGCGGACTTCCTCGCGAAGGTTCGGCTGATCCTTGATGCCATAGGTGCCGAGATCGTAGCTGGCGCCCACCTTGCTCAAAGTCGGAATGGTGAGGCCAGTGTTGCGGTCGGCTCCAAGCATGTCTTTGCCGAAGTAAGCCTTTTGCGAGGCGCGAATCGAGCTGTATCCGTCGTTGTTGAGTACGAAAAATTTGATCGGCAGTTGCAGCCGGTGGATCGTTTCAAGCTCCTGGATGTTGAACTGGAAACCACCGTCGCCGTCGACGGCAATCACTTCGCGGCCCGGGTTGGCGACCGCCACGGCAATCGCCATTGGGATCGCATACCCCATTGAACCGAGCCCCGCCGTGTGGTACAGCCGCTGCGAGTGCAGCGTGGGGCAGGCGAGCAGGTAAATTTCGATGCCGGAGCCTGAATTGCCCACCACCAGCCGGTCTTCCTTGCTCACTTCTTCACCGAGCACTTCAGCCAGGTTGAAGATGGAGACGAGGCCTTCCGGTTTGCGGTGTTCTTCTGTCACCACAGGGTAGCGCGTCTTCCAGTCCGCGCAACGCGCCAGCCAGGGTTTGAAGTCACGCGGCTTGAGCTTGTCTTTGTGCTTCAGCAACTCGGTGAGGAACGCCTTGGCATCGGCGCACACGGGTTGCTGCAGGTAGGGGTGCAGCTTGCCGAGCTCGGCCGCATCGATATCCACCGCAATCTTGTAGGCTTCGCGAGCCAGGTTTTGCGGGGCATAGCCGGTGATCGCCATGTCCAGCCGAACGCCGATTGCGAGCAGGAAGTCGGAGTTTTGCAGCGCAAAATTTGCGCCGCGCGCCGCCACGGAACCCGGTCGGCCCACATAGCTTGAATCATCCGATGGCACCAGGTCGGCGGCGCACCACGTCGCGACCGTGGGCACGCCGAGGTACTTGCGCAGCTGCTCGAATTCAGCCTCGGCCCGCGCCAGGCGAATGCCGTTTCCAGCGAATAGTAATGGCCGGTCGCATTTGTTAAACGCGTCGATCGCATGCTGTACTTCCGCGGGAACATTGGACGTTCCGGTGATCGAAGCATCATGCGCGAACTCTGCGGGATCAAAGCTGCGCAGATTCGCCTCTTCAATCGGAGTCGCCTGCACATCCAGAGGTATGTCGATCCACACCGGCCCGGGACGCCCGTTGAGCGCCAGGTAAACGGCCTTTTCGAGATGATAGCGAATGTCGTTCGGCTCAAGCACCGTGACCGCGTACTTCGTGATCGGGCTTACGATCGCGCAGATGTCGACTTCCTGCACGCCGAGCTGCCGCATCCCAAGCGGCTTTCCGGTAACCGCGTCGAACATGCGGTCGGGCCGCTTTACCTGCCCGGAGATGTACAGCACCGGGGTAGAGTCCAGCCACGCGCCGGCCACTCCGGTGACGGCGTTCGTGCCTCCCGGGCCTGTCGTCACCATGCAGACGCCGAGCGCGTTGGTGGCTTTTGCGTATCCTTCGGCGCAGATCGCGGAGGCTTGCTCATGCGAGTTGCAAATCGCCCTAATCCGCGACTCCGCCCCCAGCGACGCGTTCAGGTGCATGGCCCCGCCGCCGGTCACGAGAAAAATGTTGGTCACGCCAAGGTCGGCAACGAATTGGAGCACGTAATCGGAAAGTTTCATCGCGTTCTATCGTAAACGCAAGTTTAGCTTCCGACCGAGGGGAAGTAGCGAGCGCACCCCGGAAAGAAACGCCCAGCTCCTTACTCTGGCGGACGTCTCCCGAACACCTCGCCGGCATCGAGCCCGCGAGCCCTTAGCACCAGGTCCGCAAACGAGCGCACAGCGCCCTTGCCGCCGGGGTGCGCGCTGACGAAGCCATACTCCGCCACAAAGGTGTGAACATCTTCGGCGGCGTCGGCGGGGCAGGCGCACAGGCCGGCAATTCTCATCGCCGGCAGATCGTTCACGTCGTCGCCAAAGAAGCACGTCTGCGCCAAGGGCACACTGAAAAGCTCCGCAAATCCACGTAGCGCCGTCGCTTTGTCGCGAGTGCCTTTCACTACGTGGTGCAGGTGCATCTTGGCCGCGTAGCGGTCTACCAGTGGCGACGGCTCGCCCGAAACCAGCGCCATCTTGATGCCCAAACGGCGCAGGAGCGAGATCCCCATGATGTCGGTGAAGCTGAACGTCTTGATCTCGTCGTTCGAGGCGGTCGACCAGGTCAGCGTGCCGTCTGTCAGCACACCGTCCACGTCGAACGCAACGGCTTGCAGGGTTTTTAGGAGTTCCGGATCGAAGGCCATGGCGTCCAGTGTACTGTTCGCGCCGCCGCAGCCGCCTATCCTTCGACCACCCGGTAGTCGTCCGAGGTCTCTGGAAGCGGCTTGTCCCAGCCGCCGAGCGGCGTCAACGCCGGGCTTTCCGGCCCCCACGTTCCCGGTTCATACACGATCACCGGATCCTCATCGGCCAGCATCGGATCGACGATCCGCCAGGCTTCCTCCACGTAATCCTGCCGTGCAAACAGCGTCGGGTCGCCCTTCATGGCGTCGGTCAGAACGCGTTCGTAAGCCTCCATTTCGTCCGCCGCCGGGTGCCGGCTCGCCACTAGCTCCACGGCCTGCCGCCGTCCCTTGCCGCTCTCGTTTGATACCGAAACAGCCATCGCAATCGTCATTTCCGGGCTGATGCGGAAACGCAGGTAGTTCTGCGGAACGTCTTCTTCGGTCAGGTTCGTGATCGGCGGTTTGCGCAGGCGGGCCAGCACCTCGGTACATGTCACGGGCATGTTTTTGCCCGCACGGATGTAGAAGGGCACCCCACCCCAGCGCCAACTCTGAATCTGCAGGCGCAGCACGGCAAAGGTTTCCACGTCGGAGTCCGGCTTGACGCCTTTTTCTTCGAGGTACCCTTTGAATTGCCCGCGCAGCACATCCTTTGCGGAAATCGGTGCAATCGACCGCAGTACCTTCACCTTTTCGTTACGCATGGACTCGGCATCCTTGTTCGCCGGAGCCTCCATGGCGAGATTGCACATCAGTTGAAAAATGTGATTTTGCACAACGTCGCGGATGGCCCCGGTCTGGTCGTAAAACGCGCCGCGGCCCTGCACACCGAAGTCCTCGGCCATCGTAATCTGCACGCTTTCAATGAACGTGCGATTCCACAGCGGTTCCATCATCGAGTTTTGAAAGCGGAATGCGACCAGGTTGCGCACCGGGCCCTTGGCCAGGTAGTGGTCGATGCGGAAAATCGACGACTCCGGAAATGCCGACAGCAGAATCTTGTTCAGCTCCTGCGCGCTCGCCAAGTCGTGGCCGAACGGCTTTTCTACGATCATCCGCGCGTTATCCGCGCAGCCTGAAGCGACGAGTTGCTCGACTACTTTTTCAAACATAGCTGGTGGAATCGCCAGGTAATGCGCCGGTGCTTTCGCGTCTCCGAGCTCCTGCTTGACCTTCTTGAACGTCTCGATATCCGAGTAGTCGCCGTCCACATAGCGCAGCAGCTTGCTCAGCTTGTCCCATGCTTCGCCGTCGAGCCCGCCGTGCTTTTCGAGCGAATCTTTGGCCCGCGCCACCAATTGGTCGAGCCCCCAACCGGCTTTCGCCACACCGATCACCGGCATCGTCAGCGTGCCGCGCTTCACCATCGCTTGCAGCGCGGGGAAGATCTTCTTGTAGGCCAGGTCGCCCGTCGCGCCGAAAAACACCAAAGCATCCGAATGCTGCCGCTCTTCCATGCCACTCTCCCAAACTGTAGCTACCCCGCTAAAACTACCAGCTTCGCGGCCAAACCCAAAAGCCACCGTGTCGCCGTGAGTTCCACGAATTGTTTTGCTCTTCGCGAATGTCCGCGACGGCATCTATCTGAAGGCTATGGCCAAGCCCGACGACGCCGAACTCCTCACCCTGGACGGCCACACCGTCCGCATTTCGAACCCCACCAAGCTGTACTTCTCGAAACAGGTCCAGCTTTCCAAGCTCGATATCGTGCGCTACTTTCTCGACGTCGCTCCCGGCGCGCTGGGTGGCATCCGCAATCGGCCCATTGTGCTCAAGCGCTTTGTCAACGGTGCCGAAGCCGAGCCCTTCTACCAGAAGCGCGCGCCTGACAATCTCCCCGCTTACGTCCGCACCGTGACTCTCAGCTTTCCTTCCGGCCGCACGGCAGAAGAATGCGTGCTCGACAACCCTGCCGCGCTCGCCTGGGCGATCAATCTCGGCTGCATCGAACTGCACCCGCACCCCGTGCTCGCCACCGATCTCGACCATCCCAACGAGCTGCGCGTCGATCTCGACCCGGGCCCCGGCGTCGGCTGGGGCGAGGTCCGCGACGTTGCGATGGTCGCGAAATCCGTGCTCGAAGACCATGGCCTCACCGGCTGGCCGAAGACCTCCGGCTCGCGCGGCATCCACGTCAACGTGCGCATTGAGCCCCGCTGGACCTTTACCGAGGTGCGTCGCGCCGCGCTGGCCTTTGCGCGCGAAGTCGAGCGGCGCGCGCCTGCGCTGGCGACCAGCAAGTGGTGGAAGGAAGAGCGGCACGGCGTCTTTCTGGACTACAACCAGAACGCGAAGGACCGCACCACCGCTTCGGCCTATTCGGTGCGCCCGCTGCCCGACGCCCGCGTGTCCGCGCCGCTCGCCTGGGATGAAGTGCTTACGGCCAACCCGGCCGACTTCACCGTCTTCACCATGCCCGCGCGCTTCGCCGCCGTGGGCGACCCGCACGCGGGCATGGATGGGGCGGTCGGCTCGCTCGACGCGCTCTTCGAGCTTGCCGCTCGCGACGAATCGTCCGGCCTGGGCGACGCACCGTGGCCGCCACACTTCGCGAAAGGCGACGCTGAACCCAGCCGCGTGGCGCCGTCACGCGCTAAAAAGGCGACCGCTGCCAAGGACTTCAACGCCCAGCTCGAGGAAGGCTTCGGCGCCAAGCGCTTCCGCAAGCGCGCTGTCGCGTTGACAGCCCCTGCCGTCTCGGCTGAGGCGGCAGCGGCGGTGCCGAGCCCCGAGAAGCCCGTCCGCAAAGCTCGCGCCTCCAGGATGCCGCTCATCACCGTCGCGCAATCGCCGGACAGAGCAGCGGTGGACGCCGGGTTGGAGCGTTGGAAGCAAGCTCATCCCGAAGCCGCGCGGCACGTCGCGGTCGACGACATCCTCGTCGACCGCATGCGCGGCACGGCCTACATCTGGTATCGCATCCGCGTGAACCTGCGCCACGTGCCTGAACCCGACCGCCCAGCGCAGGCCACACCCGACCCCGACGACGACCCCACCCGCGCCTGGAAGTGAGTGGCCCCATTTGGGCCGGAGGGAAACAGAAAACATGGAGAGCGAGCTTTTCTCAGCAGCCATCGCCCTGGTAGAGCGCCGCACGCCCGACTTCGGCAAGCTCCACCTTCAGTACTCCGGATACCAGTTGGTTCCGGAGTCGAAGCTGCTTCCGCCCAGCCTCAAGTTCCCGCTGACGAACTTGGCCAGCGGCCGTCAGCTCAGCCTCAGCTTCATTCGCTACGTTCAGCCGCGCGCCCACTATGGCGCGAGTATCGCGCGTGCCGGGAGCGGTAGCTTCCTGCTGGAAAACTGGCTGCTCATTCACCCCGAAGTTCGCGAACATCCGATCTCCACCGTGGATGGCGAGAACCCCGCTCTGTTGCAGGGCTTCGACCGCTTCCTCGACGACGTGCTCACGCTGGTCGAAAAGCACTTACAACCGTGCCTCGACGGCAGCTACTGGGAAAACGTTCCGTTTGATTGGGGCCCGTACAAGTAAGCCGGAGCGCCGCCGCAAAGCGTCCGGCTCAGGCAGCGCTCCACGTCAACCCGAGGACCGAGCAGAGCGCTACCAGTTCCGCCACCGGTACCGGAGAACCACCATTTGCTCCCACGCTCTGTCGCAACATAGGCCAGCACCAATGAAGCGACAAACAACCCCGCGTTCACGGGCGCTCGCCAGCCTTCGTAGGGCGGCCCAAAAATCGGCAGGAAGCAGGCGGTCGAGGCCAGCGCTGGCTTCCACCCACGCGTCGGCTGCGGCCTCACGCAAAGATCTCCCGCAGCTCCTGCGGCGCCACGGTTTCGAGCTGCGCATACGTGCAGGCGGCCGGAGCCTTGTCCTCGCGCCAGCGCCGGAAATGCGCCAGGTGCCGAAAGCGGTCGCCCTGCATGTGCTCATACGCCACCTCGACGACAAGCTCCGGCCGCAGCAGTTCCCACGACAAATCCTTCGTGCCGGTCCATCGGCTTTTTGCCCCCGGCATGCGGCTGCCGTCGGCGTTCTCGCCGCCCCAGGCCGCCCAGGGGTGCCCCTCGGGAGTGGTTCTGTAGGGTGTCAGCACATCGACCAGCTCCCTCCGCTTGGCCTCCGTGAAGCTGGCGCAGGTTCCTACATGCTGCAGCTTGCCGTCCCCGTCGAACAGGCCGAGCAGCAGGGAACCGACCATCATTTGCCCGCCGTTCTTGTGCCAGCGGAAGCCGGCGACGACGCAGTCGCAGTCGCGTTCATGCTTGATCTTCAGCATCGTCCGCTTGTCCGGCGTGTACGGTCCGTCGAGCCGCTTGGCCATCACCCCGTCCAGCCCCGCGCCTTCGAAGCGCCCGAACCAATCTTGCGCCACGGCCCGTTCCGTCGTCGCCGGTGTCAGTTCCACCTTGACTCGTCCGGCGTGGGCCTGCTTTCCCATGTGGCCGACCAACTCTTCCAACCGCTTCCGCCGTTCGGCGAACGGTCGCTCGCGCAGGTCGTCTTCGCCTACGGCCAGCACGTCGAACAGAACGACGGATGCGGGCGTTTCTTCGGACAACAGCTTGATTCGCGACGCCGCCGGGTGAATACGCAGGCTGAGCAGGTCGAAGTCAAGCCCGGCGGGGCCGGCGATGACGATCTCACCATCCACGACGCACCGCTTCGGCAGCAAATCGAGCAGCGCGGAACGCAGCTCTGGAAAATACCGGTCCAGCGGCTTGCCGTCGCGGCTCTGGATCAAGAGCTCCGCGCCATCGCGGAAGATGACCGCGCGAAAGCCGTCCCATTTCGGCTCAAAGCTCCACTCGCCCGCGTCGGGAATGGCGTCGACGCGCTCGGCCAGCATCGGCAGGACTGGCGGCTCAATCAGAAATTCCATGCGTATCATCCTACGCGTTCCGATCGTCTGAGTCGCAGACCGTCCGTATACTGAGAAAGTGATGAAAACGTTTTTTATTGAAACCTTTGGCTGCCAGATGAACGCGCACGACTCTGAAAAGGTTGTTGGCACGCTGCTGAACGAAGGCTACTCGCAGGTCGTCGACGAAGCCGACGCCGGCCTGATCCTGTACAACACCTGCTCCATCCGCGATAAGGCCGAGCAGAAGGTGTTTCATCGCCTGAACGAGTACAAGCGCATGCAGGGCGAAGGCAAGAAGTTCGCCGTGCTCGGCTGCGTGGCCCAGCAGGAAGGGGCGAAGATCTTCGAGAAAGCCCCCTATGTTTCCATGGTCGCTGGGTCGTCGAGCTATCGTAACCTGCCTGACATGCTGGCGCGTCTGGAAGCCGGCGAAACCCGCATCACCGGGCTCGACGACCGCGAAACCGACCAGACCTTCGACACCGAATTCACCGCGCGCACCAACCCGCACCGCGGCTACATCACCATTATCGAAGGCTGCGACAAGTTCTGCGCCTACTGCGTCGTCCCGTATACGCGCGGCAAGGAGCGTTCGCGCAGTTCCGCGTCCGTACTGGCGGAAGCGCAGCGCATCGCCGGGCAGGGCTTTACCGAAATTCAGCTCCTCGGCCAGAACGTCAACAGCTATGTAGACCCGAGCGGCCGCCGCAGCTTCGCCGAGCTTCTTGCCGCGGTCGGCGAGGGCAACGGCATCCAGCGCGTGCGCTTCACCACCTCGCACCCGCGTCACTTCACCCGCGACATCGTGGAGGCCAGCGACGCGATGCCGGCGCTATGCGACCACATCCACCTGCCCGTGCAGAGCGGCTCGACCGACATTCTGCGCGCCATGAACCGCGAATACACCCGCGACTGGTATCTCGAACGCATCGCGTGGACCAAGGCCGCGCGCCGCGATCTTTCGCTCACCTCGGACATCATCGTCGGCTTCCCCGGCGAAACGGACAAGGACTTCGAGGACACGCTGACTCTTTGTGACGAAGTGGGCTACGACGCCATTTTCGGCTTCAAGTACTCCACGCGCCCGAACACGCCCGCGATTCATATGGCGGATTCGATTCCCGAGCAGGTCAAGGTAGAGCGGCTCGCCATCCTGAACGCTCGGCAGCGTGAGTTGCAGCGCGTCAACTACGGCCGGCACCTCGGCCAAACGATGCCTGTCATGGTCGAACACGGTGCCAACGCGCGCGGGCAGATCACCGGACGCTCCACCCAGAACAAGACGGTAAATTTCACCTGCGACCATATCCCCGCGATCGGCAGCTATATCGACGTGCGCATCACGCAGGCGTTTCCCAGCTCCCTGGTCGGCGAAGCGGTTTCCCGAAGCACCACGCCCTCTCCCGTGTTGCTGGCACAGCAAGCCCTCAACGCCCGCGTCCCGGTATTGGCGTAGACTACGGCTATGCATCTCCCCGGCCTCAAACCCGAGCGCGCCGACCCCACCTCCGCTGAGCCCGACGTCGAGGTCCGCATCCGCGCGCTGATGATGGACCCGTCCACCCGCACGCCTGTTGTGGTGCTCAACGATATGGCCGGCGAGGTGGTCCTGCCCATCTGGGTGGGGCTGTTTGAAGCCAACGCCATTGCCGTCGAGATCGAAAAAGCGACGCTGCCGCGTCCCATGACGCACGATTTGCTGCGCGATGTGATCCACGGGTTGAACGCACGGGTTACCCGTGTCGTCGTCGGCGAACTGCGCGAAGACACCTTCCACGCCACCATCTGGATGGATCAGGGAGGCGAAATTGTTGCGCTTGACGCGCGGCCTTCGGACGCGATTGCCCTTGCTCTGCGCGCGGACTGCCCGATTTTTGTGAGCCGGCAGGTGCTCGACCGCGCGCGCAAAAACGCCGACGGCACGGCCTCCATTCCGCCCGACGACATGCGCCGCTGGCTCGAAAACCTGAACGACGACGAGATGGGACGCTACAAGATGTAGCTGCGGGGCCATGCGCGGAGTTCTCCTCAACCTCCTGTTCCGCCTGCTGCGTGCGCTTCGTCCGCGGCGGACGGCACCCTCGTCGACCGTTCTGCTTCTGCAATACGCCATGCCGCTGGGCTGTTGTGTTCATGGCACGCCGTTGATCCGCGCGCTTCGCCGCCAAGACCCGGACCGCAGGCTCATCGTGGCCACTCGCGGAACGGGAGCGAGCGTTCTGCGGCACCACCCGGACGTGGACCTGCTGCTTGAGACTGCCGATCCCCTCGGCTCGCTCCGGGCGATGGTGGGGGTCGTTCGTCACCTCAGGCGTTCGCTCAAAAACGGAAACCGGCCCGGGCTGGTGTTGGTGGACGCGTCCTCTCGCAGCGGGCGATACAGCCTGCTGGCGGCGGCGCTCCGCCTGGCACCAACCGCCGGGTTCGACGGCCTGCCCGCGCTCTACGACCATGCGTTTGCGTACGACAAAGGCGTTAGCCTGATCGACAACAGCCTGCGGCTGACGGCGCTTTCCGGACCGCTCGCCCAGCACCACGAGCCTGCCGTCCTGTTCAGTCGCGCGGAGCTGGACCGTGCCCGGGAGCTGCTGCGCGAAGCGAATCCGGAGCACCGTCCGTCCGTCGCGTTCGTGATGCAGGGCAGCGGCGGCCAACGGACAAGCTGGCAGGATAACCGCTTTGCGCAGCTCATCGAGCACGTAAGCGGTCTCGGCTGCCTGCCGATCTTTCTTGGCACCGCGGCGGATGCAGCCGTGATCGCTCGCATCCAAAGCACGTTGCCGGGCACGCAGCCGGGCGTTTCTCTGGCGGGTCGCACCTCCATCCCTGAACTGGCCGCGCTTCTTTGCCTCTGCGATCTCCTGGTGTCGGTCGATACGGGCACGATGCACCTCGGCCGCGCTTCGCAGGTACCGCTTGTCGTTCTGGCGCCAAGCTGGCAGAAAGCTGTCGAGTGGCTCCCACTCGAAGTGGGGAACGCCCGTGTGTTGCGCGGGCCGGACCGGGATGAAGTGCCTCCAGCCTACCGCCTCGACGAAATCTCTTTTGAAGATGCCCGCGATGCGGTTGACGATCTGTTGCGTCGCTTTCCACCAAGCGCCACCGCACGCGAGAGCCGAGTCGCCCAGCGCCTCGCTGCGCGTTGGGAAAGCGGCGACTCTACCGCACGGCCAGACTCTCGAGATGGGTGAAGAACTCGGGAAACGACACGCTTGCGGCCTCGGCTCCGTGGATTTCGGTGGGCCCTTCCGCCCGCAACGCGGCGATCGAAAACGCCATGGCGATGCGGTGGTCGAGCCCGGAGTCGATCACGCCGCCGCGAAGCCGCTGGCCGCCGGGGATGTCCATGCCGTCCTCGTGCTCGACCACCTCTGCGCCCATCGCGCGCAGATTCCTGACCACGAGCGCGATGCGGTCCGACTCTTTGACACGCAACTCTTTGGCGTCCCGGATGCGCAGGCCGTCGCGCGTGTATGGACCGATGGCTGCAAGCGCCGGAAGCTCATCGATCAGTTGCGCGGACAGTGCGCCGCCGATGTCCAGACCCTTCAGGCCGCCGGGGCTGCGGTTTACCTGGATCGTGCCGACCATCTCGCCATGCTGCTCGCCGACATCGAGAATTTTGACCGCACCCCCCAACGCGATGAACACGTCCAGCAGCGCCGACCGCGTCGGATTCATGCCGAGCGCGTCGAGAACGAGGTTGGACTCCTCAAACAGCAGCGCCGCGCAGAGAAAAAATGCCGCCGAAGACAGGTCTCCCGGAACAACCGCGTCGAGCCCCTTGAGTTTCTGGCCGCCGGCAATGTGCAGACGGTCGCCGTCGCGGTCCAGTTCCGCGCCGAAAGCCCGCAGCGCATGCTCGGTGTGGTCGCGCGTGCGGATTGCCTCGGAAATCGACGTCGTCCCTTGCGCCTGAAGCCCGGCGAGCAGCACGGCTGTCTTTACCTGAGCGCTGGCGATGGGCGCGTCGAAGTGGATGGCCTGAAGCGCTCCGCCACGAATCACCATGGGAGCGTGGCCGTCGGCAAGTTCAATATCCGCGCCCATGGAGCGGAGCGGCTGGCGAATGCGCTCCATGGGGCGAACGGACAGCGACTCGTCGCCGATCAGCGTAAACTCACCCGGCTGCGCGGCCAGCAGGCCGGCGAGCATCCGCATCGTCGAGCCGGAGTTGCCGCAGTCGAGCGGCTGTGCGGGAGCACGGAGGACACCGGCCGCTCCAGTGATCGCCGTGACGCGGCCTTCGGTCGTCGCCGTCGCGCCCAGTGCTGTCATACAGGCCAGGGAACTGTGCGGGTCCGCGCCGGTGGAAAAATTGGTGATGTGGGACGTGCCTTCCGCAAAACCGGCGAGCAGGGCGTAGCGGTGCGAAATGGACTTGTCCCCCGGGAGGGTGAGCGAGCCGCGGAGGCCGCGAGCCGGCTCGATGACTTTGACGACGGACTTGGGTGTAACGGAAGACATACGGGTATCGTATCCGACGGGTAAGGCAAGGGAGGTTTGTGCGTCGTGGCTACCTCTACAAACGTCTCGAGGAAGTCACAAGAGCAAGTCAGGCTGGGTGTCGGGACAGCTCGTAGGCCATGGCAAGGTCGTCCTTGAGAAAGTTGTAGAGCTGTTCGTGTCCGGCCTGGTCGCGCGCCCGCAGCACGGCCGAAGGATGCACAGTCGCGATCACCCGCTCCGCATACGGCGACTCGTGCACCTTGCCGCGCGAGGTCATCAGCGCGAACGTGCCGCCCAGAAGCGACTTGGATGCCGACGCTCCAAGGCAAAGCACGACACGCGGCTTCACCGCGTCGAGCTCCGCGCGCAGCCATGGGCGGCAGGCGTTGATTTCTCCCATCCGCGGATTTTGGTGAAGGCGTAGCTTACCGCGCTGGACGAACTTGAAGTGCTTCACGGCATTGGTCATGAACACCTCGGCAGGGTCGATGCGCAGCTCGCCCAGCGCTTTGCGCAGCACGCCTCCGGCTGGGCCCACGAACGGTAAGCCCTCGACATCTTCCTTGTCTCCCGGCTGCTCGCCAACCAGCATCAGGTGCGCTCCTTCCGCGCCGACGCCCGGCACGACCTGGGTCGCATGCTTATACAACTCGCAGCCTTCGCACGACGGCATGGCGCGACGGAGGATCGTCAGCTCATGCTCCGCCGGGACGAACGGCGCCGCTGTTGTTTTGCCTTTTTGCTGTAGAACCATCGATTCCACTCGACCTTCTGCCCGCTGGAGCAACTGGGGCAGAAGGTCGACTTCTGGCAGATTGCCCCAGTACCGTATGGGCATTTCGTTGCGCATGGCTTCCGGGTTCAGCCGCGCCGGGTTGAAAATGGACGCGTAGTAGCTGCGCCACAGGTCTTCGACGTCGTCCTCGCGGGGCCCTTGTTCGCGCCCTACGCCGGGGCCGAACTCAAGCTGCCGCTGCTCCGGGGTCCAGCGAACCGACGCGTCCGGAGTGAGGATCGTCCAGTGCATGACTGCGAACCTTTCCGCAAAAAACGGAGCGACCAGCGGCACGATGCGGTGGTCGGGCCGGTACCAGGCGATGTAGTGTTCGGTCGGGTTGCCGGTCTCGTCGGGAGCGTCCACCTTGCGGAACCGCACAAACGCGTGCATCTTGTGGACGTCGCGGCGTACCTGGTCGGTCAGGCGCCGCAACTCGGCCACGTCCGTATCGACGCCAACGTGCAGCAGGTTTCGCTCCGCCTGCAAACGGGACAGCAGGCGGTACAGCAGGTTCCAGCGGTTCGGGTCGCGGTGCACGGCGGCGTTCTGGGCCGCCTCCAGAAAAGCCTTCGGCACATGGGGCCGCTCGACAGGAGGGCCGCCCGGAGCCTCGTCCGCCTCCAGCGCAAGTACCATGGGCCGCTCAAGGGAGTCGTCCTGCAGATCGATCTGCTCAGGAAGGTAGCCCTGACGAAGTGCGTCACGCGCAGCTTCACGCCACGCCTGGAAGTCAGGGGGGAGCGCCACACGGTGCATCTCTAGACGGCACCCGTGAGAGCGCTGAACCCGGCGAACATTTCGAGCTGTTGCATGGCTGCCGGGGCGGCAACTTTCAGCGTATCCGCAGAGTTCACCAGAGTAGGCGAGGGCAGATGGTCTGCCGCGATGATGAATTCACTCACGGATTTCAGCCGAACATGCAGCTTGCGCAAATCCTCAAGCGACAGCCGATGGTAGCGCCGGATGTTGACGATGCGCTCGACATTCTTGTAGCCAATGCCCGGCACCCGCAGCAGCGACTCTTTGGGCGCAGCATTCACGTCGATGGGAAAGAACTCCGGATGCGTGCGTGCCCACACCGTCTTTGGGTCTTCCGTAAGCGACAATGCCGGGTCGGTTTCTGTCGTAATCTCTTCTGCCTTGAAGCCGTAGTAACGCATCAGCCAGTCGGCCTGGTACAGCCTGTGCTCACGCATACGGGGGCTGGCCTGCAACGGCAAGCGCGCGTCGGCATTCTGGTAAGGGCTGAAACCGGTGTAGTAAATGCGCTTCAGGTTGTAGGTGCCGTACAGGTGGCTGGCGCGACCGATGATCTCACGGTCAGTGGAGGCCGTGGCACCGACAACCATTTGCGTCGATTGTCCGGCAGGAGCAAACTGCGGAGCCAGCGACGTGCGCTTTCGTTCCTCGTCGGCTTCAAGCTTGCCTACGTGGATTTGCTCCATGGTGTGCTCGATGACGACAGCCTTTTTCTCGGGGGCAAGCTGCACCAAGTCCTGCTGCGTCGGCAATTCAATGTTGGCACTGAGCCGGTCGGCCCAGGTGCCGGCTTCGCGGACGAGCCTTTCGTCGCAGCCCGGGATCGTCTTCAGGTGAATGTAGCCGCCAAAATGATGCACTGTTCGCAGCGTCTTTGCTACGGCGATGAGCTGTTCCATGGTGTAATCCGGCGACTGAATGATGCCGGAAGACAGGAACAGCCCCTCAATATAGTTGCGCTTGTAGAAGTCCAGTGTGAGATTGACCACCTCATCGGGAGAGAACCGGGCGCGGCGGATGTCGCTCGACACACGATTGACGCAGAACACGCAGTCGTAGGTGCAAAAGTTGGTCAGCAGAATTTTCAGCAGGGAAACGCAGCGGCCGTCGGGAGTATAGCTGTGGCAAATTCCTTCACCGTCGGAATGACCGATGCCCTTGCCGTTGCCCGCTCGCTTTGCCCCGGAAGACGCGCAGGAAGCGTCATACTTCGCGGCGTCGGCGAGGATCTCGAGTTTTTGCTGTACGGTCATCATCGCTGTCAAACTATTGGACGCTAAAACCGCCAGCGAAGACAAGGCGAAGTTGCGACGCTATCCACAGGGTGAAATTCGCGCAGCTCCAGCCCGCAGTTTAGTGGCCCGGGGGGTCCTCAGGCATGATGCGAATGTCCTGCACGCCGCGATAGCGCTCGGCGTAGTCCATGCCGTAGCCGATTACGAAGCGGTCGGGAATCTCAAAGCAAACGTAGTCGGCATGGATCGGCACCAGCCGACGCTCGGCTTTATCGAGGCAGGTAGCAATCTTGAGCGACGCCGGCTTGTGCGCCAGCATCAGGTCGCGGAGGTAATTCAACGTAAGACCTGTATCCAGAATGTCTTCGACGATGATGACGTGCTTGCCTTCGATCGGGTTATCGATGTCTTTGATGAGCTTGACGGCTCCAGACGAGACGCGCGCCCGGCCGTAGCTCGACACCGCTACGAAGTCGAATGTGTTGTCGAGCGTGATGGCGCGGGCCAGGTCGGCGAGAAAAATGGCCGCCCCCTTCAGCACGCCGATGAGCACGATCGACTGCCCCTTGTATTCCTCGGAAATCTGTTTGCCGATCGCCCTGACGCGCTCGGCGATTTGGTCCTGCGTGTACAGCACGTCCATGATTTCCGGAGCAACATAGGGGGGCAGGGTGTTCGCCATGCCGTAAGGGTAGCGCGAGCCATGCTGAGGAAAACCGGTCCAAAGCCCCTTTCTGTTCTCTGGGCAACCTGCCGATATACTTACCGAGACCGCATGTTTCCTTACATCCATCTCGGCTCGCTGACGCTGGGCACCTTTGGGCTTCTTCTGTGGTTCGCGGCCGTTTGCGCGGCCTTTGTGCTGCACTTGAGCTTTGTTCGCTTTCGCGTGGAAGCCGACGCGCTGAATATTGTGGCGCTTGTGACGCTGTTCGGCATTCTGGGCGCCAAGTTGTGGCACGAACTGCAGGCGCCAGCGGAGCTCGCTGCGGCGTTTCACCAGATGATGCTTCCCGGGCTGCACCATCCGGGGGCCATCCTGCTCGGCTTTCTGCAGTGGTTCAAGGCGGGTTTTGCGTGGTTCGGCGGCATGCTGGTGGGCGTCGCGACACTTTGCTGGCAGGGCCATACGTCTCGGTTCAAAGGTTCGCTCCAGGGCACTCCCGGAAAGCGGGTCGGCGCGCTACGGATGCTGGACCTGGCCGCACCCGCGGCGGCGGTTGGCTATGGCGTCGGACGCCTCGGCTGCCTGACCTCGGGCGACGGCGATTACGGCATCAAGACGACGCTGCCCTGGGGGGTCCACATGCGGCCGGACGCTCTGGTGCCGACGCCTGACCTGGTGCAGCCGACGCCGATCTACGAGTTCCTTTTCTCCCTTCTGGTGTTCTGGATCATGTGGCAGCTGGCCAAGCGCTTCAAACCGGTAGGCTGGCTGACCGGGCTCTACCTGATTCTGAGCGGTCTTGGACGGTTCTTAGTGGAGTTCGTCCGCATCAACCCGAAGATCTATTTCGGCGACACGATGTCGAACGCCCAGGTGGCCGCGCTGGGAACGATCGTGGCTGGTGGGCTGCTGATGGCGTGGGCGGCGCGGCGTAACCGGCAAGGAGCCCCCGCGCTCGCCGACGACCCGCTCACGTAATCTGCTGCAACTACAGGTGCTTCAGGAACTCCCGGGCTTGTTCGAGTTCCGGAAACAGCCGTTCTTCCGCCTGGAACTCGCGCGAATGCACGCAGCGGCGCCCCGCCTTCACACGGACCGGGTGCTTCAGATGCAGCATCTCGTGGTACAGCAGATATTCGATGGCATAGCGCGGCGTGTTGGGCCGATCAAACACGCGGCTGACGACGATGGTGTTGTGCGCCGCGTCATAATGGCCGAGCATCCGCTTGGCAACGTGCGCGGACCACGTCAGCGTTGGGCGGCCGAGCAGGCCGTGGAAGAAGCGGAGGTTTACGGCCTCGAACACCTCATCCAAGTCGTACAGGTGACCGCGCGTAGTGGAAATGCGCTTGCGGCCGCGCATTTGGCGAATGCGTTCGGCTTGCCTGGATACAGCGTCCGATTGCGTGTAGCGACGGTAGCGGTCGGACTGGTGAGCGGAAATCGGTTTGCGGTACAGCTTGGCGAGCAGGATGTGCGCGATCGCTTCGTGCACGGACTCCGGAGCGTGCTCGAGCAGGTCGGAAAGCCGGACATGGAGCTCGCCCTCACGCAGCCGGATGGTGGTGTTGAGGCTGGTAAAGCGGCGGAAGCGGATGTCGATCGGAGGCATCGGTGCGCGCGGCCGCAGCTCGCGATATTGAGCCGCAAAGGTGGCATACAGCGTTTCGGAAGCAGTCGGCAGGGCAGTGACGGTCGGCACGCAACGTCAGCTTAACACGCGGGCTTGTGAGTTCTCGGGGAGCATCCTGCGGCGCTGTGCCTTCTGTCGAGCTCTAGCCTGCCCGGTGGGCCTCGTAGTCTGCTATGGTGCAGGTGTGAGCGAAACCACGAAGCCGAAGGGTAGTGCCGTGGCCGGGGCGACCATGGCCCTTGTTTTGTTGACGTCCATGAACTTCGTCAACTATCTGGACAGGTACATCCTGCCAGCCGTGCAGGAGCAGGTGAAAGGCGAGTTTCGCATCTCCGACGACCAGATCGGCTCGCTGACGACCTGGTTTATCGTGGCGTATGTGTGCGCGTC
Source organism: uncultured Granulicella sp. (assembly GCA_937871785.1). Taxonomy (GTDB): domain Bacteria; phylum Acidobacteriota; class Terriglobia; order Terriglobales; family Acidobacteriaceae; genus Granulicella. Next base: position 25,484 of record CALMON010000222.1, read on the forward strand.
GCCGTTCACAGGCTGGCTGGGGGACCGCTTTCCTCGCAAGCCGATGATCATCGTGGCCGCCGCAAGCATCGCGCTCATGAATTTCTTTACCGCCCACGTGCACGACTACCTGAGCCTCAACATACGGCACGCCGCGCTGGGTGTGGGCGAGGCCTGCTTCGGCGTGTTTGCCCCCGCCATGATCGCCGACTATTTCTCCGAAGAGCGCCGCAACAGCGTGCTCACCATCTTCAACATCGCCATCCCCGTCGGCGCGGCGCTGGGCTTTACGGGCGGCGGTTGGGTGGCGCAGCACTATAGCTGGCGAGACGCTTTCGTATTTTCGGCGGTGCCCGGCATGCTGATGGCGCTGCTGATGCTGCTCTTTCTCAAGGAACCGAAGCGTGCTGGGTCTGAAGAAGCCGGCGGCCACAAAATCGCTGGAGGCGTGGTGAGGTCTCTGGTGACGAACAAGGCATATCTTGGCGCGATTCTGGGCTACGCCGCCGTCACCTTCTCGCTGGGCGGCATCTCCTGGTGGATCGCTTCGTTCCTGCAGCGGATGAATGGCATGAGCGTTTCAAGCGCAGGCTTTGCTTCGGGCGCGATCACGGCAGGTGCCGGCCTAAGCGGCACGGTAATCGGCGGCGTTTGGGCCAATCGCTGGCTGAAGAGCACCGACAAGGCGCTCTACTACGTTCCGGCGATCAGCGCGATTGCGGCTGTACCTCCATCGCTGATGGTGTTCTTTGGACCAAAAAACCTGACGCTGGTCTCGCTGGCGTTTGCTGTTTTCCTGATCTTTCTGGGAACCGGTCCCGTCAATGCAGCCACACTGAATGCGGTGCCCGCTAACCTGCGCGCCAGCGCGATGGCGGGTCAGTTGCTGGTGATTCACGTGCTTGGCGACGCGTTTTCGCCGAAGCTTATCGGCATCGTCAGCGATCATTCGAACCTGCGCTGGGGCCTCGGCTGCACGCTGGTCACGATGGTGCTGGCATCGCTTATTTTTTGGTTCGGCTCGCGATACGCTCCCAAACTGGACGACACGGTGGAAGTGGGCGCGACGGCTTGATCGTGACTTTGTGGCTTGCCGTGTCGTGGCTCATGGCTCTGGGTTGGCTTTGGAAGACGATCGACGCTGTACGGGGTTTACCAACGGTGGCACGACTCGACGACCCGTACTGGGATATTTGGCCGCAGCAGGCACCGGGGCTGACGGTCGTGGTGCCCGGTCGGGATGAAGGCGCAAACATCCGGGCGACTCTCCAATCACTGGTCGCGCAGGATTACCGCGAGCGCTGCGGGCTGCGCGTGGTAGCCGTCGACGACCGTTCGACCGACGCTACCGGCGTGTTGATGGACCGGTGCGCCGCAAATTATTCCGAGTGGGTTTCGGCACTCCACATTACGGAGTTGCCGGAAGGCTGGCTCGGTAAAACGCACGCTCTCGACGCCGCTCTCAAGATAGGATCGCCCACGGAATACCTGCTTTTCACCGATGCCGACGTCCGTTTCGAGCCCAGCGTGCTGCGCCGCACGCTGGCGTATGCGGAACAGGAGCAGGTCGACCATCTCGTCGTGATGCCCACGATGGAGTTGCACAGTTGGAGTGAGGGCATCGTGTTCGGTGCATTTCACGCTGCCATTCTTTGGGCAGCGCGGCCCTGGAAGGTGCCCGACCCGCGCGCCAGGCGCGACGTGATCGGCGTGGGCGCCTTCAACTTAGTGCGGCGGTCGGCGTTAGAGGCCATCGGCGGCCTCGAACCGCAGGCCATGGTGGTGCTTGAAGACATTACGATAGCGCGGCGCATCAAGAGCGCCGGGTTGCGCTCGCGGGTGGCCTTCGCGCCCGGAATGGTGCGGGTCCACTGGGCAAAGGGCATTCGCGGCCAAATGCGCGTGATGGGCAAGAACCTGTTTTCCGCGTTCAACTTTGCGCTGCTTCCGGCGCTGCTCGCCTGCGCTGGCATGGCCTCGTTCGGCCTCGTTCCGCTGCTCGGCCTGTTCTGGTGGAAAACGGCCATTCCGGCGATTCTGGTGTTCGGCTGCGTCGGAATGATGTACCGGAGCTGCGAAGGGTTCAGCAGCATCCCGGCGAAGTACGCCTGGACGTTTCCGCTGGCGGCTTTGCTATTCACGGTGACAATTCTGCGGTCGATTACGGTAGTTCTGCGCAACGGTGGCGTTCGTTGGCGCGGAACACTCTACCCCCTGCGCGAGCTGCGGATGCACAACAGCCCGTCTCGCTGGGAGCGGCGGTAATTATGCCTACGGTAGAACCGCAAACACCGGAGGTTCGATCACGGCACCGGTCGAGGGCGCAGGAACCAGCTCCTTATCGACGACTGCATCCGCAGCGACGGTGTTGGGAGTGTCCGGCGTGCCCGCCACGCCGCCCGTGTGGACGTGAATCGGTGCAGGCCCGCCGCCGTAATGCGAAACGACGTAGTCGTTCAAGATAACCTGGAATTCTTCAACGATGCGCTCGCCCTTGAGAGTCATGGCGAGCTTGCCGTCAATGTACACCGGAGCCTTGGGCTCCTCGAACGTACCGGGCAGCGAAATGCCGATGTTCGCATGTTTCGACTCTCCCGGCCCGTTGACGATGCAGCCCATCACGGCAAGCTTCATTTCTTCGACGCCTGGATATTGCTGCTTCCACTCGGGCATCGATTCGACCAGATAGGTTTGCACGCGTTCGGCGAGCTCCTGGAAGTAGGTGCTTGTGGTGCGGCCGCAACCGGGGCAGCTTGTGACCTGCGGCATAAAGCTGCGGATCGCCAGCGATTGCAGAATCTGCTGGGCGCAGCGGACCTCTTCGCTGCGGTCACCGCCCGGAGTGGGGGTGAGCGAAACGCGTATGGTGTCGCCGATGCCGGCGAGCAGTAATGGGCTCAGGCCGGCGGTCGAAGCAACGACGCCCTTCATACCCATGCCGGCTTCGGTCAAGCCAAGGTGCAGCGCGTGGTCGCAGCGCTTTGCGAGCTCGGTGTACACGTCGACAAGGTCGCGCACGCCGGAGACCTTGGCGGAAAGAATGATCTGATCGCGGCGCAGGCCGTAGCGCTCGGCGGCCGCGGCGTTATCGACGGCGGACACCACCATGGCTTCCATCATGACGTCACGAGCCTCGCGCGGCTGCGCCGACTTCGAGTTTTCATCCATCATCTTCGTCAGCAGCGCCTGGTCGAGCGAGCCCCAGTTGACGCCGATGCGAACGGGCTTCTGATGCTTGACGGCGACTTCGACCATGGTGCGAAAGTTGTCGTCGTCTTTCCGGCCAATCGAACAATTGCCGGGATTGATACGGTACTTGGCGAGAGCTTCGGCGCAGGCGGGGTACCTGGTCAGCAGTTGGTGGCCGTTGTAGTGAAAGTCGCCGACGATGGGCGTGTTCCAGCCCTTGGCGCGGATGCCTTCGACGATGTACGGCAGTGCCTTGGCGGCGGCATCGTTATTGACGGTAACGCGGACGAGCTCAGAACCGGCGCGGGCCAGCGCGGCAATCTGTTGGACGGAGCTTTCGATGTCGGCGGTGTCGGTGTTGGTCATCGACTGGACGACGACGGGAGCGGAAGAGCCGACGCGGATGCCGCCTATGTCGACGGTCGCGGAGGGTCTGCGGTTGATCGCGGGCATGGTGTTAGTTTATCGCAGATCGCCCGAGAAATTGTGCAGCCGCCACTGCGCGACAGGCTTGCTCGGCACGCCTACTTCAGGATCGCGTTGTAGCCGTCGCCGATCAGGCGCTGGCGCATTGCTTCCGCGTCCTTTTTATTGAGAAACGGACCGACCTGGATGTGAAAGAAGTGATCCTGCGGTTCGGTATGCGAAACGACGGCGTAGCCA
>CALMON010000223.1:0-29976 GCA_937871785.1 uncultured Granulicella sp.
GCGCCCACGGAGGTGAGCAGGAGAAGAAGACACGCGACATGGGCGGCCCGCAAACGCATTCGTCTATTTTAGACGACCGGGACGACGTTTCGGACAGTCAGGATGCCATATTGCGGGCACGCCGACACTTCGAAGGCGACCTCCGAGCCCTCGAAGTTGCAGGTGCAGAGGGGTGTCTGCCCTGCAGCCAGCAGGGTTTGCAGGCGATAATGGCCCGGTCCTCGAAACGGCATGTAGGCGTGGTCGCCGGGGCCGATAGTGGCTGCTTTGGCCTCCCAGTAGCCCACCGGCTGCCCGTCCAGAAAGAGGGTGGGGCCGTGTGTTTCCATAGGTCAAGCTTACCCGCAAATGGCTGCGGTAGCATGGTGGGGAGGCGGGTCGGCTGCCGATAGCCGTTGCTTGTTGCAGACAGGGCCACGAATCGTTGGAGGCACCGTCGCTGGCCTTCGGCTAGCATCTGAAGAGGAATCAGGCTTGGAGTCGATGGAATATGGTGTTTGCGATGAGGCGGGTTGGATGGGGCGTCTTGCTGTTGGGAACGGCGCTGCTGGTGGGGTGCGGCGGCACGGGAATCGTGAACTACGGCACGATTTCAACCTTTGCCGGGTCCACGAGCGGCAACTCCGGCGACGGCGGGGCGGCAACATCCGCCAAGCTGACCGCGCCCGTGGGTCTGGTGGGCGATACGGCGGGAAACCTGTACATTTCAGATGCGACGGCGAACGTCGTGCGGCGGGTGAGCGCGGCCGGTACGATTTCGACGGTGGCGGGCAACGGCACAGCGGGATTTTCGGGCGACGGCGGCCTCGCGACGGCGGCGCAATTGAACGCACCGCAGGGGCTGGCGCTCGACGCGGCAGGCAACCTGTACATTGCGGACTCAACCAATAACGTGATCCGGCGGGTGGCGACGGGTACCGGGCTGATCACCACGGTTGCCGGAAACGGCACCAATTCCGGGTCGGCGATCGGGAGCTTTTCAGGCGATGGCAGTTTGGCGATTCTGGCCGGCCTGGCGCATCCGTTTGGCGTCGCGTTCGATACGGCCGGCAACATGTACATTGCCGACACGGAAAACGACCGCATTCGCAAGGTAATCGCGGCAACCGGGCTGATTACGACGATCGCGGGTAACGGCGGCACCGGCTTGAACGGCGACGGTGGCGCGGCGACTTCCGCAACGATGTACAACCCCGAGGGCCTGCGCGTCGATGGCAGCGGAAACATCTATGTGGCGGAAGAGGCGAACAGCGTCATCCGGCTGATTACGGCCGCAGGCACCATTTCGACTTATGCCGGCGGGGTCAAATACGGGTTTCAAGGTAACGGCGGATCGGCGACCAACGCGCAACTGAACGGGCCGACCGCGATTGCGTTCGACCCTTCTGGCAACGTGTATTTCACCGACGGCGGCAACTCGCAGATTCGCCGCGTCGTCGCCGGAGGCACCATCCAAACGGTCGCCGGCAACGGCACGCAGGGGTTTGCGGGCGACGGGCACAACGCGACGGATGCGAACCTGAATCGGCCGCGGGGTTTGTTTATCGCAAGCAACGGCGTGATGTACATAGCCGACACGGGTAACACGGTGGTACGCAAGGTGATGCCGTAGCCACGCGTGGCACGCAGCGGAAGGAGCAGGGATGAGTCTTGACAGTGCGGTGGCGTTTGCGCGGGAGAACGGCGACAGATTTGTTGAAGAACTGAAAGAGCTGTTGCGGATCCCCTCAATTTCGACGGCTCCGGAGCGTGCCGGCGACGTGCGGCGCGCGGCAGAGTTTGTTGCCGAGGGGCTGCGCAAAGCGGGGCTCGACCAGGTGCAGCTGATCGACACTTCGACGGCTACGCGCACGGGTCATCCGCTGGTGTACGCGGAGTGGTTCGGCGCAGGACCAGCCGCGAAAACGGTGCTTTGCTATGGACACTACGACGTGCAGCCGCCGGAGCCGCTGGACGAGTGGCTTTCGCCGCCGTTCGAGCCCCAAGAGCGCAAGGGCAACCTGTATGCGCGCGGCGCGGTCGACGACAAGGGCCAGATGTGGATGCATGTGAAGGCGCTCGAAGCCGCGCTGGCAGGTGGCGGAAAGCTGCCGGTGAACGTGCGGGTGATTGTCGAAGGCGAAGAAGAAGTCGGCGGCGAAGGCATTGCCGCCTTTGTGCGCGAGCACGGCGACCGGCTGAAGGCCGATGCCGCGCTGGTTTCAGACACCGAGCTGTTTGCGCCCGGGCTGCCGACGCTATGTGTTGGGCTGCGCGGCATGATCTATACGGAGCTTGAAGCGCGCGGCGCGGCAACGGACCTCCATTCCGGCATGTACGGCGGCGCAGCGCCAAACCCGTTTATCGCTCTGGCGCAGGTCGTCGCGCAGCTGAAGCCCGAAGATGGGCGCATCGCCATCCCGGGTTTCTATGCCGACCTGCAGGAGCCCACCAGCGATGAACTCGACGCGTGGCGGTCGCTGCCGTTCGACGAAGAGCACTACAGAAAGACGGAAGTCGGGTCGACCGAGCTTACCGGCGAAGAGATGTTCTCTGTCCTGGAGCGTACCTGGTCGCGGCCGACGATGGATGTGCATGGGATGCCCGGCGGATTCATCGGCGCGGGCGCGAAGACGGTGATCCCGGCGAAAGCGGTCGCGAAGATCAGCTTCCGGCTGGTGCCGGATATGAAGCCGGAGAAGATTTTCGAGCTGTACAAGAACTTTGTCGAAAGCATTGCGCCGAAGGGCATCGTGCTCGAAGCGCGGCTGATTCATTCCGGCGAGCCGATCGTGGTGAGCACCGACAACGACTACATCCGCGCGGCTGCCGCGGCCATGCGCGAGGTGTTCGGTAAGGAAACGGTGTACGTCCGCGGCGGCGGGTCTATCCCGATCGTCGGCGACTTTGTGCGCGAGCTTGGCATCCCCACGGTAATGATGGGCTTCGGCCTGCCGGATGACAATCTTCATGCGCCCAATGAAAAGTTTCATCTGGCGAACTTTCATAGCGGGATCGAAAGCATCCTGCGCTTTTTTGATCACGTGGGCAAGTTGTAGGCCGGTCGCTCAATGACTCTGCGACTCATCCATGCCGAAGAGCTATCGCCCGGCCGAGGCTACAGCCAGGCCGTCGAAGTGGCCGGCGCTGAGCGAACCGTATACCTGAGCGGACAGGTGGGCGTCGGTGCGGACGGACGCGCTCCGGAGGATATCGCCGAGCAGGCGCGGCTCGTCTGGCGCAACCTGCGGGCGCAGCTTGCCGCCGCTAACATGGGTGTCGAAAACCTGGTGAAGCTTACGGTGGTGCTCACCGATCGGGCGTATCTCCAGGCTCATGTAGCGGCCCGCGCTGAGGCTCTGGGGACGCACGCCCCGGCCAGCACGCTGCTGATCGCCGGGCTCGCCGACCCTGCCTGGAAAATCGAGATCGAAGCGGTCGCACAGGCATGAGCACGGCTGGGCCTTTGCTGCCGATACACGGCTTTGTGCTGGCCGGTGGGAAGAGCACGCGCATGGGCGTCGACAAGGCGCTGCTGCACTTCCGCGGGCAACCGCTGGTCGAGATTGCGGTTAAAAAGGTGCGCGGATTCTGCGCGGAAGTGTCGATCTGCGGCAATCGCGATGATCTTGCCGCGTATGCTCCGGTGGTGCGGGAATTGCGGCTGGATGCTGGCCCAGCGGCGGGGATGGAAGCGGGCCTGGCCAATGCGCGTCAGGAATGGTGCATGTTTCTCCCTGTAGACGTGCCTTTGGTGCCTGAGGAGTTGTTACGCCGGTGGGTGCTGCAGACCATCTCTGCGGCTGAGGAGTCCGGCTCCGCCGGATCGCTTATGGCATCGTCGCTGTATACGAATGGCGGGAGTGAATCTGCCTTTGTCATACTGCGACGAGAGCTGCTCCCTTGGCTTCGAGAAGAACTCGAAAGGGGAGAGCGACGGCTACACATGCTTTGGAACCGTTTACGTGCGGATTTTGGCCATGCGGAGTACCTCCGGATGGACGCGGCATGGTTTGTCTCGGAAAGGGATCGCGAAGTGCTTGAACGCTTGTTCAGCAACCTGAATACACCGCAGGACCTCAGCGAAGCGGATGCTTGGGAAGCGTCGAAAATCCGATCTTCCCGCATCGGAATGCCATACTAGAACCATGCCCGAACCCAATGAGACAGCGTCCTCCAGCAGGCCGGATGAGGTGACCTCGGCAACGCAGCCCGATGAAATGAAGCCGCCGGCGGCCACTCCTGACGATCCGCTGACGGCGGACCTTTCTCCCGATGTGGAGGCGGCCGTCGAAGAGTTCATGGCCGAGGCCGCGCAGGCTAACGAGGCCGTCGCCGAAGCGGTTCCGGAAATCGACAGCGCGCACCACCACGGGCCGTTCATTGCCTTTGAAAAGGTGTCGAAGTCGTTCGGAAATTTCACTGTGCTCAAGGATGTGAGCTTCTCCGTCAACTCCGGTGAAACGCTCTGCATCCTGGGGCGAAGCGGCGTTGGCAAGTCGGTTTCGCTGCAAATGCTGATGGGCTTCCTGAAGCCGGACGGCGGCACCGTGTGCGTCGCCGGGCAGGACATCGCCGGCTTCAACGAGGTGCAGATGAACGACGTGCGCCGCAAGGTGACGATGGTGTTTCAGAATGGCGCTCTGTTCGATTCCATCAGCGTCGGCGAAAATGTGGCGTTCCCGCTGCGCGAGCGCGGCGGCATGGAAGAGGACCAGATTTTTCAGGTCGTCAAAGGTCTGCTTGAAATGGTGGGCGTCGCCGGCATGGAAAATATGCTGCCGTCGGACCTTTCAACCGGCATGAAGCGCAGCGTTGCCATCGCGCGGGCGCTGGCCGCGCAGCCGGCGGCGGTGTTGTACGACGAGCCGACAACAATGGTCGACCCGCTGATGGGGCATCTTCTCGGTAACCTCATTGAGCGGCTGAAGCAGCAGCTCCACCTGACCAGCATCATCGTGACGCACGATATGCGCTTCGCGGAAAAACTCGCCGACAAGGTGGTATTCCTGCACGAAGGAACGGCGCGCTTCTTTGGCACCATGCAGCAGATGAAGGCGAGCAACGACCCGGTGCTGTGTCAGTTTCTCGAAATGGACGAGCTGGTGCTTCCGCTCTGATCGGGGCCGACCAGGACGACAGGCAGCGAACCGGACTCGCAGACGTGCAACTTCTGTGGGGTCCGGGGGTTCCTCAGTGGGAGGTACCCTGCTTTGGTCTCTCTCCAGAGACACCTTCCCAGGCGCTCAGCGTAGACTGAACGCAACGCTCTTTCCTTTTCGCAGCGATCCAAGATGTATCTGGCGATGGCACACCGCAAGGACCACGGGATGACCGAAGCACGATGACGACACCGGACTATCTAAAGCAGGCCGTGGTTTCCGGACGGCGCGTGCGCACGTCGGCGTCGTCGCGCGGCATGGTTTGGCGGCCGTCGACGGCAAGCATGATCTGGGCGTCGCTGGACCTGCTGACGGCGTGTGTGGCGGGCTTGATTGCGCTGCGCATCCGCGGCGACAACATGCCTTATCCTCGCGGCGAGTTCCTGTTGCGGCTGACGCACTCGGCGCCGATCGTGTCGCTGGCGTACCTGCTCCTGTTTGCGGCGTACCTCATCTTTATTTCCCGCGCCTACGGGCTGTACCGCTCAGTGCAGAGCCGCAGCGGCCTGAACGAGCAGCGGCTGACGATCCAGTCAGCGACCACGGCGGGGCTGCTGCTTTGCGGCACGCTGTACCTGATGCACGGCTACGCGATGTCGCGCGTGGTGGTGGGCCTTACGGTGTTGCTGACCAGCGTGATGATGATGGCGCGGCGCGCGCTGTGGCGCAAGGTAATGGAACGCCGCTACCTGCAGGGGCTTGAAGTTCGCAACGTGCTGATTGTAGGCGCTGGCCGGGTGGCGCATGCGCTGCGCAATCATCTGGAATCGCTGCGCCATATGGGATTTCGCTTCAAAGGATTTGTGGCGCTCGACCCACGCGACTTCGAGTCCGGCAATGCCGACATCGTGAGCGACATGAGCAACATTCTTGCCACGGCGCGCGCTCTGTTTGTCGATGAAATTTACTTTTCCACGCCCGCCGACAAGCGTACGGTCATCGCTCTGGTCGAAGAAGCCCGGACGGCTGGCATCGGCGTGCGCGTGGTGCCGGACCTCTACGACGGCCTCGCCTGGAATGCGCAGGTGGAGTACATCGGCCAGTTTCCGACGATCCCGCTGCATCGCCGCGAGTTTCCGCGTGGCGCGTTTTTGATGAAGCGCGTGCTGGATATGACGGTGTCGGTGATCGCCGTTACGCTGCTGTCGCCGGTGCTGCTGACGATTGCGCTGCTGGTGAAGATGGACTCGCCGGGTCCCGTGTTTTACGGTGCCGCCCGCATCGGCCGCAAAGGCCGCACGTTCACCTGCTACAAGTTCCGCACCATGGTGCAGGACGCCGACCGGCAGCGCGCCAACCTGATGCAGCAGAACGAGCGCAAAGGCATCCTGTTCAAGATGAAGAACGACCCGCGCGTGACAAAGCTCGGCGCGAAGCTGCGGCGTTACTCGCTCGACGAGCTGCCGCAGTTCTTCAATGTGTTGATCGGCGATATGAGCCTGGTGGGGCCGCGGCCGCCGATCGCGTCCGAAGTGGAGCAGTACGACCTCGCCCACTTAAAGCGGTTGGATGTGTTGCCCGGGATGACCGGCTTGTGGCAGGTGGAAGCGCGGCAGGATCCCTCGTTCGACAGCTATATTTCGCTCGACACGGCCTATGTGGAGAACTGGAACATGCTGCTGGATCTGCGAATCCTGGCGCGGACCATCGGCGTCGTGCTGGGTGGTACGGGGAGCTAGCTTTCCCGTCGTGGAGCGCCACGGAGTCGTCAGAATTTGTGCAAGGGTTTAGACGATGTATGCGTGGAGCACCTTAGACCGCCACACAGGAAGGGTCTAGAAGATGCGAAAGGCCAACGGGATGTGGACTCGGATCCAGCGGATTATGAGCGCGGTAGTGAGAGGCTCCGCCAGGCGGTACAATAATCCAACGGCAAGGGCGAGAAAGCTCAGAAGCAGCCGTAAGGGCCTATAGCTCAATTGGTTAGAGCAGAGCACTCATAATGCTTTGGCTCCAGGTTCAAGTCCTGGTGGGCCCACCACCTTCTCGCAATTACCAAGCCTTGCATCGTGTTTGCTTCCAAACGTCACAAAGGCCCCTGAGAGGGGCCTTTGCTCTGCGTGGTGCCTGCTAAAACGAATTGCCTTCCACCTCCTGGAGGAAGTCGGGGGATACAGGGTTTTCGTACACCGAGTAATCGCGCGTGACCACCGTGAGGCCACTCTGCGAAACGAAGTACTTCTTTTTGTCTTCTACAGGGTCATAGCCGATTACGGTGCCGTCAGGGATATGCACGTCGCGATCGATAATGGCGTGGCGAATGCGGCAGTGGCGGCCGATGTTGACGTGCGAAAAGATGACGGATGAGTCCACGTCGGCATAGCTGTTGACGCGGACGTCCTGCGATAGCACTGAGTTGCGCACCACCGCGCCAGAAACGATCGAACCGGAGCTGACGATCGAGTTGATCGCCATGCCCGTGCGACCGGGCTCGCCAAACACGAATTTGGCGGGAGGGTACTGGTACGCGCGCGTGCGCATCGGCCAGGCTTTGTCATACAGGTTAAAGGTCGGGGCCACCTGGGCGACATCGATGTTGGCCTCGTAGTAGGCTTCGAGCGTGCCGACATCGCGCCAGTACAGGGCATGCTGTTTGTTCTCGTCGACGAAGTTGTAGGCCCGCATTTTGTACTTGCCCAAGACCTTGGGCAGGATGTCGTGGCCGAAATCGTGTTTGGAGTTGGGATCTTCGGCATCTTTGACCAGCTCCGGGATGAGCACGTCGGTATTGAAAAGATAGATGCCCATCGACACGTCGACCATGTCCGGGTTGAACGGGGAACGAATGCTGGTTTCTTTGGGCTTTTCGACGAAGCCGGTCACTTCTCCATTGCGGGCAACCTCGACGACGCCGAACTGCGACACCTCGTGCGGATGCACCGGGAGCGTCGCCAGCGTAATGTCCGCACCCGACTCACAGTGCTGCTGCTTCATCAAGGCATAGTTCATCTTGTAGATGTGGTCGCCCGACAGGATGAGCACGTGCTTTGGTTCTTCCGAGCCAATCGAATAGATGTTCTGGAACACGGCGTCGGCCGTGCCCTGATACCAGGACTTCGACACGCGCTGCATGGGCGGGAGAATTTCGATGAACTCGCCAAGCTCCGAGGCGACCACCGGTCCCCAGCCTTCGCGGATGTGACGGTTCAGCGACAGGGCCTTGTATTGCGTCAGGATGTAAACATGGCGCAGGTCGGAGTTGATGCAGTTTGAAAGCGTAATGTCGATGATACGGTACTGTCCGGCGAAGGGCACGGCGGGCTTGGCGCGGTCGCGGGTCAGGGGAAATAAACGTTCGCCGGCTCCTCCGGCGAGCAGAACACCCAAGGTATCTCTCATGCTTGTGCCACCTCAGCCTCTAAGGGCTTTCTCTGCTGCATTCCGCTTGCATGATCCCAACTTGATCGTCAAAAGCGGCATGCATCTGTGCCGGAAACCCTGCGGGATATCCGTACGGAATGGATAGATGCGAAAACACGCATGGGAGGACCAACCAAGTCTAGCAGCTGCTTGCAGGAGGGGACCAGGCTTGTTTCGGGGTGGCCTGCGCGGGCGCAAACTCGTTCAGCCCCACACCACGCGACTCGCCGTACATGCCTGTTCCGCTCGTAATGGGGGAAGGTTCAGGGGTTCGGCTTGTCAAGCCATCTCATGGACCGAACGAGACTTACCTGAGCTCAACGCCCCCTGCTCAAAGCTCGCCTGCAGGGGCATCCCCTGCGCTCGAAGTGCCTTCCTCGGTGGTGATGCGGAGAGATTTGAGGAACGTAAGGTCGTTGCGCGTGAAGGGGCCTTCGGCAGGCACTTCGCCCTCCGCCGTCGCCGTATCGGCGTCTTCGTCCGCTTCCGCTTCCATCTCATTCAGGCCGATCGTCGCTTCCAGCATCAGCATGACGTCGAAGCCCTGTTCGCGGATTTCTTTTACCACTTCGGAAATCTGATCGGAGTCCGACACCGACTCATGAATCGCTTCCCCAAGCTTTTGAATAAGATCTTTTACCTGTTGATTCATGCCACCTCCCGGCTGATTCGTGCGACGCATCGGATCTTCCCGACCGGCCAACTCGTGTAGACATTTCCGGGAACGGCAACCGCGCGAACGTCTGTGTCTTCAGACTATGCTCAGGCGTTTGCGCTCGCAAAGCAAGAGGGGTCCTGTGGAGACTTTGACGAGAATCCCGCCACAGCGTAAGCGGCCGGCGTTGACGATGCAACGGACAACGCGCTACACAACCGTGTGATGGTCGGACCAAGCCGTTTCCAGCCGATGCGCAAGCTCCTGCACGGGAGCGACCCGCCTCGGTCCCCACACCAGAAATCCGGCCACTGCCGCACAAACCCCACCCACCATCCAGATTGCACTTTTCATGTTGCGTCTCCCCCTGGCTCAGCGCTCACCGCAATCGATTGGATGCGCGGGAACGCAGCAGGGTTAACAGATGTCAGCGGATGTTTTGGGTGACGGCGGCTACACTAAGGAGGTATGGATCGAGTAGGTCTAGGGCGAGCTCTGGGGTTTGGCGCACGGCAGGCGGCGCGAACGCTGCTGAAGGTTGCCGACGCGGCTGCCGCGCCAGCGCCGCAGACTCGGGCACGTCCTGCGGTGCCCGTGCTGGAGGCCTCTACCCCGGAGAGCCGGTCTCCGGCCAGGCCAGCCGGTGCCTGGAAGCAGGCTCGCCGCGGCACGGTGAGGCGAGGTACGCAGGGTAGAGGGCTCGGCAAGGCAGTGTGGACGCCGATGGCGCGGTTTACGGCCGTGCTCTGGCTGGAAGTGACCGGGTTTTTCTATGGCGTGATCGCGTGCATCGCGGGAAGCTGGACATGGCGCGAGTGGAAGGCGGCGTTCCGGCCGGGAGGCACGGGCAGCCGCAACCACGTGTACCTGTTCGCCGCAGTCGCGCTGGCTTTTGCGTACTTTGCCATAAGCAACTTCGTGAGGGCGCGGCTCCGTGAGCGGCGGTAATCAACCGCTTACCGTGCCGGTAGATGCAGTTACCACTCCTTGGCGGCGGTGTTCGCCGTAAGTTCCGTGGACGATACAGGCGCTTTCCAGCGCAGCACCGGCTTGCGGGCCGCTCCGGTTTCATCCAGGCGCTGCAGGCGCGTGGTGTGCGGCGCGTTCTTGACCAGTTCCGGGTTCTCCTCGGCCTCGCGAGCGACCTGCGTCAGCGCGTCGACGAGCAGGTCGAGTTCTTCTTTCGACTCGCTTTCGGTCGGCTCGATCATCATGGCACCGTTGACCACCAGCGGGAAACTGACCGTGTAGGGATGGAAGCCGTAGTCGATGAGGCGCTTTCCCATGTCGCCGGTTTTGACGCCGTTTTTTGCCTGCAGCTTGTCTGAAAAGACGACCTCGTGCAGCGAGCGCGTCTTGTACGGCAGCTCAAATGTGCCTTCCAGCTTCGAGCGCAGGTAATTGGCGTTCAGCACGGCGTCCTCGGTCGTCTGGCGCAGGCCATCGGGCCCGTTGGCCAGAATGTAGGCGAGCGCGCGGACAAACATGCCGAAATTGCCGTACCAGGCGCGCACGCGGCCGACGCTCTGTGGCCGGTTGTAGTCGAAGCCAAGCGTGCCGTCGGGGTTGGTCTTGAGGACCGGGGAGGGCAGGAACGGCTCAAGGATTTTTTTGCAGGCAACCGGACCTGAGCCCGGGCCGCCGCCGCCGTGCGGGGTGGAAAACGTCTTGTGCAGGTTCAGGTGCATGACGTCCGCGCCGAAGTCGCCGGGCCGCGTTTTGCCGACGAGCGCATTCATGTTCGCGCCGTCCATGTAAAGCAGCGCGCCTTTGGCGTGGAGGATGTCCGAGATTTTGTGGATGTCGGACTCGAACACGCCGATGGTCGAAGGGTTGGTGAGCATCAGCGCGGCGACGTCTTCGTCGACCATCTTTTCGAGCTCGGCGAGATCGACCATGCCCAGCGCATTCGATTTGAGATTCGCCACCTGATAGCCGCAGACCGCAGCCGTGGCAGGATTGGTGCCGTGCGCGGAGTCGGGCACGATCACTTTCGTGCGCGGATTGCCGTTGGCCGTGTGGAAGGCCTTCGTTAATAGAATTCCGGTAAATTCACCATGCGCGCCAGCCGCGGGTTGCAGCGTAATGGTGTCCATGCCGGTGATCTCGATCAGGGCATCGGACAACATCTTCATGATGCCGAGCGCGCCCTGCGACAGGCTTTCCGGCTGGTAGGGGTGAGCTTCCGCAAGCCCTTCGAGCCTTGCGACGGCCTCGTTGATACGTGGGTTGTACTTCATCGTGCAGCTTCCCAGCGGGTACATGCCGAGATCGATGGCGTAGTTCCAGGTGGACAGCCGCGTGAAGTGGCGAATGATCTCGATCTCGCTGAGCTCCGGCATGACGCCGAGCCCGTCGGTGCGCACGGCCTCGCCGAGCAGGGCAGCAGCGTCGACCGCAGGCACATCAAGCAGCGGGAGCCGGTAGCCCTTTTTACCGGCGGAAGACTTTTCAAACATCAAGCCTTCGTTTTGGCTGACGTGGGTGGTGGCTTTTCTCGGTGTTCCTATAAATTTTGTCTCTTCCATAACGGCCGCCTTCACAACTCAAAACGTATTACTTCGAACCGAGCTAGAACTCTTCCTCATCATGGCCGCTGCCATCGATCGAATAGCTTCCGGCAGTCGGCGCTTCAAGGTCTTCTTCGTGCAGCGACAAGCCGAGCACGGTTCCGCTTTCGAACTCGACAGTAAGCGTTTTCATTTCTTCAAGCGACGCCTTGGCCACAGTCTCGCCGATCTGCGCGCAGACGGCGTTGCGGTATTCCGGCTCGCCGAACGCGACGCTGAAGTCGGACAGCAGAACGTACGGCCAGGCGTACAGGGTCAGCATGGGTTCATCAAAGCGAAGGCGCAGATAGTCGCTGACAAACTCGACGGCGGTAAGCTCCTGCCCTTCTATTGCGCTGATGTCCATGGCTACACCTTCACCGTCGTTGTGGCGGAATCCATCTGCGCCTTGGTGGTCAGCTCCGTGGCGCACCACAAAGCGGCTGCTTCACCAAGTTCGGGGTACCACTTGGCCAGCGCGAGTCCGCCGATAATCCCTTGGCTCAGGAGCGTTTCATTGACCGAAGCAGCCGCTGCGGGTAGGCCGACGGCAAACTCATTGAAGCCCGGGCTGGAGAACAGCGGTTTCGCTCCGGCTTTTTCCATCTCGCTGCGGAGATACGCGGCCTTCGCGAGGTTCTGCTCGGCCAGTTCGCGCAGGCCTTCCTTGCCGTAGACCGTCAGGAAGATGGTCACCATCATCGCGACGAGCGCCTGGTTGGTGCAGATGTTGGACGTCGCTTTTTCGCGACGGATGTGCTGCTCGCGGGTGCTCAGAGTGAGGACGAAACCACGCTTGCCGTTTCGGTCCTTCGTCTCGCCGACGAGCCGACCAGGCATCTGGCGCAGGAATTTCTCCTTGCAGGCGATCACGCCGCAATACGGGCCGCCAAAGGCGACGGCAACGCCGAAGCTCTGCGCCTCAAGCGACACGATGTCGGCTTCGACCGGCGGCTTGACGATGCCGAGCGACACGGCTTCGGCGACGGAAACGATCAGCAGCGCGCCCTTCTTGTGGACGATTTCAGCGATGGCCGCCACGTCTTCGACGACACCGAGAAAGTTCGGCGACTGCACGAGAACGCAGGCGGTGTCGTCGGCAATCGCGGCTTCAAGAGCGGCGAGATCGAGGCGGCCAGTTTCGCGAATAAAGCCGACTTCGCTGACCGGGATGCCCTGATGCTGTACGGTGGTGCGCAGCACTTCGCGATACTCCGGATGCACCGTGCGGGCGACCACCGCGCCGTCGCGGCCGGTGACGCGAACCGCCATCATGACGGCTTCGGCGGCGCCGGTTGAGCCGTCGTACATGGAGGCGTTGGCCATTTCCATACCGGTCAGCTCGCAAATCATGGTCTGGAATTCAAACATGGCCTGCAGCGTGCCCTGCGAGATTTCCGGCTGATAGGGCGTGTAGCTGGTGAGAAATTCGCCGCGCTGGATCAGCGAGTCGATGATCACAGGGCGGTAATGCCGGTAGGCTCCTGCGCCGAGGAAGCTGGCGAAAGGCTTCGACGCAGGCCGCGTGGCTAGCTCCGCGGGGTCGCCCGAAGCGATGTTCGCCGCAAAGGCGCGAAACACATCGAGCACCTCTGATTCGGCGTGCTGACGCGGGATGTGGAGGTCGCGGGTGAGGCGGAACTCCTCGGGGATAGTCGCGAACAAATCCTCGATGGAAGGAACGCCAATCGCTTCGAGCATCTCAGCGCGGTCGGCGGGGGATTTCGGCAAATAACGCATGAAGCCTTTCAACGGCCCGTTGCAGGCCACGTAGTCTCGAACGGGGCAAACGGCTCTAGTGCCCGGTCTCTTCGTTCACAAATGTTTCGTAGTCCGCCGCGGAAAGCAGCGCATTTACGTCATCCGGATTCTTGAGCGTCACCTTGATCAGCCACGTTGCGTTGGCGTCGGTGTTGATCGTTTCTGGCGTGTCGTTCAGCGCCTCGTTGATCTCGGTTACGGTTCCGGTTACAGGAGCATACAGATCGCTGACAGCTTTGACGCTTTCAACCGAGCCAAACATCGAGCCGGATTCGATCTCCTGCCCTACCTTGGGGAGTTCGACAAAAACGATGTCGCCCAGCGAGCTTTGCGCGTAATCCGTGATGCCGACGGTGCCGGTGTCACCGTTCACCTCGACCCACTCGTGCGATTTTGCATACTTGTATGTTTCCGGATACGCCATCTTAGATCTCCCATCGAAATTGTAGAAGAAAACTCCACGCGAAACCGGCGTGACGGTGAAGGGACTACGCTGTCTTTCGCCGCGTCGCTATGCCGCGGTGCTTTCTTTCACTCTGTTACGACGCTTCGGCTTTCCCTGCACGATGATTTTGCGTGACTAGACTGCTATCGCAGCTGCACATCCAAATAAAACCAAGGGAATTGTGGAAGCTTCGATTCACAGAACCTGCCACCAACGCATGCCGCGAACAGCCGCGAGTATTCCAAGAAAAGCGCCCACTGGCGCTATGAAGCCAAGCAGAGCAACATCAAGATTGATCCCTTGCCAGGGCGGTTCTTCCGCAAGAGCTGGAGGCAACTGGAAGCGCACGTACAAGCTACATGCCCAAAGCGCCGAGATCATTGCGCAAAAAATTGCCGCTGCTGTCGTACGGCTGGTTGCTCGAAAATTTTGGAACAGCGTTCCGCCGACGGGAACCATGAGGAAGAACGGCGCGCATGGAAGAAAGATCAAGGCAACCTCCTTACGACAATGGCGCGGTGATGACAGGCACGCTTGTCCGGGCGCGTTTGTAGAACGGTGTCGGCACGACAACCGCGCGCACCGGGGCTCCGCGGACTTCCACCCCCACCTCGGTGCCGACAGCCGCGTACTCCGCCGGAACGTAGGCCAGGGCAATGTTTTTGCGGAGCGTCGGTGCGGGCGAGCCGGAAGTGATTTCGCCGATGCGGTTCAGGCCGGCGGCGCCGTCGAGCGAAAGCACCGGGTAGCCGTCGCGGGCGATGCCGCGGTCCAGCATTTCAAGCCCGACCAGTTGACGTGTCGGCCCTCCCGCGTCCACGATCTTCTGCAGCGCTTCGCGGCCGACGAAATCCGTGCCCTTGTCGAGCTTGCAGTAGCGGCCCAGGCCGGCTTCAAGCACGTTGATCTTGTCTGAAATCTCGTGGCCGTAGAGTGCCATAGCGGCTTCGAGCCGCAGCGTGTTGCGCGAGCCCAGGCCGCAGGGCACGATGCCGAACTCGGCACCCGCGGCGAGTACTTCGCCCCATACGCGGCTGCTGGTGGGCTCGTCCGCCGGCACGTAGATTTCGAAGCCGTCTTCGCCGGTGTAGCCGGTACGCGCGATCAGCGTGTTATGGCAGCCGCAAACCGTGCCCCAGGTGAACCAGTAATTCTTGATCGCGGCAAGGTCGACGCCGGTCAGCTTTTGCAGCGTCGCCATGGCCTTCGGGCCCTGGATGGCAAGCTGCGTGTAATAGTCGCTGACGTCGGTGACGTGGACGCCGCTCATGCCGCCCAGAACCTTGCGCACCCACTGCACGTCCTTCTCGCGCGTGCCCGCGTTGATCACGATCAGGAAGTCGTTTTCGCCCAGCTTGTGCAGCACGACGTCGTCCACGAACGTGCCGTCTTCGTACAGCATGGCAGAATAGTGCGCCTGCCCGATCTGCAGCTTGCTGGCATCGTTCATGAGCAGCTTTTGCACGGCTTTCAGCGAGTTCGGTCCGCGCAACTGGATATCGCCCATGTGCGACACGTCGAACAGGCCCACGCGCTCGCGAACGGCGGTGTGCTCGGCGACAAGACCTTCGTATTGCACGGGCATGTGCCAGCCGCCGAAGTCGACCATTTTGGCTTTATGGAGGCGGTGCGTGTCGTTCAACGACGTCTTGCGAAGCGAAACGGGAATGACGAGATCGGCCATGGGTCTATGGTACCGCCGGACGGTGTTCGGGTGGGACGTGGGTAGTTTTTTGCGAGAGTGAGGAGATACCAGCCTGGCTGCGCCAGAGCAGAGTGGGCCTGTTCACGACGACGTGTCCCACGGGCGGAAGCTCAATTCCTACGTCGTCTCAACGTCTCGGCTGAAGCCCACCTGTGCCGAAGCAAGACCAGTCGCCGCGGCACATCATTTTGAACCACGTTGAACCTTGTCCTACCAACCTTGAAGCGCGACAAGCCAGAGGGGAACCTGTCGCACTTCGAGGTGCTCCGGGAAGGCTTGCCGTTTACTTCGCTTCTACCTTGACGAACTCGTCCGCATCGGCCCAGCGAACGTGAAGCTCCGCGGTCCTGCCGTGGACGTTTTCAAAGCTGATCGACATCGCTTCCTGTTGCGGCGACACCGGCCTGGCCATCATTGGCGTGCGGCCCAGATCCATATCCTGCTTGTACACTGTGCCCCACTGGCCGGTCTGCTTGTTGACGATGAGCTGCCACGGGCTTCCCGCCGCGGCCGGTAGCGAATAGATCGTATAGGTGCCGGCGGGAACGTCCAGCGTGCCGATCTTGAGGTCGGTTGCGGTCACCAGCGTGGTCGCCGGGTTCGCTCCCGTGCGCCACACCTGGCCGTAGGGAACGACTTCGCCCATCACCTTGCGGCCGCGCGCGGAAGGCGAGTTGTACTTGATCAACACGCTCTTGCCGGCAAGCGTCGTCGTGGCGGTAGCGGCGGGCGAAGCGAGAGGCTTGCCGCCAACCGACTGCCCGTGGTCGGTCATCGGAGCGGCCGGAGTTTGGGCATGGGCCATGCCGAGCGTAGGCAGCGCGAGGACGGAGGCGGAAAGCAGAATCGTACGAAAGATCGTCATGGTGCCTCTATGCTACGCTTAAGCTGTGCTTGCCGATGTGCGCCCGTAGCTCAGCTGGATAGAGCGGCAGCCTCCGAAGCTGTAGGTCAGAAGTTCGAATCTTCTCGGGCGCACCATTCCTCATCGGTTTCAAGCACTCCGTACATGAGTTCTCACCCAGCCCAGGCGTCGACGCGTACTGTCCGCGTGCCTTCTTGCCGGAGTCGCGTCAGCAGGACGTCGGTGGCTTGCACGGTGGCGGCGCGGTCAGCTCCCAGGCGCAGGCCGTCGCCGTCGTGCAACAGGAGGTTCACCCCGCGGCCGCGACGCCGCGCGGCGGCCATCCCGCGAGAGGCATAAGAAACGATGCGGTCGGGGCCGATTGGCCGCCAGTCCTGCCCCATCGCATTCCATTGCACGGTCGTCAGGCCGAGCTCGCTGGCGATTCGCAACACTGCAGGGCGGCGCGCCCCGTGCGGCGGGCGAAAAAACCGGACCGGGGCGCCGAGAAGGTCTTCAAGAATCGCATTCGTGGCGGTCAGCTCCGCGCGCACCAATGTCGACGGCTTCAATGTGAGCCATGGGTGCGTTTCCGTGTGATTGCCGATGAGATGCCCGGCAGCGGCCACGGCGCGCACCAGTTCCGGCCGCGCCCTGGCGTGCTGGCCGACCATGAAAAATGTAGCGCGGGCGTTGTGCCGGGCGAGAACCTCGAGCAGCTCCAGGGTATGGCGGTCGTTAGGGCCGTCGTCGAAGGTCAGCGCGGCTTCTGCGGGGTCGTTCCCGGCGATCAGGGTGTGGCCGAAAAGCTGCGACTGGGGCGAAAGGGCGGCGTACGCGCCCGCCCCCGCGGCCGCGATGCCGGCGAGGCCAGCCGCTGCCTCGCCAACGGCGATCAGGGCAAAAGCTGTCGGCGAAGCGACGAGTTCCGAGGAGGGTCCGGCTAGCATGGGCTGCCACGAGTGTACGACGGGAGCGAACCGCCGTCAGCGTGGAGCGCCGATGCAACGGGGGTCTGCTGCCTGCCATCGTAAGAAGTACAGAAACGGAGTTGCCCAAGCGAATGCAAGCGATGACGCGGACGAATCTGGCGATGGCGGCACGGGTGGTTTGCCTTGGGCTCGGGATGTGCGCGTGTGCCCATGGGCAGCGTATGCCGTCGGTCCCCGCGACCGATGCGAGCACGCAGGCCAGCCCGGTCGGTGCGTCGGCCAAAGGCCCGGACGTCGACGGCTCCGTGCAGGCCAGCCCTGAAGTGGGCCCGATCCTCGCCGGTGGGCCACGCGGTTTTGCGCCACACACGGCGCTGCCGGTAACGCTGTCGCAAGCTATCGACTCCGGCAAGCTGAAGAACGGTCAACACGTGGCCGGAAAACTGAGTGCTGCCGTCGGTAGAATTCCGGCCGGGACTCCGGTCGATGTATCGGTGATTGCAACGGTGCCTGCGGGAGCGTTGAATGCGGCCGGTGAGTTTTCACTGGAGCTGGTCGCCGTCGGGCGCGTGCCGGTTTACACGGAAACTCAGACCTTTCGGGGCATTCCGGGGAAAAAGGATCTGCCCGACAGCGCACCCACGATGGGTACCGACGCGGGCCTGCCGCAGGGTGCACCGCTGACGTTTCACATCCAGCCGCCGCCCGTCCCCGCAACCGATGCACCCAACCCCGGCGACGGGGGGCCCGGCTCAGTAACAGGACGCGCGAGCGGCAGTCCGCCACCGCCCCGGGCAGCGCCCGCCGGAGCAGGCAACGGAGCGGCAAACGCCGCCAGTGGAACACAGCAGGCACCCGCGACCCCGGGGATCACCACACCTTCTGGAAACCCTGCGGGAACGCAGACTGGTCCCGCAACGACGACTCCGCGATAAGCTCCGGATAAGAGTTCCGGGGGATGAAAGCGACGTTACTTGCTGAGAAGAGCAAGCACCTGTTCCGCATGGCCCTCCGGCTTTACCTTGGTGAACACGTGGACCAGGGTGCGGTCCGGGCCAATAACATAGGTGGTTCGCTCCACGCCGCTCACCAGCTTGCCATACATCGTCTTCGGCTTCACGAGGTCGAAGCGCTTTACGATCTCCTGATCGGCGTCGGCAAGCAACGTGTAAGGCAGGTTGAACTTGGTTTGAAACTTCTTCTGCGCTTTCGGGGTGTCGCGCGAAATGCCCAGGATCACAGCCTTTTCGCCGAGAGCTTCAAAGTGCGGAAACTGGTCGCGAAACTCACAAGCCTCTACTGTGCAGCCCGGGGTGTCGGCTTTCGGATAAAAGAACAACACCACCGTTCTCCCGGCGAAATCCGACAGCGACACGGGACGGCCGTCCTGGTCCGGTAAGGTGAAGTCTTCAAGGGTGTCGCCGACGTTTGGTGCAGGCATGGTGCGGCTCCTTACTCGCTAGTACGGTCTTGTTCAGCATACCTAAAACGAGAACGACGTTCGCAGCAACACCTGCCGATTCGCCGCGGTTCCGTTGTTGAACGGGGTGTTCAGCGAAATGGATTGCCCGAAAAACGGCGAGGTCAATACGCCAACGGGCGTTCCCGGGTTGACGTGGTTCAGCAGGTTGTCCGCGCCGATGCCGAAAGCCAGCTCGTAGCGCGGGTCGGGAGCGGGTGCCGGCTTGCTGCCGGGCTTCACGGCGGCGACGTCCGCCGCCGGCCGCGGCCCGAACCTGAAGGCTTTGTTCGCGTACAGTTCCATGTACACCACGCCGGGCGCGTTGCCGTAATTGGCCGGGATGATCGTCTGCCCTGCGATGGGCAGCGTGTCGAAGTTGCCGTACGCCGTTCGTACCACCGAAGGCCGCGACAGGTCCGTCGCAAAGGCAGGGCGATCGTTGTAGATCGTGTCGCCGTTATTGTCCTGCCCGGTGGTGATGTTGAAGTTCGAGTGCGAACGCCACGCGAAAAACACATTCATTGAGACACCGAGCCCCGGATGCGTGTTGAAGCCGCTATACAGTTGCCGCGGCGCAAACCCCGCCGCCGGGCCATGATCCTGCCCGACGTCGTACGAGTTCGACGCAAACGACCCCGCCCCGTACCCCACGTCCGCCGTGACATGCGAGATATTCGCGAATGCCCACAGCGACAGCTTTTTGCCGAAGTTGAGATTCAGGTTCGAATTGAGCGTGCGGCCGCTGCTCACGCCGTCGGAGGAGTATTCATAGACGTTCTGCGTGCCGCCAAGGGGGCGCATGCCGCTCGTGGGCACACCGAAGGTATACGTGCCGGGCAGCGGCGCGTTGATGTTCAGCGACTCAAGCTGATGATCGCTCCGCCGAAGAAAGCTCGTCACCGCGAAGTTGCCGCGCTTGCCCAGCGAGCGCTCCACAGACACGATGCCGAACATCGCATACGGCGCATGGAGCCGCGGGTTCACCTCGTACACCGTCGGCGGCACGGCCGTGAGCGCCGTCGGAAAGTTGGGGTAGGTGGACGGGTCGGTGACGATCGACGTTTGCTGCGACACGCCGTTTTGCCGCAACGACTGCAGGATGTTGCCGGACGGGAAGCGCGTGTAAAAAATACCAAACCCGCCACGCACCACCACAAACGGCGACTTGGCCGCCTTGCCGCGCATCACCGAGTAGGCCGCCCCGACGCGCGGCGCAACGTCGAAGTGGTCGGGAATGGCCGACTGCGACTCGATGCGGAAGCCGTAGTTCAGCGTCAGGTTGGGCGTGGCTTTCCACTCGTCTTCGGCATACAGCCCAAGATCTCCCGTCACGAGCTTCGCCGTCGGATTGCCGGCGGTTACGGAGAATTGTGTGGCCCCTCCGCACACCTGTGTGCCGTCGCCTTGCGTCACGCAGGTGGCACGAATCTGCGCGTCGGTTTTGCCGGCGGCCAGGCCCTGCCGCGTGATCTGGTAGGCGGTCAGGCTTGGAAACTGGAACTGCCCGTTGTAGCCCGCGCTCGACAGGTTCGCTTCGCGCAGCAGGCGGTAGCGCAGGCCGGTGCGGATGAAGTGTTTGCCTTCGGAAAGGCTGAGGTACTGCTGCAGTTCCAGCCGGTCGGCGTTGTCATGGAGGGACTGGGCGTTGTTGCCGCCGTCCGTAAACGAGCCCTGCACCAGCAGCGACGGCGCGCTCGAAACCGGGTCCTGCCGCAGGTGCGTGCGGATATATTGCAGCCCGGCGTCGAGCACCACGTGCGCGCCAAACAGGTGCGTGTCCGTCAGTTGCAGCGTTTGCGCGTGCGTCGTGTTGTTGTAGGCCTGCGCGGGCAGCACAAGCTGGCCGATGCCGCCGTTGGTCACGTCGTTGCCGTTATAGATGTACTTCGCAATCAGCGTGTCGGAGACACCAAACTGGCGGTCGAAGCGTCCCGAGTAGCTCTGGTTGACGATCGGGTTCGATACCGCCTCAGACACCGTCGACGGCAGCAGGGTGGTGTCGTCAAGCGTCACCGCGTTGATGATTGCGTTCGAAGCTTGATTTTGCCGCGACGCGCTCACGAAAAACGAGCTTGCCTTGCCGAGCGGCCCATTGATGTTGCCGTCGATGTACTGGCTGCTGTAGCCCGGCTGCGGCCCCGTGGTGTAGGGGTTGCGGGCGTTCAGCGCGCTGTTGCCTATCTGCACGCTCCCTTCGCCGTGCAGTTTGCCGGTGCCGGGCTTGGTAAACATTTCGATCCGCCCATAGCCGAGCTGGTCGTACTGCGCGGAGAACGGGTTCTGGTTGATGCGGATCTCGCGAATGCTTTCCTTGGGCGGCAGCGTGCCGTTTGAAAAGCCATCGACATAAAGCTGCGGCGGGTTGGTCGGGTCGCTTCCGGCGAGCGCGAGCAGCTCTTGATTCATGGTGGCGGGATCGTCGGAAAACGTGGCGAGCTTGTCGCCTGAAAACACCAGAGCGCTCCCGTTCGCCGAGGCTTCGGTGCTCCCCCCGGTTGCGTCGCCGACGGTCACTTCCTGGACGGCCGTGGCGATTTCAAGCGCAATACGCAGCGGCGCGGGAGCGCCGGCGGTCAGGGGAAAGTCCGCCCTGGTGTACGGCGCGAAGTTCGGCGCTTCGACGGTCAGCAGGTACACCCCGGCGGGCGCATCGATCGTGAAGCGGCCTGCGGCGTCGGCGGTAGCGTCGCGGTCGGCGGTATCGCTGTGCAGGTGGATCGCCGCCTGCGGGATGGCGGCTCCGGTGCGGTCGACTACCGTGCCGGTAACCGCTGCGCTGGCGGCTATAGCGGATGCGCTGCTTTGTGTCTGTGCCGACGAGGAAAAGGCAGCGCACACGCTTAGGCACACGACAGGCAGTGTGCCCAGCACACGGGACATGCGGTTCATTCGACTCCTTATCGGTACGGTGGTCTATGAAGGAAATAGGGGGAGCCGAAAAGCTTCCGGGTTAGACCACGTTCGTCCGGGAGCGTTAGTGCGCAGGCCTGCCTTTTTAGTATGCCTGCTGGAAGGACGCGGGAATGCAGAAGCTTGCTCGCAGGAGTTTTGCTGAATACAGCGAGCTTTTTGAGGCGAAGAGTTGCTCTTGCCGTGGCGCTTGTCTTAGGAGCACCTCTATCTCGGATACCCTCAGACGCACCCTTCACCCATGTTCCTGCTTCGCCGAATCTCTGCTTGGTACATTCTGCTTCGCTGCATCCTGCTTCGCCGTGTTCTTGCTTCGCCGTTTTCCTGCCTCTGAGATAGGTCGGCTTCAATCCGGACATTCCGCCGCTCTTCCAGAAACTGTACTTCAGCCTTCGAGACTCTGCTGCATTTTGCGGCTAGCCGACGGGCTACATGAATATCGGTTGCGCCCTGACTCTGCGATAGACTCCTGCGTACGAAAGAAAGTCCCAGGCGCGAAAGCGCGTTGTGTCCGGGGGCCAGATTGTCTGGGCTGAAGTCCAGACCTGTCTCAGAACGAGGGCAAGCGTCCCCTCCGGGTTGTTTGATCGTCTGGGCTTCAAGCCCCGAACTGTCTCAGAAACCACGGTAAGTGCAGGGGCGTGTACAGTAGCCCCATGCCGCTTGATGAGGTGCCCGTCGCAGCGCTTGAGAATGTAGCCCACTCCCAAAATCTTCCGGTCTGGGCGGTGGGTATGGCGAACCTCCCCACGGGCTTTGTGTACGGGTTTATCAGCACCGCTCTCGGCATTCTGCTGTCCGCTCGCGGCGTGCCCGTGGGCAAGATCGCGACCATTTCGAGCCTCGCCTTTTCGCCGACGGCGTGGGGCTGCTTTCTCGCGCCGGTAGTCGATGTCCGTTTTTCGCGGCGCGCGTACGGCTTTTCGTTCGCGGCGATCGCGGCGATCGCGCTGGCCGTGGCGGTGCTTTCGCTGGGCAATCTCACGCGCTTTGCGGCCGCGCTCACCGTCAGCACGCTGGCGGTCGTGCTTTACGGAGCAGCGGTGGCCGGCATGGCTCCGGACGTCATCTCCAGCGACAAGTACGATGCGGTGGGCGGCTGGTGGAACGTCGCCAACCTGGGCGCGGCCGGGCTGTTTGCGTCATTCACGGTGGTGGCCGCGCGAACGCTGCCGGCCGGCGTCATGGCCGCGGCACTCGGCCTGCTGGTGTTTGCGCCCACGCTGCTGTTGCTGCGCTTTCCAAGGGTTGCGCGTCCGGAAGGCACGCTGCGCGCCAACTTTGGTGCCATGCTTGCCAGCACGCGGCGCGTTCTGCGTGAAGGCCGCGTTTGGGTGGGCCTGCTGCTGTTTCTGCTGCCGGAAAGCTGCTTCGCGCTCACCAACCTGTTTTCCAGCGTCGGCGGCAACTTCCGAGCGTCGGAAAGGAGCGTGACCGCGCTCAACGGCGCCGGGGTGGCGGTAGCCTGCTCGCTCGGCTGCCTGCTGGCGATCCCGCTTTGCCGCAGGTTGCGGCGGCGGTCCGTGTATCTTGCGACCGGCGCGGGCGCGGCGTTGATCGCCGTTTTGATGGGGCTCCCGCCGCACACGCTGCCGATCTACGCTTTTGGGCTGCTGGCCTACAACTTCTGCCAGGGGCTCAACTACACGGCGTTCACGGCGTTGGCTCTGGAGATTACGGGCACGCGCAACGCCGTCGCCGGAACGATGATGGCGATCCTGATGGCCTCAGGCAACGTGCCGATCACCCTGATGACGTTTGTCGACGGCCGCGCCTACGACGCCCACGGCCTACCCGGCATGATGTTCGCGGATGCGGGCGTCAGCCTGGTCACGCTCGCGCTGCTGCTCGCGACGCTTCCCGTGATTGAGAAAGCGCTCGGCCGTGCACGCGCCTTGCCTGCCCGCCTGTAGCCGGGCCACTTCGCGTTGCCGTGAACTACCGCTTGCCGATGCGATACACCACGCCTGCCGAGATCGAGAAAAACTCCCGCGTTTCATTGCCGAAGTGCTCAAAGATGAGATCCGGCGAAAGGCGGATGGCCAGCTTTGCGGAGTAGTTGAAGTCGATGCTGCCGCCAGCCGCTCCCCATCCGGTCGTGCTGTTCGGGTAAAGCCCCAGGCCGGTGGCGGAAACCGGGCTGCCGCCGGGATAGTTGTTGATCGCGTGGTCGAAGGTGCCGTGCGAGGCTCCCGCGAGAAGATGGTAATCCACCGCCGCATAGCGGTTGCGCGGACCACGGTACTGCACGCCGCCCGAGTAGATGTTCTGGTACACCAGCACGCGGTTGTAATACGGGTTCGGAAACAGGGGCGTGGTTCCGGCTTCCAGGCGATAGTCGGCGGCTATGCCCAGCCGCGGACGCAGCCAGTATGTGGCCATCACTTCGCCGCCGCCCAGGTTGTAGCGCTTGGGCAGGTTCTGGCCGGCCTGGCCGTTCATGAAGCTCAGGCCGCCGTAAACTTCGTACTTATTGTCGTAGCTGGCGGCGGGTCCCTGCTCGAGCTTAACGGTGCTGCGCACCTGTGGGCCCTGCTGCGTGGTGCCGGCGGGGGCCGGCGTGTCCTGCACGGCCTGCGCGGAAATCGTAGTGGCGCCCGCCAGCAAAGCCGCGCTCATCGCAATCCTGGGCAGCCTTTTCCAACGAGCGATTTTACGGAAACCTGCATATCGCGCCTGTACATCTACGGGAAACTTGCTCGCTGCGTTCGTCAAAAACATCATCCTCACTGCGGTGCGCGGGTGCGCGTCGATCTTTGTCTGCCTTCAGGTGGCTGCACGCATTTGCCGGCACGCGGCCTGTGTGTGACTCTCAGGATATAACGTCCGGTAGCATCCCCGCCGCGTTTTCGGTGGTTCGGGGCTGCGCTTCCGCGAATCTGCATCCAATGCCCTATCGGGCTCGTACCTCTACGGGGCAGCCCAAGGCCGCTTCATGCGACAATGGCAAGTGCCCGGTGACCCTGTCGCCGCGCGGGCCTGTAGAAACGAAGGAGACTCGATATGGAATTCGCACCCTGGCATTGGATCGTCGTTGGATTGGTCGCCGTCCTGCTGTTTGGCGCTCGCAAGCTTCCAGATCTCGGTAAAGGGCTGGGCGAAGGCCTGAAGGGCTTTAAAGAGGGCCTGAAAGGTGTTACGGATGAACCGACGTCGGCTACCAAGCCGGGCGAGACAGCGCATATCGTGACGCCCAAGGTGGATGAAGCGCCCAAGGTCTAGGTCGGTTTCAGGTTTCAGATCGTTCAGACAAACTTTCAGCCATTCCAAGCCTTTCAGCAAGAGGAGCAACGATGAAACGCAAGCTCCCTTTTCTCGTAGAGCCGCACACTAAAGTGCGGCTTTCGCGTTTGTCTACGTCGGAGCATACCGATGTCGAGGATAAAGGCGTCGCCGAGACCATCGTCGAAAGCATGACAAAGAAGCTCGCCGCACTGCAGGAGGTGCTTTACGCCAGCCAATCCAAGGCGCTGCTGATCGTGTTGCAGGGCATGGATACCGCCGGCAAGGATGGTACCGTTCGGCACATTTTTTCAGGAATCAACCCGGCTGGTTGTCAGGTGGCGAGCTTTAAAGTGCCCACCGCTCTCGAGGCGCGTCACGACTTTCTGTGGCGCTGCCACGCGCAGGTTCCCCCTGCGGGCATGATGGGCATCTTCAATCGGTCTCACTATGAGGATGTACTTTGGCCGCGCGTGCATGGCAGCATGGACCGTAAGACCATGGAGCACCACCTCGACGACATCAACCACTGGGAGTCGATGCTGGTGGACAACGGGGTCGTGATCCTGAAGTTCTTCCTCCACATCTCGCGGGATGAGCAGACCGCCCGGCTGCAGTCCCGGATTGATGAGGCGGACAAGCATTGGAAGCTGTCTCCCGCCGACTTCGAAGAGCGCAAATTCTGGCCGCAATACATGGATTGCTACGAAGACATTCTTGCGCACACCAGTCACCGGCACGCGCCCTGGTTCGTCATTCCTGCGGATCACAAATGGTACAGGGACGTGGCGATCTCGGAAGTTCTGGTGGACACGCTGACCGATCTGAACCTCAAATATCCCAAGCCGACGTTTGATCCAACGGGATTGAAGCTCGACAAGGAAAGTCTAGGGTCTGCTGAAAAGAAGGTTCACAAGCGTAAGAACAAGAAAGCCAAGGCAGCGGACGCAGAAAGCATCGTGCACGGAAGTACGACATCCTAGCCGTCCTACACTGTAATCATCACCACGGATAGAAGGGCGACGGCCATACCTATCCATTGCCGCTGCTGCAATCGCTCTTTCAGCAGCCACGCTGCCAGCGCCATGGTACTTGCGGGGTACAGTGACGCCAGAACCGCCGCCACGTCCAGCCGCCCCGCGCGGGTCGAGGCGATGAACAGCAAGTTTCCCGAAGTATCGAGCGCGCCGGCGCCCAGCGCCCAAAGCACCGCAGATCTGTTCATCTGCCCTTTCGCGTTGTCCTTCGCCATAAGCCAGGTGAAAGCGAGCGCGCAGGTGACAAGGCTGCCCGCTCGCGCGAGAGCCATGGGCATAAACACGCCAAGCGGATTCGCAAAGCGCAGAGCAACAAAGTACACGCCGAATCCGACGCCTGCAATCATCGCCAGCACCATCGTCGAGCGTTGCGCTCCCGCCGCTTTGGGGCCGGCGGCGATCAACCAGATCGACGCGGCCGCCAGCCCGAAGCCAACCAGTCGCATCGCCGTGGGTCGACCTTCGAGGCACATCGAAACTGTGGCGGGAATGGCCGCAGCCAGCAGGCCGCTGACGGCCGCAGCGGCTCCCATGGCTCCGCGGGAAAGCGCCACGTAGAAAGAGCTAAGCGAGAATCCTCCGCAAAACCCGGCCAGCAACCCCCAGCCGAGCAGCGTGCCATGCGGCACCGCTTCATGCCGAAACATCACTATTGCCAGCAGCACGGAAAAGCTGGAAATGTGGCTCAACATGACAACACGCAGCGCAGATCCCGCGGTTCCACCGGCATCCCGAACACCAAGGCCGCCAGAAAAATCGCCTCCACCCCAAAGCGTCGCCGACCCGAGAGCCAGCAACGCTGATGTATTTCCATTCATGCTACGGAACAGCCGTCGGGGTAGATACTGCGGGAACCGTGCTGGTCGCCGTGGGATAGTAACCTTCTTTGGCAATCACGGTCAGGTTCGGACGCGCCACGCGCACTTCCAGCTTGCGAAACTTGCCGTCAAGAATGGGTTGCTGGCTGTTGAAGCCGACAGTGTACTGCGTACGGACCTGCTCGGTAATTTTGGCGAAGCTGCTCTCGATGCCGCGCTCGAAGAACTCCGGATCGACCTGCCCGCCGGTGGCTCCGGCGTAGCGCGGCAAAACGTCGTCGCGTACGGTGAGCGGAAGGTGGATGCGGTCGAGAAAGCCGAGCCCCGGGACGGATGACTCACCCACCAGGGTCGCGTAGACGGCGACCTTGTTCGTCTGGCAATACTTAATGACGGCCTTTTCCTTCGCGGTGCTGCCGTATTCTTTCCCGTCGGAAATCACGTAAACGATACGGCGGCGACCTTTAGCAGCCTTTGTGGTTTCCGTGGCCGCCGCGAGGATTGCGTCGTTCAGCGTGTGGAATTCCTTGTCCGGCCGTTGGAACACAGCTCCCGGATTGCTCCTGTCGGGAGCGGTGTTTACGTCGACGTTCTGCCCATTCTTGTTGTTGGTCGCGCCCAGCGGGCCACCGACGATCGAAATTTGCTCGCGTCCCTTACCCTTGGACTGCACCAGTATCTGTCCGAGCCGCGCCGACTGGGCCGCAGTAAAGGCCGTCTGCTCGCGTACGCCGTTATTGTACGTAAAGACCGAAACCTCGTCGTAGGGGCTGAATGCGCCTTGTAGCGCACCCAGTGCGCTGTTGATCTTCTTCATGACGTCGAACGTCACGCTCTGGTCGATCACCAGAGCGACGGAGAGCGGAAACGGGTCGACCGTAAACAGCTTCAGCGACTGCCGCAGGCCGTTTTCATACACACGCACGTCACGCGGCTTGAGCCCCGGAACGAGTTGGCCCTTCGAATCCTTGACACTGAAAGGCACTTCGACAAAGTTTGTCGTAACCCGGATAAACGCCGTCGGTCCGGTGCCCGCTGCGGGAACGACGACGTCCTTATCCTCTTCAGCTTGCGCCGCCGTCGTGTTGGCTGGCAGAGCGGGCAGGGAACTGGGCACGTTGGTTTGACCGTCCGACGAAGTGGTCGTCGCCGCCGCAGCCGGCGCGGGCGCGTCGGGAATGGCCGCGCTTACGGGAGTGATGGTCTTCAGGTCGGGAAGCGCCTGTGGCCTGGGGGCATCCGGAATCGCCTGTTGCTGCGCGGGCACCGTCGACTGTGGCGGTTGCGCATACGCACCCATCGCCGTCATCACTGCTGCCGCTACCGTTCCCACCCACACCGTCGTCTTGCCCTGCGCCATCCGCGTTTCCTCTTCCTTGCAGCTCCGGTACGTTCGTACGGGAGCTCGCCCTTCTACCAGACTACCAGCGCACAGGTTGGCTTTCTTCTGGTTTCGGTGGACTTCTTGTCAGACGCACCGCGGCCGAAAACGGGTGCCTTGCGCGCCACGCGCGGCCGGAAACGCCCGGATGCGGTTTTCTTCGCTTCGGCCCCACGAGCGCGTCGTCTATCTTCTCATTTTGATCGTCTAACTGAAATATGCGTTTGCCCTTGCCGCGTCATGCTTTCCTTTGCGTCGCCTTCACCCTTCTCGCTGTGCTTTCGGGCACGTTGACGCTGCGCGCGCAGGAGGCTCCTTCGCCGGGCGGTCCTCCGCCGGCCAGCACCGCTCCCGTGCAGGAGCCCGTGGCGCATGACGACCAGACGATCCGCGTCGACGTCAACCTGGTGAACGTTTATTTTTCTGTTCGCGACAAGTCCGGCTTTCTCACCGGCCTCAAGAAAGACGAGTGCAGCCTGTTTGAAGAGAAAGAGCCGCAAAAGCTCAAGCAGTTTACGCAGGAGAAAAACCTGCCCCTGACCATCGGCATTCTGCTCGATACGTCGGGTTCCCAAACGAACGTGCTTCCCCTCGAGCAGCAGTCCGGAGCGGAGTTCCTAAAGGACGTGATTACGCCGAAGGACGAAGCTTTCCTGATCTCGTTCGACATCAACGTCGACTTGCTTGCCGATTACACCAACCAGCCACGCGAGTTGAAGCGCGCCATCGACAAAGCCAGCATCAACACGGGTTCCGGCGCGGGGTCGATCACGGGCAACGGACAGGCCCGTGGAACGCTGCTGTATGACGCCGTCTATTTGGCGGCGCACGACAAGCTGCGCCCGGAAGCCGGCCGCAAAATTCTCGTGCTACTGACCGATGGAGGCGACCAGGGATCGCAGGAAACGCTACGCTCCGCGACGGAAGCGGCGCAAAAAGCGAACGCGATCATCTACGTGATCCTGATTGCGGACCGGGGCTTCTATTCAGGAGGCGGCATTTCGCTGGGGCCCGACTCCGGCGCGAGCGCCATGGAGCGTCTAGCGACGGATACCGGAGGCCGCGTGATCAACGTAGGCAATAACGGCAAGCGGCTGGAAGAAGCATTCGGGCAAATCCAGGACGAACTGCGCACACAATACCTGGTCAGCTATACGCCGACCCATCCGGCGGATGGAAAGTTCCGCAAGATCGATATTGACTGCGGAAAAGGTCGCAAAGTGCAGGCGCGCAAGGGCTACTACGCGCTGGTGGGGGATAGCGATAAGGAATAGGCGGCTATACGCGGCTAGTGCGTTTCATGCGCGCCGCCGGCTAGGCATCCAAAGCCCCCGAGTACACCGCCATGCCTGCGACAGCGTCCACCCCCATGGCATCGAGCGCGTCAACCTCGGCACGTTCCCGGATGCCCCCCGCCACGATCAAGTGCCGCGCTGTTGTGCTGCGCAGAACCGCGGCGACGTCCAGGGGAAAGCCGCGCATGGTGCCTTCCGTGTCCACATGCGTATAAAGGAAAGCGGAGCAGTAATCTTCCAGCCAGGTGACAGCTTCTTCCGGCGTCAGGTCCACCGAATCTTTCCAGCCCTTCGTAGCGACTTTGCCGCCTTTCGTGTCGACTGAAAAGCACAGGGCGTCTTCGCCGAGAGCTTTCTTGAGCCCCGCCGCGAATGCCTTGTCGACCCCTTCCGGAGTAAACAGGGAGGAGCCGTAGATCACGCGCCTTGCGCCAGCGTCGAGCAGGCGCCGTCCATCCC
>CALMON010000223.1:29986-75949 GCA_937871785.1 uncultured Granulicella sp.
GCGGACCGCAAGCCACCGCCAACCTGCACCGGAAGCCGCTTGCAAATCATTTCGATCAGCGCGCGATTGTCCCCCTGCCGCATGGCGGCGTCGAGATCGATGAGCTGGACCAGAGGATACTTCGAGAACCTCTCGATCCAATAATCAAAGTCGTCAAAGCTCAATTTAAGTGTTTCGCCCTGGACAAGCTGGACGATTTTGCCACCCAGAAGATCGATGGAAGGTATCAACATGCCGCTATGCCTCGTTCCTGTGCCAGATGTGCTTCTTTGCGGCGAGCCATCCTGCATTCAGCAAGGCAGCCTCATCGGCACGCCGCTCCGTGCCACCTCAGCCTTCAGGGCGCGCGAGTCGGTCACCCCAAAATGAAAGATGCTGGCGGCCAGCGCCGCATCCGCCTTGCCTGCCGTGAACACCTCGGCGAAGTCCGCCGCGGAACCGGCGCCGCCGCTGGCGATGACGGGAATCTGCACGGCCTCGCTTACGGCGCGCGTTAGTTCACAGTCGAAGCCGTGCCGCATGCCGTCCGTGTCCATCGAGGTCAGCAGGATTTCACCGGCACCGCGCTGCTCGGCTTCCCGAGCCCAGTCGACCACGCGTATACCGGTCGCTTTGCGGCCGCCACTGACGTAGACTTCCGCATCGGCGACACCGGCGGGCCCGCGCCGGGCGTCGATGGCCACAATCACCGCTTGAGCGCCGAAGCTGCCGCCGATTTCGCCAATCAGCTTCGGCCGCGCGATCGCCGAGGAGTTGATCGACACCTTGTCCGCTCCGGCATCGAAGACCGCCGCCGCATCGTCCGCCGAGCGGATGCCTCCGCCGACGGTGAAAGGAACGAAAAGTGCCTCAGCCGTACGTTTCACAGTGTCGAGCAGCATTCCGCGGCCCTCGTGCGTTGCGGTAATGTCGAGCAGCACAATTTCATCGGCGCCACCTCGCGCGTGACGATGGGCCAACTCGGCGGGGTCACCAGCGTCGATGATGCCGACGAACTGAATGCCCTTCACGACACGGCCTCCGCGCACGTCCAGGCAGGCGATCACGCGTTTGGTCAGCAAGCGATGACACCGGCATTTTTCGCGTAGGCGCGGAACTTGTCCCACAGCGGTTCCTGCATGGCCCGCTTCGGAATCGTGTGAAAGGTAGCTTCTTTGACGAACACGACAAACACTTTCTCGTTATCGACGTAGTTGCTGAAGGCCGACCAGGGATAGGTGACCTGCGGTCCGTCCGGTACCGAAAAATGGACATTGCTGTCGTCAAATTCGCAATGCATGACTTTATCTTTTGAAAAGAGGGCACGGCTTTCAAACGCCTGGCGCACTTGCTCCTGATAGCGCACGGGCATGCCAATGGCCAGAGCGGCGGCGAGTATCGCAAAAAAAATCTTCCAAAAATCCAGCGTTGTGTCTATCTTGACGAGCTCATAGCACAGCTTGGCCGCGATGCCCGCGCACACGATCGGCACAATCCAAACGTAGATCGCGTACCCTCGGCCTGCATTCTTGTGAACGCG
Source organism: uncultured Granulicella sp. (assembly GCA_937871785.1). GTDB lineage: Bacteria > Acidobacteriota > Terriglobia > Terriglobales > Acidobacteriaceae > Granulicella. The sequence goes on from CALMON010000223.1 coordinate 31,506, forward strand.
ACGGTTCGCCACGACCGCCGCGACGAAGTCCGGGTACGTAAAGGTGTAGTCGCAGCGAATCATTCAGGCGCCCAGACCGCCGCCCATCACGGGGCAACCGGCTCCAGTTTTTATGGCCGGCTCTGCGCCCGCCGGGGCAAAGCCGAGATCGTCGCCGCCGCCAAAGGTGATGGTGTGGATGCGCTTCATACCGGAAAGCTGCTTATGGACCGCGATAAAGGCGGCCTGCAGCGCCCCAACGGCGTCGAAGCCGCGCACGGGAGCGACGTGCACCCGGCCCATCGCGTCCAGCTTGTACACGCAAGCCCAGCCAAGATGGCCCAGGTCGACCGGCTTTGCAAAACTGACGGTCAGCTTGCCGTGTTGCCCCTCAGCTTCCATTTCAAGCACGCGCTCGGCCATCACCTCAAACGGGATCTCGGTCAAGCCTGTCCAGTTCGTCAGCCCATTGATTTGCACCGTCGGAACGTCGCTCTGCACCGTCGGAATGTCGCTCTGCACCGTCGAAACGTCGCTTTGCACCGTCGCTGCTTCGCTCTCCATTGTCTGGACCATGTCGTCTCCCTCAGGCCATCTTCGGCCAACACCTTCACGTCTCGCTACCGCTTTGTTGAGATGCTAAAAATCCAGGAAGTTCTTCAGCACTTGCCGGCCGGTTTCAGCACTTTTTTCCGGGTGGAACTGCACGCCCATCACGTTTCCGCGTTCGACGGCCCCTGTAAAGGCTCCGCCATACAACGTCACCGCTGCGGTGTCCGGCGAAACGGGCGCGCGCCACGAGTGCGTGTAATACACAAAGCTGCCCGGAGCGACCCCGCGCAACAGCCGCGAATCGCCGCGAATCTGTTCGAGCGAGTTCCAGCCGACATGCGGCGACTTCAGATCCTGCCCGTCGTAGATCGGGGGAAAGTGCTCGCACTCGCCCGTAAAGTGCCCGAGGCCCGGCACTTCGGGCGCCTCGGTTGACCCGGCATACAGCCATTGCAGGCCGACACAGATGCCGAGCAGCGGCGTGCCGGCAGCAACGGCTTCGCGCGTCGCCTGCGTCAGGCCGAGGTCCTCGAGCAACTGCGTCGCGCGAAAGTGGCCGACACCTGGAAGGACGACCTTGTCGGCCCGCAGCACCTCATCGGGCGACTGCGTGACGCCAACATCGACCGCGCCCTGAAAGCGCAGCGCTTTGACGACGCTGGTCAGATTGCCTGCTTTGTAGTCGATGACGGCGATCATGCGTGTTCTGGCTCCTTTGTCCAGTCTTCGACTCGTAAGTCTTTGATCCGACGAAAGACTGCATCATCAGTCGTTACGGTATGGTGGTGAGCCAACGCATGTGCCGCGATCATCGTGTCGAGATTGCTGGGCGGCGCGCCATCCTTCTCCTGCGTTGCCGTCAGACCAGCATACGCACGGGCGCAACGCGAGTTCCACGCCTTGACGGTGCTTCCATCGAGAAACTTTTCAACCAGCTCGTTCAGTCCCGTATGCTGCGGCCTACGGGCGGCTTCATACCGCAGTTCCGGCTTTGTGATGGTGGAGAGTCGTAGGCTGTCCATCGGCGTATTCCGCACACGACTTTTCAGAGCGGGACTGGATCGTCTCAGCAGATAACTCACGATATTGGTGCTAAGCAGAAACATTTTCCTGAGGGTGGATCTCTTCGGGGCGGAGGCGAACAGTCACGCTCGGACAGGAAGTCCTGGTCGGCAGGGCCAAGCTCAACAAGCAGCCTAAAAAATGCTCCAGGGCCTTCGGCTTCTGCGAAAGGGCCACATCGCCCATTGCTTCATCGCAGCGGATGTACACTTCGCTTTGCCCGAAGCGAAACTCGCTTGGCAGTCGCACCGCCTTGCTGCACCCGTTCATAAAACCTCGCTGTGCGCTTCGTGTCGACCTCCTGCACAGGTGATCTGTTCTGCAGTGTATCTCAGGTGTTTCCCCGCTTCTTTCCGCTCTTCGCCCAATATTGAAACTCGTCCGCGAACAACTCGCCATGGAGGTCGCCCGCGTGCTGCACCATGCGGCCCTGCGCGTCGGCGATAGCTTTGTTGTAGATGACGCCGCCAACTTCCTGCACAAAGAAATCCAGCAACTGACCGGCGGGCAGCGTGCCGAGCGGCTCCGGCATGTTCCGGTCGAAGTAGCGTTGCAGGGAGGCGATCGCCCCGTCACGCGCTTGTTTGGAGATTTCCACCATCAATGAGACCCACTCCAGAGCACTTCCATGAACAACCAGTACCACAAGAGCAGCGAAGCTGCCGGTACCGTGACGATCCGCCAGACACCTCGCCCTGCGAAGCACAGCCCGAGCGCCGCCGCGTCGGTTGCCAAACCCCAGTTCAGCAGGATGTGCGCCTCCCGGCGTTCTACCAGGTAGTCGCCCATCACCGCGGGCTCCTGGTAGCCCTGCCACAGGGTGGCCAGGGAAGCGAGCAGCAGGAGAACGCCGCACCCGAATACCCACGTTCGCAGCTCGTTTCGCTTCACCCTACAATCCTTTACGACGCCTTCTTACAGCTGCGCGGAATGCGTTCACGGCTTGCCTTGTCGTTCTCTCCGTACACACTTCTATTGTCCAGGGCAAGATTCGCCAGCTTTTTATCACGCGGAGTTTTCAACTTGCTCACAAGAGCCCTTTCGTGCTCGGCAGCAACTCCCGCATCCGCTCGTCGCGGCTGCAAGCCCCGCGCATGGCGCGCGCGAAGGCTTTGAAGATAGCCTCGATCTTGTGGTGGTTGTTGCGGCCGTACATCGTTTTTACGTGGACATTCGCCTTGGCGCCGCGGGCGAAGCCGTCGAAGAAGTCCGGCACCAGTTCCGTCACCAGGTCGCCCACGACATGCGTGTTGAGCTGGTCGTCGACCACGCAGGCCACGCGGCCCGAAAGATCGACCGCCGCGACGGCCAGCGTTTCATCCATCGTCATTACGAAGTAGCCCGCGCGCAGGATGCCGCGCTTATCGCCGAGAGCCTCCGCGAACGCCTCGCCCAGCGCAATGCCGACGTCTTCGACCGTGTGGTGCTGGTCGACGTCGAGGTCGCCGACGCACTTCAGGCGCAGGTCGAACCCGCCATGCTTGGTGAAGCTTTCGAGCATGTGATCGAAGAAGCGGATGCCGGTCGACACGTCATAGGTTCCCTGGCCGTCGACATTCAGGCGCAGGGAAATCTTCGTTTCGAGGGTGTTCCGCTCAACGATGCCGATGCGTGCCGCGTCTCCCGCCGCGCTGGCGGCTTCCATATCGACGGTCATCGCGCCGCTCTCCCGTAGCGCGCGGTTTGGCGGCGCATCTGCATCAGCTTGACGAGGTTCATCATCACGTACGCCAGCAAAGCAGCCATGACGAGCGACCAGACAATCACGACTGCCGGCAAGGCGCGGCTTCCGTGAAAATGGTCTATCGCCAGAATGGCCGGCAACTGAAAACAGGCCACTGACGAAGCCAGAATTACAGTCTTTCGTTTCTGGGTCATCACACTACTCATATTCGCGCTCCCCATCGCCGCGGCCCTGTGCCGGAACCGACTCCGCCGGGGTCCAGCCCACTTCAGTAAGCGACCCGCGCAAGGCCGCAAGACCGCGCGACACATGTTCTTCAGGCCCAATGGTAATACGCACGTAGCCGTCGCAGCCGGGGTCGGACGAGCGGTCGCGCAGCAGCACGCCGCGCTCGCGCATTGCGGCCACCAGGGCTGCGTGCTTTCGGCCGATGTCCATCAGCACGAAGTTTGCCGTGCTCGGCCAGTAGCGCACGCCCAGTTCGGCAAGCGCCGCGTACACGCGCTCGCGCCCGGTGTGGACCTGTGCCACATACCAGTCGAGGTAGGCCTGGTCGGCAAGAGCTTCGGGCAGCACAGCCAGCGCGATGCCGTTGACGTTGTACGGCGAGCTCACCTTGCGCACATATTGCATCAGGCCGGAGTTGCCTGCGAGCATGCCGCAGCGCAGATTCGCGAGGCCGTACGCTTTTGAGAACGTGCGGCCGACAATCAGGTTCGGGATCGCCGGAACGTCGTCCATCGAGCTTTCACCGTGGAAATGGAAGTAGGCCTCGTCCGCGAAGACCACGGCGTGCGGCGCGGCGGCGCAAAGGGCTCGAATGTCTTCGCGGCTGACGCTCTGGCCGGTGGGGTTGTTCGGCGTGGCCACCATAATGAGCTTGGTGCGCGGCGTAACGGCAGCCAGAAAGCGCTCGCGCGGGAACAGGAAGCTGTCGTCGGCCTGCACGCGGATCAGGTTGCGCGTCATCATGCTGCAGCTAACGTCATACATAAAGAAGCTGGGCGTGCAGAGCAGCACTTCGTCGTCGGCGTCAAGAAACGCGCAGGCAAGCAGGTGGATGGCCTCGTCGACGCCGTTGGTCAGCAGCACTTCGTCGGGCTTCAGGCCGTAGTGCGCGGCCACCTGGATTTCCATCGGCTCGCGCTCCGGGTAAACGGTCAGGCCTTCGGCGGTGAGTTGCTGCAGCTTCGCAAAGACACGCGGGCTGGGCGCGAGGGTGTTTTCGTTGAAGTCCAGCCGCAGCATGGCGCGGCTGGCCAGTGGCGGGTGGTATTCCGGCATCGCCAGTACGGCCGCTCGCGGCTTGGGTTGTACGCCGACCACGTCTTCCATCGCTACAGGACTCATCACTTACCCTCACAACTCACAACTCGAAACTCAGAACTGACTTGACCCCGGTTGCTCCGGATTACCGAGCCCCGGACTATCTCATCCGTACGCGGACACTTTCAGCATGACCGACGAGACCTTCCGCTTCAGCCAGCGCTATCGTATGCGGCCCCACTTCGCGCAACGCCTCGCGCGTGTACTGCTGCACGGTAATCACCTTTACGAAGTCCATAACGCTCAGGCCGCCGCGCACCCGGCCGTTGCGTCCGGTCGGCAGCACATGGTTGGGCCCGGAAATGTAGTCGCCCATGGACTGCGGCGTGTGGTGCCCGATAAAGACCGACCCGGCGTTTTGCACCCAGCGCACGTCTGCGCCGGAGTCGACGGTGAGGTGCTCCGGGGCCAGCCGATTGGTGAGCTCCTGCGCGTCCGCAACGGTTTCCGTGACAAAGCAGAAACCCTGCGCGGCCAGCGACTGCTCGGCCAGCGCATTGCCTTTCGCCTGCCGCGCGACCTCGCTGGCCACCTGCTCGGCGAGCTCTCGGCGGCTCGTAATCAGCACGGCGAGAGCTTCGGGGTCATGCTCGGCCTGTGCGACCAGGTCGGCAGCGATGCCGACGGGGTCGCCGTGCTCGCTGGTCACGACAATCTCGGTCGGGCCGGCGGGCATGTCGATACCGCACTCGTGAGACACGGCGATCTTGGCGGCGGTGACATACAGGTTGCCGGGTCCGACAATCTTGTCGACCGCCGCCACCGTTTCCGTGCCGAACGCCATAGCCGCGACGGCCTGTGCGCCGCCGATGCGGTACATTTCAAAGCTGCCTGCGGACTCCTGCGAAACCAGCCAGGCCGCCGCCATGGTTTCGCGTGCCGGCTTCGGCGAGCACACCACAATGCGCGGAACGCCGGCCACCTGCGCCGGGGTCACGGTCATCAACAGGGTCGAGGGCAGAGGATAGCGACCCCCCGGAACGTAGCAGCCAACCGAGCCGAGCGGCCGCACAATCTGCCCGACCTCCATGCCGGCCACCGGGCGGAAGCTGAACGCGCGCGGCAACTGCTTTTCCGCAAAGGCATGGATATTGGCCTGCGCCAGACGCATGGCCGCGCGCAGCTCGTCGCCGGTCGCGTCCCAGGCGGCCTGCATTTCCTCGGCTGTCACCCGGAGCGGCTGCTCGACCCCGAGCCCGTCGAAGCGCACGGCGTACTCGCGCACGCCCTCGTCGCCGCCCTGCCGAACCTCTGCGAGGATGGTGCGGACCGTCGCGTCGACGCGAGCCGTGTTGACCGAGCCGCGCAGCTCAAGCGAGCGAATGGCCGCTTCGGCGCTTTTGGCCTGCTCGCTATAAGTGTGGAGAATCTTCATCCGCTACATGCCCTTCTTCTGCATAAACCGCCGCTCGGCACGCGAACCCGTCAACTGCATCCGCTTCATCGCTTCGGGGCCGGCAGGGTAGACGCGGCGTTTGTCCCGCGGGTCTACTACCACGCCAAGCTTCATGCCCGGGGTAAACCGTTGGCCGGGCTGCACGCGACTGCGTAGCGTAATTTCGCGCTTGGCCTCGCCCGGCTCCTGCAGCCACATCTTGATGGCCATAATGCCGGAGTCGCGGCCCAGGGCCTTCACCGGCTCGGCCGAAAGCACGGTGGCGTACACGGCCACGCCATCTTTTTCGGCCTTTTGCGCCCGCTGCTTTTGCAAAAAGTAGAGGACCGCCGCAGCAGCGGCCAGCAGCAGCACAATTCCAAGTATCCAAAGCGTAATCTTCATAGCGTTTCGGCTCGCTGTCCTTTGTTTCTGGATCGGGTGTTTCTACAGCACAACCTTGCTCAAGGGATACTCGACGATGCCGGTTCCGCCGGCAGCCTTCAGCTTGGGGATCACATCGCGCACCAGCGAATGGTCGAGGATGGTGTTCAGGGCCACCCAGTCCGGGTTTTGCAGGTGCGAGATCGTCGGGCTGTTCAGCGCGGGCAGCACGGCGACAATCTTGTCCAGATCGGCTTTGCGCGCGTTCAGCATCAACCCCACCTGCACCTGCGCGGCCATGGCGCCGTTCAGCATCAGGCTTAGCGTTTCAATTTTCGAGCGCTTCCAATTGTCGGCCCAGGCAGTCTTGTTTGCGATCAACTGAGTTTCGCTTTCCATCAGCGTTTCAATGATGCGCAGCCGGTTGGCGCGCAGGCTGCTTCCGGTTTCGGTCACCTCGACGATCGCATCGGCCAGCGTCGGCGGCTTCACTTCGGTCGCGCCCCAGCTAAACTCCACCTTCACGGGGATGTTCTTGCTGGCAAAATAACGCTTCGAAAACTCGACCAACTCGGTCGCGATCGTCTTGCCGGCCAGGTCTTCCGGCTTTTGAAAAGGCGAGTCTTCCGGAACCGCCAGCACCCACTTCACGCGCGTGCGGCTGGCCTTGGAGTAGGTAAGCGACGTCACCCGCTCCACATCGCTCTGGTTTTCGAGCACCCAGTCGTTGCCGGTCAGCCCGGCGTCGAGCGCGCCGTGCTCCACGTAGCGCGCCATTTCCTGCGCGCGCACCAGCATGCACTCGATTTCCGGGTCGTCGATGGTGGGGAAGTAGCTGCGCCCACTCGCGCCTATGCGCCAACCGGCGCGTTCAAACAGGGCGATCGTGGCGTCCTGCAGACTGCCCTTCGGGATTCCCAGCTTCAGTACCTGACTCATGTTCTCGGTCGCGCCCCTTTGCGCTCGTTCGTGCGTTTGCTGCCTTTTTATACCGCGATGCCTTTGTAGAAGCAGCTCACCTTACCTTCGTGGCAGGTCAACCCGTCGCCTTCGACCACGACTTTGAACAACAGCGCGTCGCTGTCGCAGTCGGTCGCCATTTCGACGATGCGCAAGCGATTGCCGCTGCTTTCGCCCTTCATCCATAGCTTCTTGCGGGTTCTGGACCAGAAGGTTACAAAGCCGCTTTCCTGGGTCTTCGCCCAGCTTTCCTCGTTTAGGAAGCCAAGCATCAGGACTTCGCCGCTCCCGGCATCCTGCACAATGCCGGCCACCATGCCGCCGTCCTTGGCGAAGTCGAGCTTTATGGCTTCCGTGTTGCTTGCCGTAGCTGTACCCGCGTTCGTCATGATCTTCCTCCGCGCTGCCCGTTTCCGCTTTGCCCCGTCCGTCGCGCAGCAAAACGCCCGCTCGCGGCTCTGGGCGCGTCAGCGGGCTTGTTGTCGAATCCTGTTGTGCGTCTTGCTACTTCGCCAAACCGGACACAGCCGCCGCTACGCTTCGCGCATGGTGGTTATGGTGTCCGTGGTGATGCCGCAGCCTGCTCATTGAGTTCTACGCTACCGTCCTCCGGCGCGGCTGTCAACGTGGGTAGCCGGACGGTAACGAAATTGGAAAAACTTTCGTCTCGCGCAAACTTTCTTTCGTCCTCTGGCGCACATGACTGGCGCGCTTTGCATCTCCCTATGAACGGCTACAAGCCGAGGAGATTGCACAAATGCCAGATATGCGCGTACAAGCCGGAGAAGCTCAGGAAGATCAAGTCACAGCGTCCATCGAGAAGTACACGTCGCAGGTTCCGTCCAGCGTTTACCTGGCCCTTGCGGGTGCCTCGATTCTTGGTTCAGTTGCTTTCAAAATTGCCAAGAAGGGCGAAGAAGCTCTGTTCGTCGGCCAATGGGTAGCCCCGTTCCTTTTGCTCGGTATCTATAACAAGATGGTGAAGCAGCATGGCTCCGACGCCGCGACCCGCAGCTAGGTTTTCTGTTCTGTTGCTCAAGCCCACTCGCATCACTTCTGCGGGTGGGTTTGTCGTCGGTAACGCCCACGAACCTTGCCGGGCTTGCAAATCATTTTTACCGCAGTGCGGGTTCAATCGGCAGGAAAGTGCGCTGACCGTCCTCCGCCACCGACACCGTGCCTTTCCCGATGTCGTAAATCCAGCCCGAAACCGAAAGCTCCCCCATAGCCATCGCACCTGCGACCGAGGGATGGGTTTTTAGGTGCTGCAGTTGTAGCAGGACGTTTTCTTCGGTAAGCACCTGTAGCAGGTCGCGCTGCCATTCGCGTTTTTGGTGCAGCGTTTCGGCAACTGTTAGAGCAGCCTTGGCGTTTGTCAGCCAACTCGTGACGGTGGGCATGGCCTTCACGCTTTCCGGGTGCAGCAGCGCCTTCATCGCGCCGCAATCCGAGTGCCCGCACACCACGACGTGCTGCACCTTCAGGCTCTGCACAGCGAACTCAATGACGGCGCTGACACCGCCCAGCATTTCGCCGTAGGCCGGCACCATGTTGCCGATGTTGCGGGTTACGAACACCTCTCCCGGTCCGGTCTGCGTGATTTCAATCGGATTGACCCGCGAATCCGCGCAGGCGATAAACAGCGTATGCGGACGCTGCGCTTCGGCAGCCGCCCGCTGGTACATGGCCTCCTGCGCGGGGTACACCTCGGCGCGAAAACGACGCACGCCTGCCTTCAACTGATCTAAAACCTGTGATCCGGGACCCGTTTGCATCACGCCCGCCACTTAATGTTGCAGCCAACGCTGGAGGTCTGGTTGGGCTCCGGGCGGCGGCCTGCGATCACGTCGTCCAGGGCGCGGCGCAGGTCGACCCCGGTGACCGGGTCGCCGTTGCCGAAATCTCCGCGGCGCGGCCGGCTGCCGTCCAACTGACCGCGATACACCAGCTTCATCTCTGCGTTGTAAAGAAAGAAGTCGGGCGTGCAGGCGGCGCCATAGCTGCGGGCGACCTCCTGCGTTTCGTCGAGCAGATAGGGAAAGCTCCAGCCGTTGCGCTCGGCTTGGTCGCGCATGGCGTCGGGGCCGTCCTGTGGGTAGTCGACAAGGTCGTTCGACATCATTGCGGCAATGGCGACCGGCCCGCGGCCGCCGTCAAAGTAGTCGCGGCCCAGCTGGCCGAGTTCGGCTTCCACATGCTTCACATACGGGCAGTGCGGGCAGACAAACATCACCAGCAGTCCATGCCGGCCTTTGCGCGAGGTTCCGCCGCCCGGCATCAGGTTCACCTGGTCAGTGGCGTCCTCGTCCCAGGCGAGCTCCGCAATGTCGTCGCGTCCCATCGCTTTGCCGGAAAGCACATCCACCAGCTCAAAAGCCGGCGCTATCGTTCCCAGCCCGACCATCATCGATTCTACGCGCGACATATTCCACCTCACCCACTTTTCTGCTCTTCCTATCATAGCCATTCACCGCCCTGGCCGCGGCACAGGGGCTATGTCGGCCAGGGGCTTTCCAGCCGCATCGCTTTTGCCGTACAGTGGTGGACAGCCATACTCTCCGCGGTCCGTCCTCCTGCCTCCGGCCTGTTCGAGATGGTGAAGTGCCCGAGGACCCCCATGCGTTCCACACTCCGCAGCTTCTACGCCATCGCTTCCTCCCTTTTTCTTCTCATTTTGTTCGCCGCGGGGCCGGTCAGCGGGCAAACCGCTGCTGCCGTGGCGGCCAGCGCCCGGGTTTCCGCGGCTGTGGAACCGGCTCGGGCCACCCCGCTCAAGGGCCACATTCCCCCGTGGGCGAACGCCGGCAACGATGCTGGGGCCCTTGCCCCCGATACCCACCTCGACAACCTGCATCTGGTTCTGCAGCGCGCCCCCGCCGTTGAAGCGGCCTTCGACCAGCTGCTGCTCGACCAGCAGAATCCGAACTCGGCGCGATACCACCAGTGGCTCACGCCGCAGCAGAATGCCGCGCAATACGGCATCGCGCCAGCCGACCTAGCCGCCGTGACCGGGTGGCTGCAAGGGCAAGGGCTTACCGGGGATGATGTCGCCGCCGGAGGGGTCTTCATCACCTTTTCGGGGCCGGTCTCGGCCGTTCAGAACGCGTTTGGAACGGCGCTGCACAACTTTTCGCACGCGGGTCTTTCCCTGCGGGCACCCACGCAGGAGCCCTCGGTGCCTTCGGCCATTGCATCGGTTATCGGCGGCATCGTCGGCCTGGACGACAACCGGATGAAGCCGCACAACGTGCACCGCATGGCGGACGCCAGCGAAGTAGCCGCATACAGCGCGGGAGCTCACCCCGAAGCCAATCTTTCCACCGGAGTGCACGTACTGGCTCCCGGCGACTGGAACCTGATCTACGACAGCGCCGCGGCCATCTCCGGAGGGATCACAGGAGCGTCCATCGGCAGCACGAGCCAGCGTGTGCTGATTCTGGATTACGGCGATGTGGCCACGGCCGATATCACCTCATTTGAAACGTTTTTCTCGCTCAATGTGAGCACGCAGCCGAACACCATTGTGCTCCCCGGGTCTACCGACCCTGGCCAGGACGGGATCAACGGCTGGCAGGGGGAAGGCACTCTCGATATTGAGCGCGTCATCGGTACCGCCCCAGGCGCGGCGATCGACTACTTCGTCGCCGCCAGTTCCAACTACACCAACACCTTCGGCCAGCTCCAGTACAACATCTCCACGCTCAACGATCCGATCGTCAGCATGAGCTTCGGTTCGTGTGAGTCAAACTCCAGCTCGTCGACCGTGACGTCGTTCGACTCGCTTTTTAAAACCGGGGCGGCACAAGGAATTGGCAACTACGTTTCTTCAGGGGATACGGGAGCAGCCGGCTGCGACGCCAACGGCTCCGCCTCTCCGGCGACGCAGGTGCTTTCGCCAAATGTCGTTTGCTCCAGCAGCTACGCCACCTGCGTGGGAGGAACCGAGTTTTCAGAGGGCACGGGCACCGGAACCTACTGGTCGGCGAACAACGGGACGGGTTTCGTATCTGCCCTTAGCTACATCCCGGAAGGCGGCTGGAATGAAGCCGCCTGCACCACCACGAACAATGTGACCTCCTGCTCTCCAGCCGCTTCCGGAGGCGGTGTGAGCTCGTCAATCACCAAGCCGACGTACCAGACGGGGACGGGGGTTCCCGCCGACGGGTACCGCGATACCCCTGACGTATCCTTCTCGGCCGCCGCAGGTCACGACGGCTATATCGTCTGCATTCTGACCGGCAACTGCACCAACGGCCACCTGTACGTCTTTGGCGGCACCTCCGCCGCGGCGCCTTCGATGGCGGGCGTCGCCGCGCTGGTGAACCAGAAGCTGGGCACCCGGCAGGGAAACCTGAATCCACTGCTGTACGGCCTCGCCAACCGGACGACCAGCGTGTTCCACGACGTGACGATCGCCACAAGCGCGGTAAGCAGCTGCGCGGTGGGTGTCCCGTCCTTGTGCAACAACAGCACGCCCGCGCCAACCAACCTGCTCGGTGGACTTTCCGGGTACCTCCTGACCACCGGGTATGACCAGGTGACCGGGTTGGGCTCGATCGACATCGGCAATCTCCTTACGTCTGCCGCGATCAGTCCCACCTCGCTTGTGGTCACGGCGACGCCCAACCCTGGCAGCACGAACTCTCCCATCGCGCTTACGGCGACTCTTTCGATCTCTTCGTCGACGATTACGCCAACAGGAACGGTGCAGTTCTATTCGAATAACGTGGCGATCGGCGCCGCCGTAACGATCGCTTCAAGCAAAGCGACCTTGTCGAACACCTTTACCGCGGCCGGCACCTACAGCATCACGGCGGTGTATTCCGGCGACACGAACTTCGCTACGTCGACGGCGACGGCCTATTCCCTGGTCATCAATCCCGGCGCGTCCTTCACCCTGACGCCGAGCACGACGACGCTGGCGCTCGTTTCCGGACAGACGACGGGGAACACCTTCGGGGTCGCGCTGGTCTCAGTCAACAGCTTTGCGGGGACGGTGGCGCTCGGCTGCAGCGTCGCCAATGTGAGCGGCACGGCGGCCGGCACCTGCTCGGTGACGCCTGCGAGCTCCACACTCGCCGCCGGCGGAAGCAGTCAGCTTGCGGTCGCGGTCAATAGCACCGCCGGAACCGCCGGCGTGCTGAACGTTACAGTGACCGGCACCAGCGGCGGCACCACGGTGACCTCGGGTGCCGTCAGTGTCACTCTTACAGCACCCGGCTTCACAATCTCGACGACAACTCTGTCGCTCAAGGTTGCGTCGGGAGCGACCACCGGCAACACCGTTCCGTACACGATCGCTTCGACCAACGGCTTTTCCGGCACCGTCGCCCTTACCTGCAAGCCGGATACGCTGGCCACGCCCCAATCCAGCGCCAATACGAGCTGCAGCTTCAGTCCGGCCAGCGTCACCGTGTCTGCAGGCTCGCCGGTAACGTCTACACTCATCCTGACGACGACTCTCGGCGCGGGCGGCAGCTTCAACGCTCTTTCGAGCGGCACCGGAACCAGTACAGGGTCAGTGATTGCGGCGACCTCGGCGGCAACGCTTCCGGTGATCGTGACGGCTCCAGGATTCACGCTGGCAGCCTCTCCCGCCACGCTTTCCTTCACGTCGGGGGCCGCGTCCGGCAACAGCGACACCATTACAGTAACGTCCACGAACGGCTATGTCGGTGCGGTCGCTCTTACCTGCGCTCTCACTTCCAGCAGCGCGGCTAACCAGCCCACCTGCTCGGTCGCGCCGGCGAGTGTCACGTTAGCGTCGGGAGGAACGGGAACAGCGGTCGTGACGATCACATCAACCGCCGCGCACAGCGCTGCGCTGCACAATCCGTTCGGAGGCACACTCGGCGCGGGTAGCGCGGTCTTCGCCGTGCTGCTATGCTTCGCTCCGCTTCGCCGCCGCCGGGTTCTGCGTCCTTTGCTGGCCTGCGTGGCTTTGTTGGGGAGCTTGACTGCGCTTTCCGGTTGCGGGGGAAGCAAGACACCTGTGACGGTGAGCAGTGCGGGAACCTACACCGTCACTGTCACCGCGAGCGGAACCGCGACCGGAAGCACCGTGGCCGCGGCCGGCACCGCGACCACCTTCACCGTCACGATCAACTAAGGAAGCGGCCACTTGAGGACGAAATCGCCGTCGCCGGACAAAGCCGGACGTGCCCCGAAGGGGCAGGCTTTGCCGGTGACTGCGGTGCAGGGACTTACCCCGGGCCGGAGGTCTCCCCGGACGCTTGAGGATGCGGGACGGCTGTCGCGCAGTGCGCTTCCGCTTGGGCCGAACGGGCAGCCGCAATGCCGCTGGTGCACGCTCGAGATCCTCGCGAAGCGTCGCCGCACGTTCTGCTCCGACTACTGCGTCCATCAGTTTCGCCTGCGCTCCGACCCCGGGTACCTCCGCGACCAGGTGTTCGCGCGCGACAAAGGCATTTGCGCGCTTTGCCAGACCGATACCATGGCCGCCTACGCCGCGCTCAAGCGGACGCGGGGCTCGAAGCGGACGACGGAGCTCGAGATGTGGGGCCTGCGCTTCATAGGCAGTCGTCGCAGTTTGTGGGACGCCGACCACATCCTCCCGGTCGTCGAAGGCGGAGGACAATGTGCTTTGGACAACCTGCGCACCCTTTGCCTGCTGTGCCATCGCGAGGTGACGGCGGAATTACGGCTTCGCTTGCGGCTGCGAAGGCTCGCTGGCGGAGGTCCCGCCATTATTCCCGATTCGGTTCTCGTTCCAACTCGAAACTAGAACCGGCCGCGACTGAGTCTGGCTGCACGGACGACAACTTTCTGCGTGGAACCCTTGTGTATCGCTGTATACTCGAGGTAGAAGACCGGCACAACCAAAATTCTTTCGAAGGCTTTCCTTATGAAGATGACCACGCGCATCGCGTTTCTCGGCTCCTTGTTTCTTCTTCCCGTCATCGCCCATGCCCAGAACGGCTGCGTGAACTCGCCGGAATGCCCTACGGCCGTGCTGGGTCTGGTCGGAGCGGCGGGAGCAGCCTTGTACGCTCGCTTGCGCTCCAGGTAAGGAAAGGCTTCGCTCGGGGACTGGCCTGCCGCTGGCAGGCCAGTCTTTCGTGTTTAGGCGAAGGCGGCATGGCTGCGATACCGGCTTGTCAGAATGCCCATCCACTGTAGACTGATAGTAGTTCCAGACGTATAAGAGATGCGCCGCGCGCAGCGCGACAGCAGACGATTTCAGGCGGAAACCGGTGCAGAAGAGTTCGTTGATCAGGGCGTTCGAAGTGGGCGCTACCCCCTACACAATCCTTGCACTTTTCCTGCTGTCGGCGTTAGCGCTCCCGTCCGGGAGCCGACTGCGCGCACAAGCAGCCGGAGGCGGCGGTGGAGCGGCCGTCGCCGCACCCGCCGGCACCACAGCGGCTCCCGGCCAGTCGACCGGCAACGGTCAGGCGAACACGACGAACGGTAACCGCTCGGCGAACCAGGGGGAAGGCCGCAATCAGGCGAGAGTCGATCGCGAAGCGGACGCCACTCGTCGTGAAGAAGCGACGGCTGGCGTACAGGATACGCTGACCGAGTTTCAGCAGATGGTGCAGGATACGACCGGCCGCAGCCTGCCGATTCGCGGCTCTTCGCTATTTGGCGCGCCGCCCTCGACCTTCGCTCCCGTGGAAGATGTTCCAGTGGGCCCCGGCTACATCATCGGACCGGGCGATGAGCTGCGCATTCAAATGTCGGGCCAGGTGAACCAGGAAAACTCGGTCACCGTCGATCGTACAGGGGCGATCACGCTGCCCGATCTCGGACAGGTCCACGTCGCCGGGCTGGCGTACGGGCAGTTGCAACCCTTTCTGACGCAGCAGGCTAATCGCCTGTTCCGCAACTTCCAACTGAGCGTCAATCTTGGTTCGCTGCGCTCCATTCAGGTCTTTGTTCTGGGCGAAGCACGCCGTCCGGGGAGCTACACGATCAGCTCTCTGAGCACCTTGTTGAACGCCCTGTTTGCTTCCGGCGGACCTTCAACGCAGGGCAGCGTGCGCGACATCCAGGTCAAGCGTGGCGGCAAAGTTATCGCCCATTTTGACCTGTACGATCTCCTGTTGAAGGGGGACAAGACTGGCGACGTGAACCTTGCGACCGGCGACGTCATCTTCATTCCTCCGGTTGGGCCGCAGGTGGCCGTGGTCGGCAGCGTCAACAGCCCTGCCATTTATGAGTTGAAAGGACCTGCGACCATTAGTCAGGTTCTCACCCTTGCCGGCGGGGAAACCAACGTCGCCGTGCAGGCGGCGGTGCGGTTGGAACGTATTTACATGCATGCCGAGCGCAGCATCGAAGACGTGCCAGAAGCCGGCGAGGCGACCTACACCGTCCAGAATGGCGACATTCTTTCGGTTACCTCTATCATCAACCGCTTTCGGGATGCGGTCACGTTGCGTGGCAACGTCGCTAACCCAGGTCGATATGTGTGGCACTCCGGCATGCATATTCTGGATCTCATTCCGAATCGCGAAGCGTTGATCACCCGAAATTACTGGCGCAAGCGCAACCAGCTCGGCCAGTTAGTGATCGATTACACCGAAGAGGTCACCCCCGACGCGGAAGGCGCGCTGAAGGCTCATGGCAACACGACGTCGAGTTCCGGTGATGCTCCCAATCTTGGGAGGACGACGACGACCCCAGATGCCGGCGGCGCTTCCGTAGGCAACGCGCTTACCTCGGACAACAATATTTTCAGCGCCAAGACCGATGTCATCCTTTCGGCTCCAGATATCGACCTCAGCTACGCGGTCGTGGAGCGCCAAAGTACAGTCGATCTTTCCACCTCGCTGGTGTCCTTCAATCTTGGTAAATTGATTCTGGATGGGGATGCTTCCCAAAACTTGGAGCTGTTTTCCGGCGATGTGATCACCATCTTCTCGAAGGCGGATCTTCGCGTTCCCACCAACCAGCAGACGCGCTATGTCCGCCTGGAAGGAGAATTCGTCTCCCCCGGCGTGTATAGCGTAAAAACTGGCGAAACCCTACGCGGGCTGCTCCGGCGCGCTGGTGGATTTACACCCGACGCGTACTTGTATGCCTCGGAATTCACGCGGGAGTCGACCCGCCGCGTGGAACAACAGCGGCAGCGCGAATACGCCGACCAGCTCGAGGCGCAGATTTCCGCGCAGGTATCGTCAAGCCAGGCACGCGCCGTCACCCAGACTGACCAACTGGCCTCGCAGGCCTCCGCGGCCGATGCGCAGACAGCCGTGGCGCGGTTGCGGGCGGTCGTTCCCATCGGGCGTATCGTGCTCAATCTGCGGCCGGACAGCAGTGGACCGGACGCCCTGCCGGACCTCGCCCTCGAAGATGGCGATCGATTCATCGTTCCGCGTATCCCGTCGAACGTAAATGTGGAAGGCCAGGTGTATAGCGCGAACGCGTTTGTGTTCAATCCCGGCCGAAGGGTGCTTGACTACCTGCGGGAAGCCGGCGGACCAGACCGCAACGCCGATCGGCGCCGAGCTTATGTTCTGCGCGCCGACGGCTCGGTTATCAGCCGTCAATATAACAACGTGGACCGCGCCTTTATCTATCCAGGCGACACGATCGTCATTCCTCCGGTTCTCGATAAACGCGCCGTTCTCCAACGCATCGTCGACATTGCGACGATCGTGGGGCAGCTTGGCTTGGGTATCGGCGCGGTAGCCATCGCGGCTCGATACTGACGCGTTCATGCAGATATAGAGAAGAAATCCTGGCTGGCGCACTTTCCAAAAGCGGCCTGTAAAGATGGGCTCCAACGCGTGTTTTGCGCTGTGCGCCCACGTGAGCGGAGCAAGAGGTTTCCCGAATCCATGTCGACTCCCCAGACACCAGCGCAGCTTTTACCCGACGCCGGAGCTCCTCCCCCCGAGCAGGGCATCGACCTGCTCCGGGTGGTCATCGCCATCCTTTCCGAGTGGCGCATCGCGGTGGTCACCTCCCTGCTGGCGGCGATTGCCTGCTTTCTCTATATTTCGTCGCTCAAGCCGCAGTATGTGGCCAAATGCTCGTTCCTGCCGCAGGAAGGCCGGTCGGAAGGCGGCAGCCTGGCGTCGCTGTTTTCAAACCGCGGCCCGGGCGCGCTATACATTGGCCTGCTGCAAAGCCAGACGGTGGAAAACGAAGTCATTGAGCACGTTCACCTGATGCAGCTGTTTCATGCGAACAGCATGGAAACGGCGCGGGACACACTCGCCGGTATAAGCACCTTTGCCGAAGGTGCGGACGGCATCGTGACCGTTTCTGTTCGCAATGGGAGCGCTCAGAATGCAGCTCAAGTTGCGAACGCCTATCTGGACGCTCTGCACACGTTGAATGAAACAATGGGCTTGCAGCAAAGCAGCCAGACAACCGCCTTTTTCCAGAAGCAGCTGGATGCCGAACGCGACCAGTTGGCCAACGCCGAAGCGGCTCTGGCGAACACACAAAAGAGCACTCACATTCTGTCCGAGGCGCAAACGTCCATCGGTCTAGGGGCGATCCAAGCCACCCGGGAGCAGATTACGGGCCTGCAGGTGAGGCGAGCGCAGCTTCTGCAAAGTGAGACCGAGCAGAATCCTGAAGTGCAGCGCGTTACGGCGCAGATTGCCGAGTTGAGCGGTGCCGAGGCTCGCCTTGAAGGCAGTGGTTCGACGCCGCTCGGTGCCGCCACGCCGGCGGGACAGGTTCCCGAAGCCAATCTCGAGATTGTGCGGGCGCAGCGTGCGGTGAAATATCACGAGGTTCTTGTAAACTCGCTGGCCACTCAGTTTGAAGCGGCTCGCCTGAACGAAGCGTTTGCACGCTCCGCGTTTCAGGTCGTCGATAACGCGGTCGCGCCCGAGCACAAGGCCTGGCCGCCGCGCAAACCCTACTTCATCATCGCCCTGGTGTTTTCGGCGCTTCTGGGAGCGATCGCCGTAGCCGCCAAGCTGACCGTGAGACGGCTGTTGAACGACCCTGAGCATCGGGCCGATCTCGTCCGGTTGCGGCAGGCGTTCGGGCGGCGGTAGGCATGTCGACGGTTGCGAGAAGGCACCCGATGGCGATGTTTATCGCCTGGTTCCTGATGGTGTTTCTCGTCCTTTTCCCCAAAGGCGGCTTCAAGATCGGTCCATTGCCGCTGACGTGGGGCTATCTTTTTCTCGCAGGCAGCACGCCGTTTCTGCTGCTGATTCGCTTGCTGGTTCTTCCTCTCCGCATACCGATGCGTGCGTTTGTGGCCCTTTGCCTGACGCTTCCTATGCAGATTCTGCTGCTATATGCGGTGGTGTTTTACGGGATCTCAAGCTTTGGCTTTTTTATCAGCACCGTAACGGGGTTCGTCGTTTTCCCAATCCTTTTCCTGGCGATTTACCCGCCTTTCTTCCAGTATGTCGACGGCGTCCGCCTTTCCCACTATTTTCGCTGGTGTATTTTGCTGGCGGCTGTCTGGGGCATCTTTCTCTTCATCTTGCATCCGATCACCGGCAAGTTTGTCGAGATCCCCTTTCTTACTGTCAACGCAGGCGATTACGGTGAGTTGGAAAACACCAAGCACATCAATCGCGGACTCTTTTTCAAGCTGATTTCGACCTATAACAACGGCAACCTGTATGGCGTTTGCACGCTGATGCTCATGCCAATGTACGATCTGTGGGAAGACAAGCGCTGGCGCCGGTTGATCGTCAAGCTGGCTCTCCTGATGACGTTGTCGCGAACTGTGTGGGCGGGGCTGATCTTATCTGAAGCGCTTTCGGTCGTAGTGCTTTTGGCCGGTCAGTTGGAAACCTTTCCTCGCCTGTATCTTGGGAAAGCGACGCAGCGTGCCGTTGTGCTCCTGGTGACTATCGGTTTCGTTCTTGCGAGCCTCTTGTTCAATTCCAGCAGTATCGCGTTCTTGCTGGACCCAACCTTTGGCAACCGAACTGGCGAGATCAGCATAGCCGCGCAAGCGACCTTTCTTCCGAGCACTGCCGTCGACGGTCTCCAGGAAGTGGCCTATACGTCGGCGGCGCAGAAGTTCGGCTTCACGGGCGGAGCCGCATTCTTTCTGCTGATGTTCAGCCCTATCCTTCTGCTGCTCGTGGACACAAGCGCCTGGCGCTCCCCGATGCGCCGGGCCGCGCTCAAGGGACTGGTGCTCTACATGTTTCTCGCCGCTGTCGACGCAGCGTTCAACTTTATCCCGACGATGGCGTTTTACTGGTTTGTGTATATGATCTACGTGTTTGGCTGGCCGGCGGCGCATCGTCTGATCGGTAGCCGCATGGAGGGGCCAGTCCCGGAAGAGCTTTCCCCGGCGCTGACCGGAGCGACCGTGACTGCCTGAATGCTCCACTGTTCGCATCCGTAGCCTTTGGCATACACTTGAGCCGAAAGACCCTATTTTTCTGTCTGACTAGTTCGGATGCTCAAGGATACCTCCGCATGAACGAAGAACTGTTGCCTGAGACGTCCGGAGCCTTTGCCGCGCCACCTATCCTGGTCACCGGGGGAGCCGGTTTCATCGGGTCCAACTTTGTTCTCGACTGGCTCGAGAACGAAGCCGCTCCGGTCGTCAATCTCGACCTTCTGACGTACTCCGGCAATCTCGAAAACCTAGCCTCGCTGGCGCAGGCGTCCACACCTCCCGAGCGCTACACGTTCGTTCACGGCGATATCGCGGACACGGCATTATTGACGCAGCTGTTCGCGGAGCATCGCCCTCGGGCCGTCGTCCACTTCGCCGCGGAGTCGCATGTGGACCGGTCGATCCTCGGTCCGGAAGCCTTCCTGCGCACGAACATCGACGGCACCTTTCGGCTTCTGGAGGCGGCTCGCGCGCATTATGCCACGCTGGCAGGCACCGAGCGCGACGCGTTCCGATTTCTGCATGTTTCCACCGACGAGGTGTACGGCACGCTGGCGCCCACCGACCCGCCGTTTGCGGAAACCACGCCCTACGCTCCCAACAGCCCCTACGCCGCCTCCAAGGCGTCGAGCGACTTCCTCGTGCGGGCCTGGCACCATACCTACGGGCTACCTACCCTGATTACGAACTGTTCCAATAACTATGGCCCGTTTCAATTTCCGGAGAAGCTCATCCCTTTGGTGCTGTTGAACGCGCTTGCGGGCAAATCGCTTCCGGTCTACGGCGACGGCCAGCAGGTGCGCGACTGGCTCTTCGTACGTGACCATTGCAGCGCGATCCGCGCGGTGTTGGTGGGCGGACGGCTCGGCCAAACCTACAACATCGGCGGCAACAATCAGCGCGCCAATCTCGACGTGGTGAAGACACTGTGCGCTCTGCTGGACGAGTTGCGGCCCGCCGCCCAGCCCTACGCGCAGCAGATTCGTTACGTGCAGGACCGGCCCGGGCACGATCGCCGCTACGCCATCGACGCGCGCAAGATTCAGGCGGAGCTTGGCTGGTACCCCGTCGACACCTTTGAAACGGGGCTGCGCCGCACCGTGGAATGGTACCTGGCGAACGGCGACTGGCTGGCGAACATCACCAGCGGCGCCTACAAGCGCTGGATCGAGGACAACTACTCCGCGCGGGCTCCGCAATCCCCTTCTTCGGACCTCCGTTCTTCGGACCAAGAAGAAAGCCCCACGTTTCAGCCGGTCGGCACCGCGAAGGGGCTTGCATGAAAGGAATCATCCTCGCCGGGGGCACTGGCACGCGGCTTTATCCGGTCACCCTGGCAGTGTCGAAGCAGTTGCTGCCTATCTACGACAAGCCGATGATTTATTACCCCCTGTCGACCCTCATGCTGGCAGGGATTCGCGACATCCTGATCATCTCAACGCCGCAGGACACGCCGCGCTTTGACGCGCTGCTTGGCGACGGCGCCCGATGGGGGCTGCGGCTGCAATATGCCGTGCAGCCTTCCCCTGACGGGCTGGCGCAGGCGTTTCTGATCGGCAAGGAGTTTCTCGCGGGCGACGGCTGCTGCCTGGTGCTGGGCGATAACCTGTTCTACGGCCACGACTTTGCGCTCGCGCTGCGATCGGCGGCCGCGCAACCGGCGGGAGCGACCGTGTTTGCCTACGCCGTCAACGATCCCGAGCGCTACGGCGTGGTGGAGTTCGACGGGAACCGGAAGGCCATTTCGCTCGAAGAAAAACCCTTGAAGCCGAAGTCTCGCTACGCGGTGACGGGAATCTATTTTTATGACCAGCAGATCGTGTCTGTGGCGGAAAGCATTCGGCCATCGCCGCGCGGCGAGCTTGAAATCACCGACGTAAACCTTTGGTATCTGCGCCAGGGTCAGCTTCGGACGGAGCTTCTGGGCCGCGGCATGGCCTGGCTCGACACCGGCACGCACGACTCCCTGCTGGATGCTTCAAACTTCATCCAGACCATCGAACAGCGCCAGGGTTTGAAGGTTGCCTGTCCGGAGGAAATCGCCTATCGGCTGGGATATATCGACGCCGCGCAACTGGAGGCTCTGGCCTTGAAGCTGGGCAAGAGCACCTATGCGAACTACCTGCGCCGTTTGGTCGGGGAAACGGTGTATTAGCGTGATCGGCTTGGGCGGTCCTGCAAGTTTGGCGTTTCGGGGAGCGGTCGTATGAGTCGCCTGGTCGGCATGGTGGCCGACGACGGCATGTTTCTCACCCTGCAGCGGTTGCCCGTGCTCCTGTTTCGACGGCTCCGCAACTGTGCGGTGGGGGGCCGGCTGGGGTCGGCAAATTTTTACTGCGGACACGCGCCTCGCCTGCTTGGTGTGCGGCACATGCGCGTGGGAAGGAACTTCCATGCCGGGGATCATGTCTGGCTGCACGCCATACAGACGTCATCGGCGGCTCCGCTTCTCCGAATCGGCGATGACGTGACGTTTTCTGAAAACGTCCACGTCGGCTGCGTGAGCCGCGTCGAAATCGGCTCCGGATGTTTGTTTGGCAGCCGTGTTCTGGTGATCGACCACGCTCACGGCGCTTATCGAGGGGACGCGCAGTCCGACCCGGCTGTGCCGCCCAGCCTTCGCCCGCTGGTTTCGAATGGGGCCATCGTCATCGGGCAAAATGTCTGGCTGGGCGACGATGTTGCAGTGCTGCCCGGCGCTGTGATCGGCGACGGCGCTGTGATCGGAACGCACTCCGTGGTGACCGGCACGATCGCTGCCGGCACCATGGCGCTCGGAGCCCCGGCGCGCCCGGTGCGCCGCTGGGACAGTGCCGCCAGGCAGTGGCTTCCGATCAGTAGAGAGGACCGCGACTGAAACGCGTGGGCGTAACCGCATCCCGGGTGTAGAAATGCTCTAATAAATAAGATGCCTTCGCAGCCCCGAGTCACCGTGGTAGTTCTCAACTACAACGGCTGGCAAGACACCATAGCCTGCCTCCACTCGTTGTTGCTGCAGGAGTACCCGCCTCTCCAGATTCTGGTTGTCGACAACGCGTCGACAGACGATTCGGTAGTCCGCCTCCGGGCGGAGTTTCCACAGGTCGATCTGGTGCAAGCGGCGGCAAACAAGGGGTTTTCCGCAGGCAACAATTTCGCCATCGAGCACCCGCTCGCCGCGGCGTCCGACTTCGTCTGGCTCCTGAACAACGACACCGTCGCTCCCCCCGACACCTGCGCAAAGCTCGTCGCGGCAGCCATAGCGGACCCAAGGATCGGCCTCGTTGGCTCCGTGCTGCGCTACCTGTACGATCCCGTCAAAGTGCAGGCCTGGGGAGGCGGACGCGTGAGCCGCACGACCGGTTTTGGCCGGCACTTCACCGCACCCACGCCTCTCGGCCCGGACAGCTTTTTCACCTTCGCAAGCGTGTTGCTGCGTCGCGACATGCTGAACGATGTCGGTCTGCTCGACGACGGGTACTTCATGTACTTTGAAGATTCCGATCTGTGTTTCCGCGCCCGCGCTCGGGGCTGGCAGCTTGCGGTAGCGTCGGGAACGGCCGTGCTTCACAAAGAAGGTGGCAGCGCTGCCCCGTCCGAGCCCGTCCGCCGCAACCGCACGGTGCGCATCGTGACGGCCTCGGGTATGCGGTTTCTGAGTCGCTACGGCCGCCCCCGCTCCCTGGCTCCGTTCGTCTACCTCGCGAGCCGCCTGGCCAAGCGCGCGCTCTGCGGCGACATCGCCGGTGTGCGTGCAGTCCTGCTGGGCATGCGAGACTGGAAGAGCAATCAGCCAAGGGCCTTTCAGGAGTCCTGAAGCTTTGGCGTGTTCGGCGACAAGGCGCGCAAGCCCCGTATCTCACCTCTATGACACCGGCACCCCTCCCTACAAAACGCCTGCTGATCGTGAAGTTCGGCGCCATCGGTGACTGCATCATGGCGGTGCCGGGGGCGTTTGCGATGCACCAGGCAGGGTATGCCGTGGACTGGGTGTGTGGGCGCGCCGTGGCTCCGGTGCTGGCGTTGTACCCTTGGCTGCGGCTGCATGTGGTGGACGAACGCACGCTCCTGCAGGGTGGCAAGGCGGCTCGCCTGCGCGCGATCGCCGGGCTCTGGTCGCGGCTGCGGCGGCAGCGCTACGAAACGATTGCCACCTTGTACTTTGACCGCCGCTATCGGCTGCTGACGCTTCCGTTGCGCGCGCCGCGCAAGTTTCTACTGTCGAAAACGGACCGTGCCACGGCGCTGCTGCCGGGTCGGCACCATACCGACGAGTATGCCCGCATCCTGCTGGGCCGCGCGGACGACGCGACGCCTCGCCAGCTTGCGCCCGTACCGGTGGCGCTGCCGCAGGCTCCTGCGGCGCTCTCCGACCCGCCGGCAGGCAGGCAGCGGGTGGTGCTCGTGCCTGGAGGCGCCCGCAACCTGCTGCGCGACGACGCGCTTCGCCGCTGGCCGCTCGCGAGCTACGTGGCGGTGGCGGAAAATCTGCTTACACGCGGGTACGAGGTCGTGCTGGCGGGCGGCCCCGACGATACCTGGACCAGCCCCGCCTTCGCTCCGCTGGTCGCCGTCCATGCGCTCTGCCGCGACACGATCGGGACTTTGACCCTGCCGGAAACGCTTGCGCTGTTCGACTCCGCCGCCCTGACCGTGACGCACGACACCGGTCCGCTGCACCTGGCCGGCATCACGCGGGCGTCGGTTCTCGCGATCTTCGGCCCTACCGACCCGCGCGGCCGCCTGCCGCAGCGGTCGAACTGCGTTGCCCTTTGGGGGGGCGAAGGCTTTGCTTGCCGGCCCTGCTATGACGGCCGCGACTACGCTCCCTGCAGCCGTAACTTGTGCGTCGAGCAGGTGACGCCCGCGATGGTGGTGACCGAAGCGGAAGCGTTGCTCGACGCCGTGCGTCAGGCGAGGGAGCTGCTTCCGCGAGTGCGCACGCCGAAGCACACACCGCTGGAGCCTGCTGTGCTCACGCTCCTGCACGTCTCAAAAACCCCCGAGGACCCAGTATGAAAGCTCTTTTTCTCGACCGCGACGGCGTCATCAACCAGGAGGTCCACTACCTGTGGCGCATCGAGGACGTGCTCTGGATGCCGGGGATCGTTTCGCTTTGCCGCACGGCGCAGGCTCTCGGCTACAAGCTCGTCGTGGTGACAAATCAAGCCGGCATCGGACGCGGTCTATACACGCTGGGGGAGTTCGAAACGTTGATGGACTGGATGCGCTCGGAACTGGCGCGCGATGGCGTGCGGCTCGACGCGGTGTATCACTGCGCGCATCATCCCGAGCACGGGCTGGGCGAGTTCAAGCGCGAGCACGAAGACCGGAAGCCGTCACCCGGCATGTTGCTGCGAGCGGCGCGCGACCTCGGGCTCGACCTCGAGGAGTCGGTCATGATCGGCGACCGTTGCTCGGACATTGGCGCGGCCAACGCCGCGGGGTTGCGGCAGGCCTTCTTGATTGCGGGCACAGAAGAAGAGCCGTGCCCGGGGCAGTACCGTGCGGTGGAAACGTTGGCGGAGGTGCAGCGATGGATCGAGGACAACGACGTCGCGTCGGGCTGAAGCAGTTTCCACGTCACAGATCGCATGGCGAGGGCCAAAGGCCCGGCTCTACCAGCTTTGGGCGAAGCCCCACGGGTTTGAAATACGGAATGCAGAGCGCTGAAGTCGCGGCTCATAGCGCACTACGGTATCCGAAGGATCAAGGCGCAGGCACCCCGCGTAGGTCTGTGGACTGCGATTATGTGTCGCGCCTTCAGCGCTCAATCCATACTCGCACCGGGTACCTAGGCCTTCGGCCCAGGCCGGTGTCTGGTCGGGCCTTTGGCCCAGATAGTGGAACGCGGTGATCGTCGGGCTGTAGCCCCGTAGAGGCCGGATCTATCGATACGCCAAGACCAACGCAACTGCACATCTTCGTGAAAACGGCTCCAAAGTCAGCGGCCGTGGGACGGGTCCGGACTCGTGGCGACGTCGTTGTCCAAGAAAATTTTCGGGAAACCGGGAGCGTAGCAGTTGCCGTCGGCGGCGTACGTTGTTGCGCATGCGGCCGTGAGCGAGGGTCGGCGCGGCGACTGGGAATACTGCCAGGCGATCACGTCCGGCTCACCGGCTGTGGCGATCGGCGGCGTTGTCACGGTGCAGCCGTTTGAAGGCGGGCAGGTGTCCTGCGCGTCGAAAAACTCCACCGGGTGCAGGTGTCCTTTGCCGACGCTCTCGCGGATTTCGCGAATGGTGTCGATGACGGTGCCGGGGTCGTCGGGCGTGAGTTGGCCGCTGGCGTAAACGCCCGCTTTATAGGTCGACGCGGCGACGGCTTCGGTCCACGCCAGCAAATAGGCGGCCTGCGGAGCGGTCAGGCGGCCGCCTTCTTCCTGGTCCAGAAACAGGAGGGTGTGGGCGGGGAAGCCTTCCGCCGTAGCCGCCGCGACAGCCGCGAGGGCGTCTCGCTGACCGAGCGCCGCCGCGGGAACGCCGGCAGCCTGCGCGGCGAGTATTTCTTTTTCCAGCTTGCCATTGGCGAGCACCAGGAACCCCCAGCCCTGTTTGCGAAGGAGGTCGCGCTTGCCGCTCCACTGGTTGAACTGCGCCCCCGGCGGCACGGTGAGCCAGTAGCCGGTAAAGGCAAAGGTGGCGTGCATCTGCGCCATGGTGTCGTCGCCGGGATACTCGTTGCGGTCGAAGCCGGGGAAATCTTTTCCGGCCGACGGCGCACTCTGCCGGGCGAGCGGCTGGGCGGGCGTGGGCGTAGTTGGCGCGGACGCGGCGGCAGCGGACGTGGCTTGTGTTGTAGCGCGATGGCAGCTGCCAAGCGACAGGGACGTGAGGACAGCGGCGAACGCTATAGATGGCTTCATGGGACAAACCTCCCCCTTAGCTTACAAGGCAAGCAAAAAGCGGAGCGCGACCGGAGCGGACGTTCTGTGGCCGGGCGTCAAGGCAAACGCTACAATCGGAGGTATGTCGACACCTTCTTCCGTGACCGCGTACGACCCTCGTTACCCCATCGGCAAATTTGCTCCCCCTGCGGACATCACCGCGGAAGACCTGCGGTTCGCGATCCAGACGCTGGCGGAAGAGCCCGAGCAATTGCGCGACGCGGTGCGCGATCTTTCGGACGAGCAGTTGGACACGCCTTATCGTGATGGTGGCTGGACGGTGCGGCAGTTGGTGCATCACATCGCCGACTCGCACGCGACCGCGCTGCATCGCTTCAAGCGGGCGTTGACCGAGGACTGGCCCGAGGTGCATGGCTACAACGAAGGCGCGTTCGCCACGCTGCACGATGTGACCGCGCCGGTCGAGTGGTCGCTCGAGGAAGTGGAAGCGGTCCACGCCCGCTGGGGCATGTTGCTGACGCACATGACGGACGAGCAGTGGGACCGCGGCGTGCGGCACAGCCAGCGCGGCAAGATGGGGCTCGAGCTGCTGACGATGCTGTACGCATGGCACTCGCAACACCATGTGGCGCATGTGACGCATCTACGGGTGAAGATGGGTTGGTAGAAGGGCAGTGGATCGGCGATTGAGGGATGTGCGATGCGACTCACGACTGACAACCGATGACTCAGGACTAATCGAAAACCTATGCCGCCACGAGCTTCTTCCGCGGAAACAGCCACTGAACAATCCGCTGCACAGATCGCGTCCGCTATCGAAAAGTTCCTGGCCGCGCATCCGACGGCGTGCGTGCTCGAAGACGGCAAGGTAGAGTTCGACCTGGGCGCGGGGTCGGCGAGCTACACGCTTTCCACCGAGCACGACCGCTGCACGCTGCATTTGTGGAGCGACGAGCGCAACACGGTGCGGCGAGTGGTGACGGCGACCGAACGGGCGGGGTCGCTGCGGTTGGCCACTGTGCGCTTCGGGCAGGCGCAGCCCAAACTGCTGGAGCTGGTGGCGAACCGTGAGCGGCGAACGTCGACGACCCGGGACGGTGCGCGGAAGAAGTATCTGCGGGTCTTGGAACGGGTGCTGCTGCGGCGCTGGCCGGAGTGGAAGGCCGACGGCTTCCGCACGGCGATGGATTTAGAGCGGAGCTTTGGCCCGGCCTATGCGCGCGGCTCGTTAGTGCAGGGGCAGCGGGCCTGGGCCGTGATTGCGGTCGGTGCGGCGGAGTCGGCGCCGGTGGTTGACGGTATTCTTACACTGGGCGTGCTGTGGCTGGAACGCTGCCGCGAACTGGCGGCGGGACGGCGCTTGTATGCCGGGCTGCGCGTGGTGGTGCCCCGCGGCCTGGCCATGCTAACCCTTGCCCGCATAGCATGGCTGAACCAGGACGCGGCGCAATGGGAGATCTACGAGCTTGACGAAACAGACGAAACGCTGACGCCGCGCGACTCCGCCGATCAGGGCAATCTGCGCACGCGGCTGCTGCCGCACCCGGATGAGGCGGCGGCTCGCGAGCGGTTTGCGGGAGCCGTCGAGGCTGTGATGGGGATCGTGCCGACACGCGAAGCGGCGCGGATCGAGCAGCGGCTGGTAAACGCGGGGGAGCTTGAGTTTGCGTTGCACGGGCTTCCGTTTGCGCGGGCTCGGCTCGGCTATGCAGAGCGTAGTTTTCGGCAGACTGTCGAGGTCACTATCGGCGTAGGCGCGAGCGAAACGCTGCTGATCGAGGAGACGGCGATGGAGCTGGGCGAGGCCGTCGCGGAGCTTTGCCGCCGACGCCGCGCCGATGCCGAAGGCAAGACGAAAGACCCTCTGTTCCGGGCGTCTCCCGAGCGCTGGCTGGAGTCGGTGCTGCGGCTGGATCTGGCGCCGCTGACGCGGCACCTGGGCCCGGTGCCGCTGGGTGCGGATGAGAGGCGGACGCCGGTCAGTCGACAGGTCGCGCTCGATCCCGACACGCTCGGCAACCGTGCAGACCCATCGGCTGCAGCGCTGGCCGGCGAGGCTTCTCGAGTCATTCCCAGGCTCGATCCGCGACATGTGTATGCGCAGGTGGGCGCAGTGGCGGGAGCAGGGGACCGGGGAATGCTTGACTTGCTGGGCGTGACCGCCGATGGGCGGCTGGCGGTCATCGAGCTAAAGGCGGACGACGATCTCCACCTCGCGCTGCAGGGGCTCGATTACTGGATTCGGGTGCGAGCGCATCACCTTGCTTCCGCAGAAGCCGGAGAAAGCGAATTTCAGCGCCATGGCTATTTTCGCGGCGTGACGCTCGCGGCGGAGGCTCCCCGGCTCTACCTGGTAGCTCCGGCGCTGCACATCCATCCCGCGACGGAGACGATTCTGCGCTACCTGTCGCCGCGCGTGGAATGGCACCTGCTTGCGCTCGATGAACGCTGGCGGACGCAGATTCGTGTGGTGTGGAGGAAGTCGTCGTCGCGCGGATGAACCTCCCGCCGCCTTTCGCCATCCAAGTGTTGTAGCGAGGGATACCATGGCAGTGGCGAAAACATTTATGCTCGGCGGCGAGCAGGAGATTCAGCGGCTCGGATACGGCGCGATGCGGCTTACAGGCAAGGGCGTGTGGGGGCCTCCGCCAGACGAGGAAAGCGCAAAAGCCGTACTGCGCCGCGCGGTAGATCTGGGCATCGACTTCATCGACACGGCCGACAGCTATGGACCGGCAGTCAGCGAGCCGATGATCGGCGACGCGTTGGCCCCCTACACACAAGGCACGCTGGTGGCGACCAAGGGTGGGCTGACGCGGCAGGGACCGGACAAGTGGCTGCCCGTGGGCCGGCCCGAGTACCTGAACCAGCAGGTTGAGATGAGTCTGCGCTTTTTGAAAAAGGAGCGCCTGGATCTGTGGCAGTTGCACCGTATCGACCCGAAGGTCCCTGTGGCGGAGTCGCTGGGGCCGATTGCCCGGCTGCAGCGTGGCGGCAAAATCCGTTTCGTGGGCTTGAGCGAGGTGACCGTCGACCAGATCAAGGAAGCGGGTAAAACGGTCAAGATCGCAAGCGTGCAGAACGAATATAACCTGGGCAATCGCAAGAGCGAAGCCGTGCTGGAGTATTGCGAAGCCGAAGGGATTGCATTTATTCCGTGGTTCCCGGTGGCGGCCGGCAAGCTGGCGCAGCCTGGCGGAAAACTCGATGAGATGGCTAAGAAGCACGGCGCGACGGTGTCGCAGTTGTCGCTGGCGTGGCTGCTGCACCGCTCGCCGGTGATGTTGCCCATCCCGGGAACGTCGTCCATCGAGCATCTTGAAGAGAACGTGAAGGCGGCGGACGTGGCATTGTCCGACGGCGAGTGGACCGAGCTCGAAGCGGCCGCAAAGTAGGCGAGCTTTCCGCAGTACCGTCGCTGGAATACTGTTGGATAGCTGAAAGCAAGTCAGGGAGGAGAACGATGTTTGGATTGGGAAATAATTTGAAGTTGACGGCGAAGCAAACCGCTCTGGTGTTGATCGACTTGGAAAACGGCATCGTCGGTCGAGATCTCGCACCGATGAGTGGACCGGATGTGGTCGAAGCCTGCGCCGATCTGGCACAAGCGATGCGTTCCGCGGGGGGTACCGTGGTGTATGTGCACGTCCTGCTGCATGAGATGGTTGAGGTGCCGGCGGACAAGCCGATGATGAAGCCGGGAACGCCACCGCCACCGGCGGTTGCGTCGGAACTTGTCGCCAACTCAGGGTACGTTGCGGGAAGAGACTTGCTCGTCGCTAAACGGCAGTGGGACGCGTTTTACGGAACCGGGCTCAAAGAAAAGCTTGACGCCGAGGGCGTAACGACAATCGTGCTTGCGGGCATCGCGACGAACTTCGGTGTGGAATCGACGGCGCGGTCAGCGATTTCGCAAGGCATCGCCGTGGTGTTTGCCGAGGACGCGATGAGCACCATGAGCAAGGCCATGCACGAGTTTGCGATCGAGAACACCTTTCCGGTGATGGGCAAGGTGAGCAGCGTCAAAGAGATCACCTCGGCGCTCGAGGCCTAGGTAGCGTCTTCGCTGTGCGAGGCACTCTTTCGCTTACCCAGGAGAGAGTGCCTTGCAGGAGAACTGGAACACATCCGGGCGTGCGTAGTGTCCGGTGACGTCGAGAGACATTGTTTCGCGGTCGATCATGTTCAGGTCAAGGTCCGCTACGATCAGCTCTTCGCGGTCGTACATGGGTTCGACGACGTAGCTGCCGTCAGGCGCGATGATGGCGCTGCCTCCCCGCTCGACCCACTCATCGGTGACGGTGTGGGGAAGCTCGCTGGGCAGGTCGGCGGTCCTCATCATCAGCCCAGCGGCCAGCACGAAGCAGCGGCCTTCACGCGCATAGTGGCGGCTGGCAAGCTGCGCCTTGTCGTTCGCGGTCGGCCAGACGGCTACGTGAAGTGCCTCGCCGGCCTGGTGCATGGCCATGCGGGCGAGCGGCATCCAGTGCTCCCAGCAGATGAGGCCGCCGACCCGCGGCGACTCGGCTCCTGCATCGAGTCGCACAGACTCAAGCCCGCTGCCGTCACCCTGGCCCCAGACGATGCGCTCGGTGTAGGTCGGCATCAGCTTGCGATGGTGATTGACGAGCTCGCCCGCGGCAGAGAAGGTGAGCAGCGAGTTGAACAGGGTGCCGTTGCCGGGGCCACGGTCGACGCGCTCGTTGCAGCCCAGCATCATGCCAAGCTTGTGCTGTCGGCAGGCGTCGGCGAGGGCCTGGGTTTCCGCGCCGCCAACCACGAGGCTGTTGCGGCGAAGCTCCGCGAACACGCGCTTGGTGGGTTCGTGGTTCCACAAACCGGCGGTGGGGCAAACGTCCAGCCACACCGGGTAGCCGGGGAACCATGTTTCTCCGAACACAACGAGCTGCGCGCCGCGAGCGGCGGCCTGCGCGATGATTTCGAGCGCCAGTGTCAGCGAGGCGGCTTTGTTGTGGTAAACCGGGGCGATCTGGGCGATGGCGACGCGATAGGTTTCCAGGTTCGGCATGGATCAAGCGTACAGGGTGGGGTCTGGTCAGTTCTGAGTGTTCAGTTGTCAGTTTTGCGTGGTCCTACACAACCACTAGCCGCTGCGGATTCTTGCGGTCGATACGGACGTTCAGCGTCTGGCCCACCAGGCCACCCGGAGCCAGACGGCTGACCACCATGCGCACATGCGCCGGATACGGCGAACCGCCCTGTGGCGTAACGCTGAGTTCCAGCCGCACCTGCGGGTCGTTGTTGATCGTCAAGCCGGTATCCGAGATACCGGTGACGACCGCCGTGCCAGGCATGCCCGTCACACGCAATCGGCGTTTGCGCAGCCAGCCAGCCGCCACCAGCAGCAGCACCGCAAACGGAATGGTTTGGAGCCCCAGCACGTTCCAGAGGCCCGAAAGTAAACGGTTCAAGGCATAGCCGGCCGCGCGCGGCTGCGGCGGCGTGGCGAGCGGGATCGCCGGGTCGGGCGGAAGGTTCGCCCCCGCCGCCTTCAAGGCGATGCTTTCAAGCCGGCCCGCGTAGGAGGGAATCGCCGTAGCTTCCGGTTGCGCGTCCTTGATCGTCAGGTGCGCCAGAAACGCGCCGTGAACGGCTTCGGCTTCAGGGTCGTTGTGGCGATGGCTGAAGGCCTTGTCGGTGGGGTCGGTGCTGCGGGGAATGGGCGTGATGTTCTGGTGAGACGGTGCGTCCTGCTTGAGCTGCTTGAGCGCGAGTTCCGCTGAGGGGAATTGCTGGACGGTGATCTTGATGGTCGCCGGCCGTTTGCTCTCGTCCGAGACGACTTTCCAGGCGCAGGTATTGGTGTTTTCCGCGAAACTACTGCCGGTCGATTGGCCCGTCGAGGGTCCCAGCGAGATGAGCGTTTGCAGCGCAGCCACGGGGAAGCGCGCGCAAAGGTCAATGCGCTCCGCCGCCGTCAGGTGCGCACCGGCCAGCGTAAGAACGGTGCTTTGCAGCAGCGCATCGCCGTTAGATGGCTCGTTGACGCCGTCATTCATGCCGATGATGACGACATTGCCGCCATGGCGGGCGGTGGCGCCGCGCAGTACGAGGTACTCATTTGACTCAGGGTCGCCTTCCTGCCGTTCAAGATCGCCGAGCTCGTCGGCGACCGGGTCCTCGGTGAAAAGGCTGGTGGTGGTGTCGGCGGGGTCGCCGCGAGCGAGCAGAAGCGCGTGTGCTTCGGCGTCGGTGGGGAAGCGCCGATGCTCGAGCGTAAGGGTTGGCGCGGGCCGCGGGCGTCCGTTGTCGTCGGTCTGCGCGGGCGCACCCGGAAAGGTGTACACGCAGGTAGTTGGGCCTTTGGGCGTTGCGGTGAAGTGGCCGCTGCCGATGCCGGTGAGCTGGCGGACTGTGCCTTCGATCAGCAGGTTGCACGTGCTACCGGGGCTCGCGTGCGCGTTGACCGCGAAGGGGAGTGCGCCGGAAAGCAGAATAGCGGTTAGCCGTAGGGACGTCATCGGGGGTACAACGATTATGCCTTGCGTGGCGCTGCCGTGCCTTTCAGCCCCAGGCGGACGAAACCGCTTCGAGTTCTTCGGTATGCTCAGGCATCGTGTCGCAAGCGGGAAGTTCGGCGCGAGTGGTGAAGAAGGCCTCGACCTTGTCCATCACCTCGGCCCCGCGCTTCGCGTCGAAAATGTCGCGGCGCAGCACGGCGCCTCCGGGAACACCGTGGGTAAACCAGCTTGCGAATTGCTTCATGCGGCCGATTGCGTCGCGCTGGGCGGATTCGTGGTCGCGTTTGAGCCGCTTTTCGGCATCCGTTTCCGCGGGCCCAGGCACCTCCGGGTGCTCGGCGACTTCGTGCATCAGGCGCTCGAAGTAATCGCGGATCATCCGGTAACGGTCCATGTCCGTTGGCTTGTCATAGGTGCCTGTGCCGGTGACCTGCTTGGTGGCCGTGTACTGGGCGATCTGCCGGAAAATCCACGGGTTGGCGGGTGCGGCGCGGCCGATCATGACGGCGTCGCAGCGTGTGGCCTCCACCATGGCGGCGGCGTCTTCGGGCGAGCGGATGTCGCCGTTGCCGATGACAGGAAGGCGCACGGCGTCCTTGACCGCGGCAATGTACTCCCAGCGAGCGTTGCCGGAGTAGCCGTTTTCGCGCGTGCGGGCATGGAGCGCTACGGCGTTCAGGCCGCAGTCTTCGGCCAGGCGCGCCAGCTCTACGCAAACGATGTTGGCGTCGTTCCACCCCATCCGGAACTTCACCGTGAAAGGGATCGACACCGCCGCGCGTACGCGCTTGAAGATGGTTTCAATCAGCGGCAGATCGCGCAGCAGGCCGGAGCCGCCGTTGCAGGCCACGACCCGCTTGGCCGGGCAGCCGAGGTTCAGGTCGACGAGGTCGAAGCCGGCGTCCTGGCAGATGCGCGCGCTGTCGGCGAGCGTTTCGGGGTTGGAGCCGAAGAGCTGCGCGGAGATCGGGTGCTCATCCTCGTAATAGGTAAGGTAGCGCTTGCGCTTGGTTTCGCGCATGCGCGAAAGGCCGTCGGCGGAGGTGAACTCCGTCATGATGAGGCCGCAGCCGGAAGTTTCGTTCGTGGTTTCGAGATCGACGTCCTGTGCGCCTTCGTTCCGTTCTGAGTTTTCGGTTTTCAGTTTCGAGTCGGGCGTCGTGAAGAGGCTTGCGTTTTTGATAAAGCGGCGGAAGACCGTGTCCGTGACGCCGGCCATCGGGGCGAGCACCGTCGCGGGCGCGATGCGGACGCCGCCAATGTGCATCTCCGCTGGAACGCGCGCGATGTGCGGCATTTGCCGGGCCTGTTCGATAAAGGTGGGGTCGTCGAAAGTCTTTTTCATGTACGTGTCGCGCATGTACGTGTCGCGCATGTTGCGGTCGCGCAGGTCTGGGTCGCGCACAGAGTCCTAAGAAGAAAGGCCCCCGCACAGCGGAGGCCTTTCGCGTTGCGTTGGTAAGCAGCAGGTTACTTGGCGGCTTCGGCCTTCTTGCCTTCGTCCGACTTGGCGAACTTGCGACGGAAGCGCTCGATACGGCCGGCCGTATCAACAAGCTTCTGCTTGCCGGTGAAGAAAGGGTGGCAGGCGTTGCAGATTTCGACGACGATATCGCCACGGTGCGTGGAGCGCGTGGTGAACTGGTTGCCGCAAGCACACTTGACGTTGGTGTCCTGATAGTTGGGGTGAATCGAGGCCTTTGGCATGGTGGATCTTTCTAGCATTCCCGCCGCAGAACGGTTCGCTTGCCGGTGGCCCAGGGTCGGAACTCCAAAGAATCCGACCGCCTGCCGACATCGAAATTCCTGTCGCGCTGCGAGCTTGGGCCCCGTCTCCCGGGGCTTCAGGCGCTTGTGTAAGTCTATCACCGTCAGCGCCGGTCTGCTTGTCAGGGCAACTCCGCCTCGGCCAGCGAGCTGCCCACGGCGTCTTTTGCGGAAACCGCCGGCGTGATGCCTTCCAGCGGCCAGCGGATTGCCAGCGCAGGGTCGTCCCAGCGGATGCAGCGCTCACCCTGCGGATAATAGCCGCGAGTGGTTTTGTACAACACGTCGGCGGTCTCGGAAAGCACCACGAAGCCGTGCGCGAACCCTTCTGGAATCCAGAGCATTTCCAGCTCGCCGTCGGAGTTCCTGGGGCGGAGGTCGAAACCAGCCCACATGCCAAAGTGCGGCGACGTTTTCCGTAAGTCCACGGCGACATCCCAGATGTGGCCGCTCAACACGCGCACCAGCTTTCCCTGTGGCTCGCCAAGCTGGTAGTGCAAACCGCGCAACACTCCGCGGGCAGAAAACGACTGGTTGTCCTGGGCGAAGCTGTCCGGCAGTCCCGCGGCGCGGAAGCTGATCGCGTTGAAGGTTTCGGCAAACCAGCCGCGAGCGTCGCCATGTCTCGTGGGATACACAAGTTTCACATCAGGCAGTTCTGTATCAGACACTTGCATCGAAGTAGAATAAGACAAACGCCTGAACCAACCCAGCTTAGTTTTCATTCCGGGAAGGCGAGGTATACATTTGTGCACGCAAGATTCTGCCGCAACTTTCAGTAAGGTTCTGGGTTAGCCTTTCTATAAAGCACGTACACTACTTGAAACTCATCAGCGGTACACGGGCCCTTACCTGAAACGACCGAAGCGCCTCCTTGCGGCGAGCAAACGTTTCAGCCACATCGCACGATCGCCATCTTTGCGCGCTGGAACATTTCGGCGGATGAAGACAGCAGGAGCTGCATGAACACTGAGCACCCAAGTTCCGAGTCGCCGATGACGTCCACGGCCCCTCTCGGATATGACTATGCGGATGGCGCGGCGTCAGCTTCTACAAATCCCGTAACGGACGACTTTCGCGACGGTCCGCAACGCTTGTTCCGGTACAACGTCGTCAAGCGCGCTTTGGATGTGCTCGCGGTCTGCGTCGCCCTTCCTATTCTGCTGCCGCTACTGCTGGCGATCGCAACTGCCGTTCGCCTGAGCAGCCCGGGCTCTGTGTTCTTCTCGCACAGGCGCATTCTGCGGCGCGGCGCTTTCTTTTCCATGTGGAAATTTCGCACCATGTGCGAAAACTCGACTGAGGTGCTTGACACCTACCTCAAACAGCACCCCGAAGCTCGTGCCGAGTGGCTCAAAACGCATAAGTTGCGGGAAGACCCGAGAATCACGCGAGTCGGGCAGTTCCTCCGCCGCACCTCGCTTGATGAGCTGCCGCAGCTCTGGAATGTGCTGCGCGGCGATATGAGCCTGGTTGGCCCGCGGCCTATCGTGGCCGCGGAAGTGGAACGCTACGGGAAATACTTCGCCTGCTATTGCAAGGTAAAACCCGGGCTTACGGGTTTGTGGCAGGTTTCCGGCCGCAGCGAAGTGAGCTACGAAGAACGGGTGCAGCTGGACTGCCGGTATGTCCGCGAATGGTCGCTCCGCGGAGACAGCCGCATCCTGCTGCGCACGCTGTCTTCGGTCGCCAACCAGGATGGTGCCTACTGAGGCCGGCGAATATCTCCTGCCCCGACATTTCCCGACGCGGCAAATAACGCATACTGTCTGTGTGCGCATCGCGGTCCTTCATCACTGGTTTGTCAGCCGCGGCGGAGGGGAACGAGTCGCTGAATGTATCGCGGCGCTTTTCCCGGCGGCCGACATCCTGACTCTGGTCGCCGGCCCGGCCGGTATCCCGGAAAGCCTCGCCGGACGCACCCTGCACACGTCTTTTCTGCAACGGGTGCCGATGGCTGACAAGCTGCACCGGCACTTTTTACCCCTGTATCCGGCGGCTACCGAAAGCCTCGATCTGCGCGGCTTCGATCTGGTTCTTTCTTCCGACAGCGGCCCGGTCAAGGGGGTCCGGCTCGACCGGGGCGCTACCCACATCTGCTATTGCCACTCGCCCATGCGCTACCTGTGGGATGGCTTTGAAAATTACCGGGCGGCCATGGGAGTCGTGACGCGTGCGGCGTTCTCGCTGGCGGCGCCACGGGTGCGGCGCTGGGACGCGTCGGCAGCGCAGCGCGTCACCCATTTTGTAGCCAACAGCCATTACGTCGCCGACCGCATTCGTCGCTGCTACGGCCGCGATGCGGAGGTCATCCACCCACCGATCGATCTTCACCGCGCGACTTCGCTGCCGGGCGAGCCCTCCGGCGACCATTACCTTTGCGCTGGCCGTTTGGTTTCTTACAAGAAAACGGAAATCCTGATTGAAGCCTGCCGTTTGGCCGGACGGACCTTGCGCATCGCGGGCACCGGGCCGGAGCTGGGCCGCTTGCAGCGGCTGGCCGGGCCGCACGTCACCTTTCTCGGCGAGCTCGCGACCGCCGATCTTTGGGCTGAGTATCGCCGCTGCCGCGCCTTACTTTTTGCGGCTGACGAGGACTTCGGCATGGTGCCCCTTGAAGCCGAGGCCTGCGGTCGACCCGTAATTGCGTTCGGCGTGGGTGGTTCGCTTGAGACCGTTCGAGGTGGCGACGGCCCAGGTTGCCGTACCGGCGCCTACTTCTACGAGCAGACCGCCGCCGCCGCCGCCGCCGCCATCCTGCAATGGG
The DNA here is from genome assembly GCA_937871785.1 of uncultured Granulicella sp. GTDB lineage: Bacteria > Acidobacteriota > Terriglobia > Terriglobales > Acidobacteriaceae > Granulicella. The sequence continues at coordinate 68,974 of CALMON010000223.1, forward strand.
AGCAGACCGGGGAACCGCATTTTTGCCCGCAGGATGCCCGCGACTGGGCCGAAACCTTTGGCACTGCCGTGTTTCTGGAACGGTACCGCAGCTTCGTGCTCGAGCGTGTTCCCGCGGCCGCCGCGGCCGCCCTGACCGCCGAAGCCGCCCTGCGCGCGGTGACCCGCTGATGCAAACCATGCGCGACATGCTTCGCCGTGAGCTTGGCCGCAGCCTCGCCGCTTTGCCTGAGCTGGACCGTTTAGCGGCTGCCTGGAGCGTAGCCTGCGGCTCAGCTCTCGCCGGGCGGGGCGACATCGTCGGCTATGAACAGGGAACTGTCCGCGTGCGGGTTTCCGGCGCGGAATGGCTCGATACCTTTGGCCAAATGCGCGGAATCCTCACGTCCGACCTCCATCGCATCGCAAGAGTCCCGGTCACCGCGATACACTTCGAATTGCCACCAAGCCAGGCCAGACAGGAAAACGCATGAGCGAAGCCGTTACTCTCGACCAGGTCCGCCACGTCGCCGACCTTGCCAATCTGGAACTCACCGCCGAAGAAATGCCGCGCATGGCCCGTGACCTGAACGCGATCCTGGGCCACATCGCACAGCTTTCGGAGCTCGACGCCACGGGAGTCCCGGCCATGGCGCAGGTTTCGGAAATGCTGGGCAGCGCGACCGCCACGCATGGCGAAGCGCTTCGCCGCGACACCGTTCTGCCGTCGATCGACCGCGCCGCCGTGATGACCGAAGCTCCTGAAACGGATGGCCGCTTCTTTAAGGTCCCCAAAGTGATCGAGCGCTAAACCCAACTCAGAACTTGCCACTCAAGACCCAAAACTGAGCAAGCCCACGCCGCACCACGAACCAGGACCCGCACCACCATGCCCCAAGCGATCAACCTCGAAACCCTTTCCATCCCCGCCGCGCGCACCGCCATCACCTCCGGCGCCACCACCGCAACCGCGTTGACCGCGGCCCATTACGACCGCATCGCGGCGGTCGACCCGGAAATTCACAGCTATCTCGCGCTCAGCCGCGAGCGGGCCTTTGCGCAGGCAGCCAGGGTCGACTCCGGTGAACTCACCGGATCGTTGGCAGGCGTGCCCATCGGGGTCAAGGACGTGCTGGCCATGCGCGGCACCCCGGCGACCGCCGGCTCGAAAATCCTCGCCGGCTACCACCCGCCATACGACGCAACTGTCGTCGCAAAGCTCGAAGCTGCGGGAGCCGTCCTGCTCGGCAAGCTGAACTGCGACGAGTTCGCCATGGGCTCTTCAAACGAGAACTCCGCGTACGGCCCGGTGCGCAATCCGCGCTCTCTGGACCGAGTTCCCGGCGGCAGCTCTGGCGGTTCAGCCGCGGCGGTGGCCGCTGGCCTGTGCGTCGCGTCGCTGGGCACCGATACCGGCGGCTCCATTCGCCAGCCCGCGGCGTTTTGCGGCGTTGTCGGCGTGCTGCCTACCTATGGCCGCGTCAGCCGCTTCGGCTTGATCGCGTTCGCCAGCTCGCTCGACCGCGTCGGTCCCTTTACCCGCACGGTCGCCGATGCCGCCACGATGCTCGACGTCCTCGCCGGCCCCGACCCTCTCGACGCCACCTCCTCCCCCACGGCTCCTGCCGCCTACGCAGCCGAGATGGACAACCCGGTCGCCGGCCTGCGCATCGGCGTTCCGGAGGAGTATTTCGGCGAAGGTCTCAATCCCGAGATTCGTGCCAGTATCGAGCAGGCCCTCACCCGTCTCGAAGCCTCCGGTTGCACCCTCCACAAGGTCTCGCTGCCGCACACGCGCTACGCCGTGCCGACGTACTATGTCATTGCCACCGCCGAAGCCAGTTCCAACCTGTCGCGCTTCGACGGCGTGCGCTTCGGGCTACGTGCCGATGAGGCCAACACGCTCGCGAAGATGTATCGCGAGTCGCGCGACGAGGGCTTTGGCGCGGAAGTCAAGCGCCGCATCCTGCTCGGCACCTATGTGCTTTCGGCGGGATATTACGACGCGCAGCAGGTCCGCGCGCTGCTTACGCGCGACTTCCTCGCAGCTTTCGAGCAGGTTGACGCGCTCGTCTGCCCGGTCACGCCGACGCCCGCCTTCAAGCTCGGCGAGAAAACCGACGACCCGGTGCAGATGTATCTCGAGGACATCTACTCGGTGGCCGCGTCACTCGCCGGCATCTGCGGTATGAGCGTCCCGTGCGGGACGACGACGGCGGGCCTGCCCATCGGCGTGCAGGTGCTCGCGAAGCACTACGAAGAGGCGACCATGCAGCGGGTGGGCAAGGCTATCCAGGCTCGACAGACGGCGTAAACGATTTCGATTGCCGCGGAAAGCCTGCTATGCTCGCATGAAACTCTCCTTCAAGGCAGGTGCATGAGCAAGCTGACACGCCGCAGCTTCAACGGTCTCGCAGTTTCCGCGCTGCTGGCCGAAACCGTCATTCCCCTTTGGCCGGCTGCGTCGCGCGCGGCTGCACCGGACACGTCGGAAGACCTCACAACCCTCAGCGTCACCGAGGTTTCCGCGCGCATCCATGCGCGCACGGTCACTTCCACCGAGCTGGTGCAAGCGCTGCTGACGCGCATCAACGTGCTCAACCCCAAGGTGAACTGCTACATCACCGTGATGGGGCAGCAGGCGCTCGCGCAGGCTGCGGTACTCGACGCCGAAGCCAAGGCGGGCAGGTTTCGCGGCCCGCTGCACGGCGTCCCCCTCGGTCTTAAAGACAACATCGACACGGCCGGCACCCGTACTACCGCCGCCAGCCCCATGTTCAAGGACCGCGTGCCCACTGAGGACGCGGAGATCGTTATACGTTTGAAGCGTGCGGGTGCCGTCATCCTCGGCAAGCTCAACCTGCATGAGTTCGCGCTCGGCTGCACGGGCGACATCTCCTACTTCGGTCCGTCGCGCAATCCGTGGTCGCTCGATACGGTCACCGGTGGCTCCTCGGCCGGTTCCGCCGCGGCGCTTGCCGCCGACCTCGTGTTCGGTGCGCTCGGTACCGACACCGGCGGCTCCATACGCTGCCCGTCGGCCTGGTGCGGCACCGTGGGCTTGAAGCCGACGGTCGGCCTCGTCAGCATACGCGGCATTATTCCGTGCAGCGCGTCGCTCGACCACTGCGGCCCCATGGCGCGCACGGTCGAAGACTGCGCCCTGATGCTCGGCCAGATGGCCGGCTACGACCAGCTCGACATTTTCAGCGTTCCCTCGCAGCCGGTCGACTATGTCAAGGAAATGCACCAGCCCGTCAAAGGCTTTCGGCTTGGCACGCCGGCCAGCTTCTACGACCATGTTGAGCCGGAAATCGAGGCCGCGGTCAAGCAGGCGCTGGTCGTGCTCACCTCGCTCACCGCCGGCGTTACGTCAAGCGCGCCGCTCTGGGATGGCCTGCCCGGCGGCGGCACCGGCGACGCCGAGTTTTACCACCATGAGCTGATCGAAAAGTACGGCCTGAATTACATGCCGCCCACGCGTCCACGCTACGAGCGCATGGAAAACCCGCCACCCGGCGCGCACGTTGCGACGGCCGCCGACAGCGCCAAGTCGCACCAGAAGCTCGCCGAAACGCGCCGCAGGATCGACGCACAGTTCAACGGCTTCGATCTCGTCGTCGTGCCGACCACGCGCCTGCAGGCGCCCAAGATCAACGACTCGCTTGCGAACGAAATGAAGTCGGCCTCGAGCACGTCCAGCGGTTCCTCGTCTGGCAAGATTTACGACTGGTTCACCTCGGGCGGCGGCTGCTTCAACACGCAGCCCTTCGACGCGTACGGCATCCCGGCTATTTCGCTGCCGTGCGGCTTTACCAAGGCGGGCATGCCCATCGGCCTGATGATCGCCGCGCCGCACTTTCAAGAAGGCAAGGTACTGGCGCTCGCCTACGCCTACCAGCAGGCGACCGACTGGCACAAGCGCCGCCCCACGCTCACCGCGGACACCCCGGTCCCGCCGATCATCGAGGGCAAGCCGGAATCGAAGCCGGCGGAAGTCCGCAAGGAAGAGGAGACCAAGGCCGCCGGGTAGCTGAATCGTCGCTGGAGCTTCTCGCAGGGAATGCAAACACCAGGGAGTGTGAGAACGGCGTCTAGCGGTAGCGATTCCGCCATAAAGCTGGCAATCATGCCAGTAGGGATCAATTCGTAGTACACCGTAGGCTCGGAAAACCGACCCATTCAGGAGTGAACAGGTGCGTCAGAGGACGCTTTGCACCGGACCTTGGGTCATCCTTGCCGGCCACGCCAGGATGACTGAACAGGACGAATCATACGTCGCCGCGCATGCTACTCTTTCTCGCATGGCTCTGGATGGCCGTCAAATTCCGTTTGCCTTGCTCCTGGCTGTTTTCGCTGGTGCGACCGCCTGTCGCTCCGGTTCTGCCCCTGTCGCCCAGCCAGCGTCCAGATCGGAGCCGGTTGCAGACGAACGGTTCGAGGTTGAGCAACCGCCACTGTCCGTTCACGCTAATCCGCTACCTCTGCGCCGTGGCACGCGAGTGTCAGGGCAGGGTTTCACCATTATTTACACTGACGTGCGAAAAAGGCTTCGGTATCTCGAGCTCGCAGGGATACTCATGAACACGGGTACTGCTGATATGCCCGTCGGATCGTTGCAGCTGTACCTGGACAACACGCCCGAGGTGGAAAAACGCAGGATGGACGCCTATATCGCAGAGAATGGCCACTCGGCAGACATTACCGCTGGATCGAAGTACGAAGCGTTAGTGCATACACACGTCCTCAAGCCTGGACAGAGTCAGCCGTTCCGGGTGAAGTGGCCGGTGTACGAGCACGACCTTCCTTCCTCTCCGCTCAAGGAATTATTTATGTATCCACAATTCACGAAGACAAATCAAGAATCCCGCTAAGGCTGCAATCGTATCGAGCTTCTTCATGTGAGATATCGGACGATATTAAATCGACTGAAGAACTCGCATGAGCTGACGGGATGACCTCTTACTTACACTGAATGAGAGGATGACACGCAAAGTTGTTCTGAATCTTCTTAGACTGTCACTTCGCTTGAGGACACTTTTCGGCCTTTTGTTCTTTTCGACGTGTTGATGGCTTCCTAGCCGTGTCTCAAAGAATCTCAGCCGGATTAGTCCTGATAAGTCGCCTTGTCGGAAGTATGCAAGGATACGAAGGAAGACGACAAGTTGCGTGAGGGCCGCCGAAACCTTCTCGTGTGAACAGGATGCAGGAGCGACCGTGTGCTTTTGCAACTCTCACGTGGAAGAAGAGTTTAGCCGCGCACCGGGTCTAAACCATGCAGCAGGTCGGCAGGGCGATCCGCTTTTGCGGCCTTCGCGGCGTCTTTCACGACTTGCTCCAACGTCGCAAGGTATTCAAGGTAGCGCTTGCGCCCGGCTGGCGTGATGCGGCAGAGCGTTTGTGGCCGATTCTGCTCATGGCCCTTGATGATCGACACGACGCCCTCCGCTTCCAGCACGCTCAGGTGGCGGCTCAGGTTGCCGTCGGTTAAGGAGCACATCTGCTTGAGGTCGTTGAACGTGAGGCCCTTGGGGTTGGTGATGAGTGAGGTCAACACGCTCAGGCGGGCGCGCTCGTGGATCACGCGGTCGAGACCCTCGTAGGCGAACCGTCCGCCCTTTTCGCCCGCTTCTGTGTCTGTCGTTTCAGCCTTCTTCAATGTCATCGTCAACCTCCGGCGCGAACGCCCACAACACCCCTGCCGCCAGGCCTTGTCCCACGCCGAACGGCACGCCCATCCACCACGCGCCGAGCGCCCGGGCGTCGGCCAGCGCCACGCAGGCAAGGCCCGTCAGCCCATACCAGGCGCCGACGGCCATCATCGGCCGTGGGAGAAAGCGGCACGACGAAAACACGCCCAACCCATAGATCACCTGCCACAAGCCCGGCAGCAGCCAAGCCTCGGCGGGCGCGAATCGCAGCAGCACCGCCGTCAGTAGGACGCCGGCCACCACGGCCGGCAGGAACTGCTCCACCGCCAGCCGCAGCATCTGGTTCGACAGGCCGGAATGCAGCCGGCGCGAGCGCGTTACCATGCCGGTGCCTGTGACCGCCGCCGAAACGGCGGCGCAGCCGACCCAGATGGCGACGAACGCGTCGACGTGCCGGGCCGCGTCACCCAGCCAGACCGCCTGCACGACCGCCGCAGCGAGGGCGATGCCTCCGGTGACGGCCAGCGTCGCCGGGCCGTAGCCGCGAAACTCCGTAGTCCGCGCCATCTGCCGGCGAATGCGGCTGATGTCTCCGAGCGCGCTGTGAAGTTCACCCATGTATTTACTTTACACTGCAAAGAACTTGTTTGCGCAAATGAAGCCTTTCTAGAAGAGGCAGATCTGTGAACAATTGTCGCCCTTCGCGAAGCGGAAGATCTGTTTCCGTAGGGTGCGTGGGCTGCGCCGAGGAAGCAGAACCTCTGCCCGCGGCGAAGCAGGACAACCCGGGAAGGGGCGGTTCTCGGCGGCAGTGCCGGTGGTGCCGAGCGCCCACCTTGTGCCATGCTTAAGCCTGATGCAGCGTCGTACCCTACTTCCGCTTCTTGCCGCGCTTCCGCTCGCTGCGCAGCAGAAAGCTCCCGTTCCGCCTGCGCCCGTTCCATTCGCGCCCCTGCTTACGACGCAGCAAAGCGTCACAGTGACCGCCGAACGCGGTCTCGCCGGTCTGGTCGACCTGTCTACCAGCACGGCGACGCTCGACCCACAACAGCTCGGGCAGGCTCCCGGCCTGGCGCTCGACGACCGCCTGCACCAGGTTGCTGGCTTTACGCTGTTTCGCCGCACAAGCTCCTGGACGGCTAACCCGACGACGCAGGGCATTAGTCTGCGCGGGCTGGGGTCGACGGCGGCCAGCCGCACGCTCGTGGTCAGCGACCAGGTGCCGCAAAACGACCCGTTCGGCGGCTGGATTCATTGGAACGAAATCCCCGCGCTCGCCATCGGCGGCGTCAGCCTGGTACGGGGCGGCGGGGGGGGCGCCCGACGCGCGCGGCCCCCCGCGGGGGG
>CALMON010000224.1:0-16368 GCA_937871785.1 uncultured Granulicella sp.
AAACTCAGGCATCCACTCCAAACTCGATTGCTGATGGGCTTTCGCTTCTGGCTTTTAGCTCATGGCTCAAGGCTCGCAACTCTTAGTAGACCCCGACTCCTCCTCCATCGCAAGTTTCGACAGACGAAGTCGCACCTGCCGACTCACCGCCGCTCGGGTGCGATAGTGAATCGTCTTCTTTCCGGTTGCACCGCGCAGGGCACGTACCGGTCCGTTCCCACCTTCGCCCCGGGCGAGAGAGAACGCCCCGGAGAAACGAGCTCCGAGGCGTTCCGAGTGAGAGGAGACAGAACCATGGCCAAACCAGGGGTCGCCAAAGTTCAGGATTCCCTTTCAATGTCGGGTTAGCTTGCGATCCGCCATCGTCGTCGCGACCCGCCATTGTCGTGACCAGATCACTGCGGTGGTCCTGTTCAAGCTGTAGTTCTACCCACCCCGGGGTCGGCTCGCCACCGCTCCGGGCTTTACTACACCGGCGATTTGAAGGCACCAACAACTCAAGCCGAGTCGCTTTCCCGGCCTTTGTCAATCGCGAAGTGTCCAGTTCGCGGCCCTGTGCTGCGGAACAGGTAGACCGCCAGCACCGCGATCAGCGGCTCCAGCGGATGGCGGAAGCGCGGCTGCACCGTAATCAGGTAATACGGCAGTGGAAGGACCAGGAAGATCGTCGCCAACAGCCACGCTCCCGGAACGCGTCGACGGACTGCCAGCACCAAGCCCAGCAGACCGCACACGCTCAGGAAGCTGTAGCTCAACTGCCGCAGATACTCGCCGACGGGATGATTTTCTTCGGGATGCGGTGTGCCGTCCCAAAAGAAAAAGAAGCGGTCCACCGTATGGTGTACGAGTGCGGCGGGGTGGGCCTGCAGCCGCGCCTTCGCCTGCTCGCCGCGAGCCTGCGCATAGCGGATTTCCCCCATGCTGGCATAGCGTTTGAACTCCGGGTCCCCCGGCCAAAGCGGGAGAGCCGTGCCGTAGGGCAGAGCGTCGTGCTCGGGCTTGAGCGACTCGTCCAGCTCGACGCCGGCGTTTGAGCGTGTCGGCACAAAGGCGTGCAGCGCGCGCTCATTGCGAACGATCCAGGGCGTCGCCACCAACACAGTGACCGCGCAGGCCAGGGCGGCGCCCGCGAACGGTTTCGCCCCGCGCACCCGAACGGCTGGCCACACCGCCCAGACCAGCACCACGGCAAGGCACAGCAGCAGCGACGCATTCGACAGAGCGATCAACCCCCACAGCAGGCCGAAGGTCGCCCACACTCCCCACTGAGCCTCCCTGCCGCGGGTGCGCTCGCCTACTCGCCGCACCCGCAGCGCGAGCACCAGCGCCCACGTAAACAGCCAGGTCGATAGCGACATTTCCCACAACCAGTGGATCGCATACTGCAGAGCCGCCGGGTAGAGCGCCCACAGCCAGGCCGACCACAAAGCGACCGGCTGGGCGAACGCCGAACGCCGCCGGGCGAGCCCCTGCGCGTCGAAGCAGCGGGCACCGATCTCGTACACAGCCGGGCAGATGGCGGCGGAAAACAGGCTGTTGACCGCGAGCAGAAAGAACGCCGCGCCCGCGCTGTAAACGCCGAACAGCCGGAAGCTCAGCGCCATCAGCAGCGGGTACAGCGGAGGCACCCACGCCGTCGGCCCGCTCACGCCGTTGAACGGGTTCGCATAGCCCTGCCCGCGCACCAGCGAACGCGCGATGCGGCCCATCTCGAAGCCGAAGTGGAAATGATCGCCGATGGCCGGCACGCGGTAGGTGTGGCCGATCGCGATCGCGGCCACGCGCACGGCCAAGGCGACCGCGAAGATCATCCACGGTCGACGCCACCAGGCTGCTCGCGGCGTGGCTGTCATTCGTGGCGGGCTGGCTGGCTGGCCGGAGTCGATGGCGCGTCGTCCTTCCGCACGTACAGGCGATAGGAGTAGGGTACGGCAGGCTTGCGCCACCACGCCACCAGGTGCGGGGGTGTGTACTGCTTCTGCAGAACGTACTCGGCGGCAAGCAGCGCAGCCAGCGGCGGCCAGCGGGCCGGGCCATTCCAGTCGCGGGTCAGCGCAAAGCACTGCTGGTCGGTGACCACCAGCACGCGCGGCCGCGCGGCGGTCAGGGCTCGCCAGAAGTCCTCGCGGTAGCGGAGGCTGACAGGGGTTTGCGTCGGCTGAAACAGGTAGCAGTCGTACAGAAAGCCCGTCGCCTGCACAATTTGTACGTTGTACAGCGTGTTGAGGCAGCCGGAGGTCATGTCGACGCACTGGATCGTCCCCTGAAGGTCCGCGCTTCCGCCAAGCGCGTTCAGGTCGCCGGCCAGTTCGCGGTTGAACTCCTGATTGCGCCAGTCGTAGCGGCAGGCGATGGCCGCCGACGCGGGCGCCAGGTACAGCGCCCCCAAAAGCACACCGGCCACCGCCACGCCCCGCAGCCAAGGCGTTCCTGTGCTCCGCATTCGCGGCAGGAGCACCAGCCCGCATCCCACCGCCAGAAAGGCTTCGGCCGGGTAGCGGTGATACGGAAACCCTTTTCCCTGCAGCACATAAGAGGCCGCCCCGATAGCCGCCCCCGACAGCAACACCGCCGCTCCCCAGCTTCGCCACAGGTGCGCCGCGAAGAAGATGGCCGCCGCCGGCAGCGCCACGGCCAGCATCACCGACGGGAAGCTCCCGACCACCAGCGCCGGCAGCGACGGCCTTCCCAGCGAGGCATGGTAAGCCACCAGCCCCCGATTCAGGTCCACAAACGCCCGCAGCGCGCCGTGCCTCCAAAGCCAAACGCCACAGGCAAGAACCGGGAACGCAAAGCCGACTGCGGCAGTCGCAAGCCCGGCAAGCCCGGGTCCGGCGGAAGCAGGGGTGCTCCGTTCTTCCGTGGCACGGAAAACGGGGCCGGACAGGGCTCGCGCGGCCAATTCACGTCCCCTCCACCAGAACAGTCCGGCGAAGGCCGCCGCAAACAGCACGCCGCTCGGCTTTACGGTACTCGCCGCTCCGGCAAACAGGCCAAACATCGCTGCCCCCGCCACTGACCGCCGCCGCACCGCCCAAAACATCGCCGCGCACGCGACCAACAGCAGCGCGGTCATCATCAGGTCGCGCTGCCCGGTGTGCGTGGGCCCGTCGCGAACGTGCAGCAGCGCAAATAAAGCTCCGCCGAACCATCCAGCCAGCCGGTCAATAGGCCAGGCGATCGCCAGCATCGCTGCCGCACACACCGCAACCAGCCCTACATCGAACACCCGCCAGGCCACCGCTCCCGGCCCCAGCAGGTGGATCGCAGCCCACTCCAGCGCGTAGGTTCCCGGCATGTTGATGTCGATGATGTCGCGGTACGGGACCTTCCCGTGGTCCGTGAGGAAGACGATGTAGTGGAACAGTGGGGCGTCGCCGACGATCGGCCAATGTCGTGTGCCGACCACGGCCGCAAGCACCGAGGCGAGCAGGGACGTCGCCGTCATCCGGCGCAGCCAGAGTAGCCAAGGCACCTGGGGGCGAGCGCCGCGAACGGTAGGGTCTGCCGCCAGGATTTGGGAAGCCGAAGACATGGACAGACCCTCATGCTACGGCAACACGGACCGGACTTTGCAGGAATCTCGCTTGACTCGCCCCCTTGTTCCCCGATACACTCTTGAAGTTTGGCGATGCAGCCTGAAATTTCGGTTGCAAGGCCGGTTCGCAGCGCAATGGGTTACACGCGCACCGCATACCGGCCGGGCGGCCCGCCCCTCTCGACACGACATCCGATTTACGCCGTACCAGCATCTGAGGAAAGCCGAGCGCGGCGAACTGCGCTTCGGCAATGAGGTTTGAAAGCCATGTACGCAGTCATCCGCACCGGTGGGAAACAGTATCGCGTCGCTCCCGGCGACACCGTCCGCATTGAAAAGACTTCTCACGAGAACGGCACGCTTGAGTTTTCCGACGTGGTCGCCGTTTCGGGCGAAGAAGGCAAGTTCGAGCAGGACCTCGCCGGCGCCAAGGTTTCGGCCGAGGTGGTTTCCGAAGGCCGCGGCGATAAAATCCTCGTTTTCCATTACAAGCGCAAGAAGCAGTACAAGAAGATGCAGGGCCATCGCCAGAGCTTCGTTGAAGTGAAGATCAACGAGATCACCGTCGGCGGCAAGAGCTTCAAGCACGAAGCCCCGGCAGCCTAGGCTCGGCGACGCTCGCCCCTTTAGCCGTACGATTTTGCAGGAACAGAATTCAACGCGCCCTCACAGGGCGCGAAAGAGGCACAAGAATGGCACATAAAAAAGGTCTAGGTTCTTCGAAAAACGGACGTGACTCCAACGCGCAGCGGCTCGGCGTCAAGCGCTTCGGCGGCGAAACCGTCACCGGCGGCTCCATCCTGGTTCGTCAGCGCGGCACACCGCTGAAGGCCGGCAAGAACGTCGGTCGCGGCTCCGACGACACGTTGTTCGCCAAGATCAGCGGCGTCGTCAAGTTTCAGGATCGCGGCGCGGCCGGTCGGTTCGTGTCCATCATCGAAGCGGCTGCGGTCGCTGCGTAGTTTCTTATGGAACGGCAAGAGCCCTGCTTCGGCAGGGCTTTTTTGCGGCCACTTTTTTGCGATCTAGCTACACTGTTCAAGTCGTCGCTACACTGAACCAGCACGTCCCACAAAGGAACACGCCATGAGCACCTCTTTCGCCCCGGCCCAGGCCGCCACACTTGAAGCTCTCGCCACCGCCGCCGGCCTGCGTTTCACCGACACCCAGCCCGGGCAGGACGTCACAGGGAAAGCGACCGTCCGCTACACGCTCGCGCTCACCGCGGACCTCAATCCACCCGAGCACAAAAGCCTGACGCTCGAGCTGGGCGAAACCTTCGACGCCGCCGACCCGAAGTTTGGGGCGACGCTGACGACCTGGTTCGCCGAAACCGCGCGCCGCCTCGAAGACCCGCGGCCCGATTGCGCCCTGTCGCTGCTGGGCCTGCCGCTCAGCTTCCGCAAGTTTCAGTGGCCGTTCCATGGCTCCACGTCCGGCGCGGACACGCAGCTTGTGCACGGTGAGATCAAGCTCGAAACCGGCGAAGAAAGCGTGCTGCATGCAAAAATCTCAGCGTCCATGACCAAGACCTTCAACGACGTGGTGGCCGCTCCGGAACAGCCGTTCGCGGAAAGCTTTATCTACAATGCCGTCCGCAAAACCATGGACCAGGGCCAGTTGGAGCTCGTGAAATCCGGCAATCGCCAGCCCGTCCCGGTGACCACGCGCTATTACAGCGCCAAGCAGGGCCGCTTCATCTTTAACGACACGTCCGAAACGCAGCGCGCGGAGTTCCTCACGGCCAAGGCGTACTGGCTTTCCGGCATCCTGGGCGCGGGGCAGCCGGTGTGGATCGCCGACCCGCGCGACGCGCAATACCTGAACACCTCCGTCGCCGACCTGAAGGCCGCGGCCGCGCGGCTTGCCACTGACGGCCTGCTGGTGCTGCACGGCGTCGGCGAAGCCGCCGCGCCCACCCCCAAGCTCATGGAGCACACCGCGCAGTACCAGATTGAAGTGGAGGACGCCCTGACCTTTATCAAGCCGCACTTCAACGAGGACATGCGCTCCGGCAACACCAACATGTAAGCGGCGAGGCCTGTTCACCTCATTTACCTTCTGGCTGACGCCTCCGACGCCTGCGCCAGACGAAGAAGGTCGCCATTGCTCCGCAAAGAGCCAAGGCCAGCCACACAGCCCGCTGCTGTCCGCCGAGGTTCGTCAGGGTATAGGTGTACGCAATGCGGAGCGGCGGCTTCCATCGGCGCAGCCGCTCGGCCATGCTTTGCCTGGGTGCGGTATAGGCGGCGGCCAGCGGACCCAGCATGTTCATCGTGCTGAGTTGCTCGCGGTTCCCCTCGCTCAAGGGGGTAACGCTGCGTACCAGGGCGCCTCCAAGCTGGGTGCCGGTCACATGTTGCAACGTGGCGTCGTTGGAGAGCAGAGCGATGCCGGTCGTGCCGGTCGCGAGGCAGGCGTCCGCGTACCCGGAGCAGTCGATGGCGACGTTCCGTAGCCGAATTTTCGAGCCGTCAAGAACAAAGGCGGCAGGTATCGCGAGGGGTGCCAGGCTGCAGCCGAAATCGGACACGTCGACTCCCGCCGCGTAGTGCAGCTCCACGCAACGGCCGCGGGTTTCGCGAACTGTCCAGCCGTCAAGACGGACGTTCCGCAGCGTGTGAAAGGGAGAACCCTGCGCCACCAGGCCGAAGGCCGTGCCGTCGAGATGAACGTCCGTCAGAGACACGTCGTGAACCGTGTCCCAGGTGGAGTCGATGACGATGCCCCCGGTGTCGCCAGGGCGGGCGAGCGCGTGGATGTCGATGCCCGTAAGCGTGTCGTTGGCTGCATAGCCGCCGCGATCGGTCGCAAAGTCGGACTTGAGGATCAAGCAGTCGCTCGCGCCCGCGCAGTGAAAGTCGCTGACGGTGCTGTGCGACGACTTCATCACCAGACCGTGCAGGCCTCCCAGCGTCCAAATCCAGAGGCCTTTGATCGTCGCGTCGTGCTGCCCTTCCACCATGACGGAGTGCTGACCCTCGACCCCGGTTGTAAGCACGGAAACGTCTTCAAAACGGGTTCCGCCGCCGGCGAGATGGCGCGGCCCCATGAGCGCGAGGCCGTTCCCTCGGAAGCCACCGAAGTACGCCGCCGCGGTGGGGCCGTCGTCCACGCCGAGATGCAGCGCCACCATGGGAACCGTGCCCACCACCTGCCCCAGCAGAACGGTGCCTCCGGTCAGCCGCGTCGGGGCGGTTTCGTTGTCGGGTAAGGGCCGGCCCGCGCCGAGAAAGGTTCGCGGCGAGTCATACGCCATGCGAGGAAACTGCGGCGGCGCTGCCGGCCACGTGGTGCCCGGGACAAACGTAAACGGCGAAAGGTAGCGCCTGGCGTTGAGCCGCAGGGTCGCTCCCGGAACCGTGGCGGCGTAGGCAACTGCCAGCGCGGAGGCCGGCTCTACATCCCCATCGGCCACCGGAGTGACGAACCACTCTGGACGCGCCTCGCCGAGACCCGTGACCCGGCCCGTTCCGGAGAAAATCTGCCGGTCGATGGGCGCTTCGGGCGTCGCACCGGCGAAGTCGAGGGAGCCACCCGCAAGCTGCCACAAGCCTCCGGGCTCGAAACGCAGATGAAGGTTCGGCGGCACCCGCGTGACGCCGCTGAGAGCCATGGACTGCGGCCCGCGGACGTCCACGACGCAGGACGGTGCGCCAACGCAGGCACTCGCGAGTGCGGAGAAATCCGTATAGCGGGAAGACTCCAGGAGAACGGCAGCTGCAGTCGGTCTTGTTTTTTGCGCCTGCTGCGGGCGCGCGCGCCATGCGCCGCCTATCCCCAGCAAGATTGCTGCCGTCCGCAGAAGCAGAAACATTCCGTTCTGGCCATGGCGTAAACGCAGCATCTGTTCATGGTGCCATAGTCGCTCAGGCCGTCCTGCGACCGTTCAATGCAGGAATACGCCGTTCAACCGTTTCGCCTTCCCCGTTGACACGGCATTCATTAGCCTTTGAAGTGCGCTGGTGTCCGTTGCAGGCTCATCCGCGTAGTGCGTTTCGGAATCTTTCTTAGCACTTACATGGGCTCGTTGGACATCTTAGGCTGAAGACGGCGGGACGCACATCAAGCCGGAACGCAGCCGGACAATTCAGGAGAATCACACAGATGGGTAAAGTAGCGAAGATTGTAGAGAAGGGCGTCGTTCTCGGCGCGAAGGCAAGCTGGAGCGTGTTCAATAAGCTGAACTCGATCAGCCCCAACAAGTCGTTTACACCCAAGTGGTCCGACAAGCCGCTGCTGAAGAGCTATCAAAAGGAAAAGCCGCCCCTCGGCTGGCCGCGTACGACCGACTCGCTTTGCCCCCGCTGCGTGCCCGAGATTCGGCAGCAGATTATCGACGGCAAGCTGCCGCACGAGATCCTGTTGAACGAAAAGGTCGGCGAAATCAAGGCCCAGATCATCGAGCGCGACGGCCAGATCCTGATGGTCAAGGACTGCCCCGTGCACGGCCACTTTGAAGATGTTATGTCGATCGACACCGCGTTCTTCAAGCACTTGGAAGAAGTTTTCCCGGGCCGCGACATCCGCGCGCACAACGACGAAAAGCTGCACAATCACGGCACGTCCACGGTGACGCACGGGCGTGGCTCGGTGCTTACGATCGATCTGACCAATCGCTGCAACATGATGTGCGATCCCTGCTTCATGGACGCAAACCAGGTCGGCTTCGTCCACGAGCTCACGTGGGACGAGATCAAGACCATGCTCGACAACGCGGTCACCATCAAGCCCAAGCGCCAGATGAGCGTGCAGTTCTCGGGTGGCGAGCCTACGCTGTCGCCTTACTTTCTGGATGCGGTTTCGTATGCCCGCAAGGTCGGCTACACCTCCGTGCAGGCCGCGACCAACGGCATCGAGTTCGCCAAGTCCGCTGAGTTCGCGCGCGCCGCGGCGGAAGCCGGTTTGCGCTACGCGTACCTGCAGTTCGACGGCATCGGCAACGCAGCCAACTCGCATCGCAAGGTCGGCAACTCGTTTGACGTGAAGCTGCAGGCAATTCACAACCTTCATGCCGCCGGCGTCGACATCGTCCCGGTGACCTGCATCATCAACGGCATCAACAACGAGCAGGTTGGCCGCATCATCGAGTTCGCGCTCGACAACCCGAAGAAGATCAACTTCCTTTCATTCCAGCCCGTTTCCTTCACCGGGCGCGACGAAGAAGTGTCCGACGAACGCCGCATGGCGCAGCGCTACACGCTTTCGCATCTGGCGCACGACGTGAAGAACCAGACCGGGCTCGGCGAGCCGGTGCGCGACTGGTTCCCCATCAGCTTTATGTCCACTTTCTCGGACTGGGCCGATCTCGTACACGGACCGAACCACGACTGGGGCCAGCTTTCCTGCGGTTGCCACCCGAACTGCGGCATCGGCATGGCGCTGATGATCGACAAGGAAACCAAGGAAGCCGTGCCGGTGACGGCGTTCCTCAATGCCGATCGACTGGCCAAGGACATCGCCCGCGTGAACGATGCGGCGCGCGGCAAGTACCTCACCATGATCGGCGCCGGGCTTGCGCTCATCCGCAATTATGAGCCGAAGAATGCACCGACGCATTTCAGCATCTTCAGCTTGCTGACGAAGTTCGACAAGTGCTTCGGCGCGACCGGCCGCAACTACGGCAAGGTCACCGCCGACCGCACCGCGAAGGACATCGAGATGCGCCGCGCGGACCGTTGGAACTTCCTGTTCATCGCCGGCATGTGGTTCCAGGATCTGTTCAACTACGACTTCCGCCGCACCGAGCAGTGCATCATCCCGTACGCCACGCAGGAAGGCGAGATCAGCTTCTGCGCGTACAACACGGGCATCGGCTGGCGCAACATCATCGAGAAGATGCACATGACCTCGTCGCTCACCAAGTGGTATGAAGAGCACGGTCGCCATGAGATCTTCGCCGGCGGCAAGAAGGTCGGTTTGGAGAAGGAAGCGAAGTATGCCCTGGTGCTGAACGAAGCCCACGTCAACTCCGCCGCCAACGACACGATGGACAAGAGTGGCATCGCCAAGAACGCCCGCGAAGAAAAAATCCGCGCGCGCGACGCGAAGCTGAAGCAGGACGCCGAAAACGCTCGCATGGCCAAGCTGTACCGCAAGGAAATCCTGCAGGAGCCTGAGCTTCCTGGTGGTTTCGTCGCGATCGGCGAGATCGGCGGCTTGGGCGGCATCAAGCCCGCAGCTCCGGTGGCGAAGTCGAATGTGGAAGTAGTCTCGAACATCGAAGAGACTGTTGCGGGCGACTGATCCGTGACTTTCTCCGTACGACAAAGGCCGCCAGCAATGGCGGCCTTTGTCGTGTTACAGCGACTTACCAAGCTGTGACGTCAGCAAAGAACATAGGCGTAGCGGCATATTCCGCACAGCATGTTCCGCTCATCCTTTTACGCAAGTTGGTGATGCCGACCGGTGGATTTCCTAAGCAATGGGCAAGGCTGTGGATTTGCCGCTCGCAAGGGCGCGAGCTTGGAACGCGGGAGGAGGCCCCGCGTCCCACAGATCCACAGCCTCGACTGTCGCCCGCGTCTCTAAAGCTAGCCCAACAGCTTGGCCCAGCGCGAGAGCGGCGATCGTTCTGGTTCCCAGGCTTACGTGTCATGTACTCAACAGATGCGCTTCCACGTAGTGGTTATCTACGCAGGCGCTCGTACAGACTTAGTTCACGAACGAAGACGACGAGCATGCCCTGCTCCGCGAACATGTGAATGTGCCTGTTGCAGGAGTTCTCGCTGACGACGCCGCGCGTGCGAACGTCCGTAAGCGAATACGTTCGCAGGAAGGTGGCGGAGCAGGGCTGGCGGCCGTCGGTAGTGACAACGATGAACTCGGAATCGTTCGATGGGATGACGGCATAGCCTTCGCCGTCGGTGGTTACAGTAGGCGACTGACTGCGGTCGAGCGCGGTCTTGTTCATATCGCGCCACAGGGTGACGTGCGTGTTGATGACAGGGCGGCCCGTCTTGCCATTCAGCACTTGCAGGCGAAGCTCCTGCGTTTGGGCCTGAGCCGTTTTAGTGACTGCGAACAACGAGGCGCAGAAGCCGAGAACGCAGAGACTTCGCCTGAGGGAGCGGTGACTCGGGATGGTGTCGAGGGGTCTGCCAAAGGGGCGAGCGGCAAGCAAGGAGCTGCGGAGCGGCAAGCGGGCGAGTCCGGGAAGAGACCGGCTGACTGGAACGGGCGCGGGATCGAAGATGGCGTCGCCTGGGGGACTAGGTGCTGCGTTCAGGCGGGGACCGGGGCTTCGAGCAGGTGCCAGGCAGACGTGCATGCCTTTGTGATGCTGTCCGGAGCGCTGCCGAGATCGTGGGCAATTTCCAGTATGCCGGCGGGTATGGTTTTGAGCCCGGCCGCGAGTTCGGTGACGGCGTCCCAATCGATGGTGCCGGCACCCGGCCAAAGGTGTTCATCGCGGTTGCCGTGATTATCGTGCAGGTGCAGCTCGGCGATGCGAGAACCGAGTAGATCGAACGCCTGCGCCATGCCGGTCTGCGCGGCGGCGTGGCTGGTTTCCGGTATCGTCGGCTCGAGATGCGCATGTCCGACATCGAGGCAAAAGCCGACAGAATCGAAATGGCCGATGCGCACGATCTCGACGAGGTGCGACGGCGTGGCGACTTCGTTCGGCAGATTTTCGAGCAGCAGTTGCACGCCAAGCGGCGTGGCGAAGGCCTTGAGATGCTCGATGGCGGTAAGCGAGGCGTCGAGAGCGCGGTCATCCCAGCGGTCGTCCTTGAGGCCGAGATGGAGGACGCAGGAGCGGAACGGAACCTGCTCGGCGGACTCGAGCGCGCGCTTGACCTCGTCCTGCGCGTCGATGCGGGCCTGCTTGGAGTCGGCGATGAGGTTCAGCGTCGGCTCGGTGTAGCGGCTCCAGGCGGCGTCCGGGTAGAGCGGCATGTGCAGCGACGCGGCTACGGGGTTGGAGCGAAACCAGTTGCCGAGCTCGCGCGCCGCGGCCCGGTCGTTGTAGTCGAAATGATGCCGTGCGGCGAAGATTTCGATCGCCTGGGCACCGGCAGCGGTGAAGCTGTCCAGCAGCACGGGAGTGAGACGCTGTTGGAGAAAAAGGTGGCTCGATATCCCTTGGTGCATCGTTTCACACTAGCGTAAGCGAGGCTGTGCAGTCGACGCGACGAACCACCCGTGGTTCGTCGCTACGCTCTTTTCGATGGCGGCTGTCAGTTGGCGGCGTGTTGGAGCCCGAGCGTGCGTTCGATGGTCTGGACGATCGTCGACTCCTCCAGAATGCGCAGCAGCGGCTTATGGGAGTGCTCCACGACCTCGTACTTCGTCGTACGCTGCACCGGTTTAAAGCCCGCCTCTTCAATGGCACGCATGAGCGACTCGCGGGTGATGGCGACCTTGTGCGAGGCCTGAAAGAGCACATTTTCTTCAAACAGAATGCCACCAAAGTCGTCCGCTCCCGAAAACAAGCCGAGCTGTCCGGTGCGCACGCCCTCGTTGAACCACGAGCATTGGATCGACGAAATGTTGTCGAGCACCAAGCGTGAAATCGCCAGAATGCGCAGATAGTAGCTGGGCAGCGGCTGCTGCTTGACGAGCTTCGAGAGCGGCGACGCGCCGCGCTTAAAGCTCCATGGAATGAAGGCGTAGAAGCCGCCGGTTTCATCCTGCAGATCGCGCAGGCGCATGAGGTGCTCGACGACGTCGGCGGGCTCCTCAAGGTGGCCATACATCATGGTGGCGCTGGTTGCGTAGCCGATCTTGTGCGCGGCGCGCATGACGCCGAGCCAGCCGTCGGTCATCATCTTTTTCGGCGAAACTTTGCGGCGGACTTTATCGACGAGGATTTCTGCACCGCCGCCAGGCATCGTGCGGCAGCCGTGGTCCCAGAAAAGCTGCAGGACTTCCTCGATGGTCTTGCCGGACGCCATGGAGATTTGTGCGATCTCTGACGGCGAGAACAGATGCAGGTGAATGTGGGGTGCGGCGGCCTTGATGGCCTCGATGATGGAGACGTAGTAATCGAGCCCGAGACCTGGGTTGTGGCCGCCCTGCAGAAGGACGGTGGTGGCGCCCTGCGCGTAGGCTGCGGCTACTTTGCTCGCGACTTCTTCCGGCGTATGCACGTAGCCTTCGGCGTGGCCGACAGGCCGGTAAAAGCTGCAGAATGTGCAGTTCGCGGTGCAAACATTGGTGTAGTTGGGATTGGTGTCGAGCACATAGGTGACTTCGGCACGTGGGTGCTTTTCCCAGCGTACAGCGTCGGCGCGGGACATGAGTTCGCCGAGCGGCATGTTGAGGAGCCAGTCGAGGGCGGTGGTGGAGTCGATGCGTTCGGACATGGGTACCTGCTTTCTCTATTGTCTCGCGGCGGAAGGGAAAGTCAAAGCTCGTCTTGAGGCGCTTTACTCATCAGACCGGAAACCATGCGGCGAACTTGTACAAGCTGCGCAAGCAGCCTGTCGTGGTCGTCAACGGACAGCAACTTCAGGTCGCGAGAGAGCAGCAGCGCATATTCCGTTTCGGTCGCGGTCACCCGCACACGCGCCAGGCAGTCGACAAATTGCTGGCGCGTGTCATAACCGCAAGCCTCGGCGATGCGCATCGTGATGTTCATACAGCCACGGCGAAGAATCGCCGCGAGCTGAAAGGTTTCAACTTTAAGGAAGCCTTCTGTCGCCTGAAACATGTCCAAGGTGAACTGGTGAGATTTCCGCCAGACGTCAAGGGTATGGAAGTCTCGCATGTTCTGTTCGCCTCCGAACTTGCTTCTCGTTTAAAAGAATGCGGATTTTATCCAGGTAGGAGGTAAGAGGTTTCAGGGTATGAGTACCCCAACCTAAGAACCTCCTGCCTCGCACCTGGATTAGACAAGGCTCTCTCCAAGCAGTTGCTGGAACTTCGCCAGACCGAAGAAGTGGTCAGCATCCAGGCGGAAGTCAAGGCGGTCGAAGTAGAGTCGCGCGAGCGAGGGGCTCCAGCCGGCGGCGACCCCGGCGGCTTCGAGCTTGAGCTTGCCTTCGGGCGTTTCGCTGAAGGTGAGGTTCTCTTCGAGCCAGGCGGAAAGCTGCCTGGTTTCGGTGAGGCGCGAGGAGACGACCCACTGCGCGAAGACGAAGCTGAGACCGGTCTGCTCGAACCACCACTCGCACATGTCGCGCGAAACGGGCCAGCGGAACTCAGGGCGGTCGAAGTCCATGGCGTCGTTGCCGATGAAGAGCGCGGCGTCAGCGCTGGCGAGGTCTTCGGTAAACACGGGACGGCGACCATATTCGAGCAGAAACAGCTCACCGAGCAGAGCGCGGGTGGTCGTCGATCGCGGCGTGACGAAGACGCGGCGACCGGGGTCGACGAGATGCACGACGGGAATGTGCGAGAACAGGCGCAGGCTGAGCACGCGGCCGCGGCAGGCAATGCCGTACGGCCCCAACGGGCGGATGCTCTCGCCGAGCGAAAGGAACGCCCCGGTCGGCAGCAGCGCCACGTCGATCGTGCCGTCGCGCATGCGGCGCGTCAGCTCGCTGGGATCGACGTTGACCCATTCCACTGGAAACGGCGGCGGAATGAGGCGGTAGGGCTCGGCGTTGGTAAACGCCAGGCCGACGTTGCCGATGCGGAGAGGCTGTCTCATCCGCCTACACAGCGGCCAGATCGGCTTCAAGGGCGGAAGTGGCGACGAAGTCCTTGGGGGCGGCGGGAGACGGTACCATCGCAGCCGCGACAGCCGCTTTCGCCGGCTCCATCAGCCGGTCGAATCGGCCGCTGCGCCGCATGGGCACCTGCCCGGCGTCGCGGATCAGGCGGAACATCAGCTCCACGTTCAGACCGCGGC
Organism: uncultured Granulicella sp.; assembly: GCA_937871785.1. Taxonomy (GTDB): domain Bacteria; phylum Acidobacteriota; class Terriglobia; order Terriglobales; family Acidobacteriaceae; genus Granulicella. The sequence continues at coordinate 14,337 of CALMON010000224.1, forward strand.
CAGCCCCGGAGCCGGCAAGGTGCATGATGCGTTCCTGCTCGATCGTGCCGTCCAGATCGTCCGCGCCAAAGGTGAGCGCGGCGACGGCGGTTTCCATCTGCAGCGTGGGCCAGTAAGCCTTGATGTGCGGGATGTTGTCCAGCACCAGCCGCGCCACGGCGATCACCCGCAGGCAGTGCATGGGCGAGATCAGCGACGTGCGGATACCCGTTTCCCCGGGCTGAAACGCGAGCGGAATGAAGGCCTCAAAGCCAGTGCCGTGCGCGAGCGTACGATCCTGCGAGGCGCGCAACTGGATCAGGTGGTCGACCAGTTCTTCGTCGGTCTCGATGTGGCCAAAGAGCAGCGTGCAGTTGGTCGTGATGCCCATTTCGTGCGCTGCCTCGTGCACGGCGACGTACTTGTCGGGGCCCATCTTGTCTTTGTACAGCTCCTGGTGAACGCGTTCTGACAAAACTTCCGCACCACCACCTGGCAGCCCGTCCATGCCGGCGTCTCGGAGCTGCGCGAGCACCTGCTGCCAGGTCTGCTTGGTGCATTTTGCGAAAAAGTCGATCTCTACCGCGGTAAACGCCTTGATCCACAGCGCGGGGTAGGTGGCGCGAATGCGTCGTACCAGGCCAAGCGCACGCTCGAAATTCCACGTCTTCCAAAGTCCGCCGACGATGTGCACTTCAGCCAGGTCGGGGTCGGCGAGCGAGGCGATGATGTCGTCTTCTTCGAGCACATACGCGTGGGCGTCGCCGGGCTTGGCGGCGAATTCGCAGAACTTGCACGAGTGCACGCAGATGTTGGTCGGGTTGACCTGCTTGTTGACGATAAATGTCGCAACATCGCCATGCAGCGCGCGTTTGCGCGCAAAGGCAAGCGCGCCCAGGTCATGCAGCGGCCAGTGCTGGAACAGCAGGAGAGCTTCGGAAGCCGAGATGCGTTCCCCGGCAACGATGCGGGCACGAAGAGCAGGGTCGGGAATGTTTCGCTCGGAAACGGCGTGCTGGGCGAGTTGGGACATCGGGGTACCTCCGCCACTATCAAGTTTACAGGAAGGCGAAGCAGGCGAGAACCACGCCTCGCGGCGGCTTCGATGCAGCTTCAAAATACCTCGGCGCAGACCGCTACCGGATACGCAGGAGCAGTTCCTCGCTCGTTACAGAATGGGTCGGTCCGGTAAGGGCAAGCTGCCGCGTGCGGCGTACGACCTCGTCGCCGTATACGCTCCCGCCGCGATGATCAGTACCGCGCCGGCGAGCATCGGCAAGGTGAGCGTTTCGTGCCAGACGAGGTAGGCGATAAGCGTTCCGGTCAGGAGCTGGCTGTAATGGAACTGCGAGACCGTCGCCGTGGAGGCATGGCGCAGCGCCACAAAAAAACACAAGCTGCCCAGCGCCGAAAAGAGCCCCGTCGCTACCAGGACGGAAGCGAGCTTCGGCGGCACGGGAGCCGCGCGATACAGCATGGCCACCCCGGTCAGGGCCGCGGTTGCCGCTCCGGAAAAGAAGGTGAGACTGTGGGCCGACTCCGTTTGCGCCATGGCTCGCGACCATACCATGTTCGCCGAAAAGCAGGTGACGCAGACCAGGCAGGCCAGGTAGCCGATGCGGTCGCCGGGATGCGACACGCCCAACGGGTTCACCGCCACGACGACACCCGCGAAACCGGCCAGCAGCGCAGCCGACGTTTTCCACTCAAGCCGTTCTTTCAGAAACACCGCGGCCATCAGAGTCGTCACCATAGGCGCGGCGAACACCAGGATGTAGAACAGCGCCAGCGGCAGATGGCGCAACGCGACCACGACGCACAGGCCATTGCCTACATCCAGGCAGGAACGCAGGAATTGGCGCAGCGGCCGTTTCGGCCACAGGTCGCGCACATTGCCTCGAACGGCGGCATAGAGGAGCAGGAGGATGGCCGTCGCCAGGCCAACCAGGCCGATGACTTCGTAGGCAGGGAGCTGTGAGGTTCCCAGAATCTTGAGGCTGGTATCCGCCAGCACCCAGCAGGTGTACGCGCCAAGCGCCAGCGCAACGGCACC
>CALMON010000224.1:16468-30921 GCA_937871785.1 uncultured Granulicella sp.
ACCTCATGCTCTTCGCCGAGCAGGAACTCGCAGGCGTGGAGATCCAGAAACTTCTCCTCGTCCGGCCGGACTTTGTTCAGGTAGTCCTCGGACGCGAACACCCCGGCAATGCCGGCGACATCGTCGAACCAAAGCTCGGTCGAGCCGTCAATGTGGTTGTCAGGCAGTCCGGGCAGCGTTTGGCCGGTCGCGTGGCATTGGACGTAGCGGCGAACATGCTTCGTCACTTCAGGCAGCGAGCAAAACAGCGACGCATGCTGCGTCCGGTGGTACGACACAAACTCTTCGTGCGTCCATCTCCGGCTTGCGTCGGAGAAGGATCGTCATTTTGATCATGGGTCCTTGGGGAACTCGTTTCCAATGATGCGGTTGGCGCGGCAAAGACGGGGAACCCTGCGACCGGGGCTGATCCCCCGATCGCAGGCGCTCTAATGTCCGCCGCGCATCCCCTTCGGCGGCCGCGGAATAAAGAACAACAGCGGCAGCATGCAGGCGCAGAACAGCGTCAGGTAGCGGATGATATCGACATACGCCAGCACCGCCGCCTGCCGATGCAGTTGGTTGTAGATCGACGCCATCGCCATGTGCATGGCCCCTTGCGAGGGTCCCGCACCCGGGGCCATCGCTCCGTTGCCTGCCCGGAACAGCCCTGCCAGCGCGCGCACCTGATCGTTAAAGGCCTGCCAGCCCGTGTTCATGTATCGACCCAGCGAGGTTTCATGCGCCTGGCTGCGGCGCACCAGCAGAGTTGCCATAAAAGCCGTTCCGCACGACCCGCCGATGTTGCGGGCGAGGTTGGTGAGGCCGGAAACGTCGTTACTTTCGTTCTGCTTGATGCCGATATAGGCGATCGTGTTGATCGGGATGAAGATGAACGCGAGCCCCGATGCCTGGAACATGCGCATGAACACAAGCTGGCCGTAGCTCAGGTTCAGATTGAGCTGGCCCATGTAGATGAGACTCAGCGTCAGCATCGTGAAGCCGTACGCAAGCAGCTTGCGCGGGTCCACCTTGCCCACCAGGACGCCGACCACCGGCATCATCGCCATCATCATAAAGCCGGCGGGCGAAAGCACCTTGCCGGCAAGCTCCGCCGTGTAGCCCAGCAGCGTTTGCACAAACTGCGGGATCAGGATTGTGGTGCCGTAGAGCGAAAAGCCGAGCACAAACATGAGCAGGAAGCTGATCGCGAACGATCGGCGTTTAAACAGCGTGAGGTTCAGCAGCGGCTTCTTTTTGCCGTCGTGCAGCAGCTTCAGCTCCCACCAGATCAGCACGACAAAGGCGACGACCATGGTGATCGTAAAGAAGGCGATGATATGCGAGCTGAACCAGTCGTCTTCCTGGCCTTTATCGAGTACGAATTCCAGCGAGCCGAACGTCAGGCCGACAAGACCGAACCCCAGGAGGTCGAGATCGATGCCGTTCTTCTTGTGATCGGCCACCTGCTTGGCCACCCAGGGTGGATCTTCGACAATGCGGCTGGTCAGGAATAGCGACAGCAGGCAGATGGGCACGTTGATGAAGAAAATCCAGCGCCAGTCGAAGTTGTCTGTAATATAGCCGCCCAGCGTGGGCCCGATGGCCGGAGCCACCACGACCGCGAGGCCGTACATCGCGAAGGCCTGGCCGCGTCGTTCCGGGGGGAAAGTGTCGGCGAGAATCGCCTGCTCGGAAGGGGCGAGACCGCCGCCGCCGATGCCCTGCAGGATGCGGAAGAACACCAGCAGCGGCAGCGACGGAGCCAGGCCGCACATGGCGGAACTGATGCCGAACAGGCCGACGCAGATCATATAAAACTTCTTGCGCCCGATAAACGTGGTCATGTACGCGCCGGCCGGAAGGATAACGGCGTTCGCGACCAGGTATGCGGTCAGCACCCAGGTGGCTTCGTCCTGTGTGGCGCCGAGCCCCCCGGCGATATGCGGCAGCGCCACATTCGCGATGGAGCTGTCGAGCGTTTCCATAAACGTCGCCAGGGTGACCGTCATGGCGACGATCCACGGGTTGATGCGCGGGCGCCAGCGGACTTCAGGTACCGCCGGAGCCATGGCGGGGAGGTTATTTTCAGGTAGATCGAGTGTTGCGGTCGCCATGCGGATTCCAAATCTGCGGAAAAGGTTGGTTAGCCTGTCTAGATTCGGAAGACGTCTTCGAGGATTCAGGAAAGCAGCCTGCTCTCATGCTAGACTTCGATTTTTAGTGCATGTCATCAACGCCGTTCAGCGAAGGAGCGGGATGAACGCCGATCTGGAACGCCTCATCGCGCTGCAGTTGCGCGACCTGGAAGGCAAGCGCCTGCGCGAGGAGCTGGCCGATGCTCCGCGACGGGTGACGGCGGCGGAACTCGCGCTGCGCAAGGCGGAAGCGTCCGTGACGGAAGCGGAAGCTTCGCTCAAGAAGGAAGAAGTTCTGCGGCGCTCGCAGGAAAACGACGTTCGCGACCGCCGCGGCAAGATCGTCCGCCTGCAGAAGCAGATGGAAACGGCCACCAGCGCCGCGCAGATTACAGCGCTCGAAAACGAAATCCGGTTCGCGGAAGCGGCAATCACGACCCTTGAAGACGAGGAGCTCGCCTCCATGGAGCGGACCGAAACCACCGAAGCAGCCCTGCTGACGGCGCAGGCCGCTCGTTCAGCGGCATCGGCCACCCTGACCACCCGCCGGGAGCGCGCGGCGGAGGTGCTTGAAGACGATACGGCCGCTTTCGAGGTCGTCGAAGCTGCCCGCGCCGAGATTCGGGCAGCGACGGACGAGGCCTTGCTGTCGCAGTACGACCGAGTCGCCAAATCCAAGGGCACGGGGGTGTCTGAAGGGGTTGACCAGAAGTGTTCCGCCTGTCAGATGTTGGTGCGTCCGCAGCGCTGGAACGATATGAAGGATCGTGCCAACGCCAACGCCGTATACACCTGCGAAAGCTGCGGGAGATACCTGTATTGGGACCCGCGGCACGACGCCCCGGTCCGCTGGAAACCCGGGGATATGGGAGCGCAACGCACATGATCGGACGGGGAGGAAAGCGGCAGGCGGGCTTTCTGCGCGGAAAGACCCGGATGCGGAAGGGGCAGCGCAAGCGCCTGTTCGCGCGTGCGTCAGCCCTCGTCGCCCCCTTATTCCGATTGCTCTGCGTTCTGGCTGCGATAGCCGCTTCTTCAGGAGCCCACGCCGCGGCGCCACCCGCGGCAGCTTCCTCCGGCCCCAAAGCCGGCTCCTTCACCCTGAGCACGGCGCGCAGCTTCGCTCCCGGCGAAAAGCCGAAAATCCACCTCTACGCCCGCAACGTCGACCAGCTTGAATTTCGCGTGTACCACGTGGCGGACCCCGAAAAGTTCGTCAGCAACCTGCCCGAGCTCCATACCTTCGGCATCGACCGGCAGGGCAACTCGGAAGTGGAGCAGATCGACGAAGAAACCTGGCTGGAGCGCTTCCACGACTGGAAGCACAGCCTTTGGAACGACGTTCGCGACGTGATTCGAGGGCAGCTTTCGCGCGAAACCCGCACGGCGCTCGACGGGAAACAGTCCGGCATGGTGAAGCGCAGCCGCATTGTCGGCGTAGCCGAGTTTGCGCAGATCCCGCTGCTGAATGACAAGCAGCTCGTCGCACGCTGGCACCAGCAGATGCCGCCGACGTTTGTCAGCGACGGGCAGTCGCTGCCCATCGATCCGCTGCCGGCGGGCATGTACCTGATTGAAGCTACCGACGCGCACCTGAAGGCGTACACCATCCTGATGGTGTCCGAAACCGCGCTGCTGACGCGCAAAGGGGACGACGGCGAGATCCTCGCTTTCACCGTCGACCGCAAAACCGGAGTGCCGGTGGCGGGGGCGAAACTCGCCCTCAGCACGTCGGCCTTCCCCATCATGCATGCCACCAGCGGAGCGGACGGTCTGGCCGGCTTCCGCGCTCCGAAAGTGGGTAAAGACGACGACGACGCCCAGGCGAGCAGCGCAAGCGACAAGCTCTGGATGATGGCGCGCTCCGGCAACGATGTTGCGCTCGTCGCGCCATGGTACAGCTTCACCAACGGCGCGCAGCCCAACCCCTACGAGTACTACACCTACACCGACCGCCCCGTGTACCGCCCCGGCCATACGGTGTACTTCAAGTCCGTGATGCGGCAGTACCAGGGCAACACGCTCAAGCTGCCGGCAGGCAAACAGGCCCACGTCACGGTCACTGACGCGCTCGACAAAACCGTTTTCGAGAAAGACCTGCCGGTCTCGACGTTCGGCACCGTTGCGGGAAGCCTCGTGCTGCCCGCTGACGCTGCGTTTGGCAGCTACGGCATCAAGGTGCTCGCCGATGACGACCATGTCGAAGAAAGCGAAGCGACCAGCGGCAACTTCCAGGTGGAAGACTACCGCAAGCCCGAGTACCAGGTGCGCGTTTCGGTTGCGAAGCCGCGCGTTCTGCAAGGCCAGCCCAACCAGGCGACGGTGGACGCCCGCTACTTCTTCGGTGAGCCCGTCGCCGGCGGCAAGGTAAAGTACACCGTCCACCAGAGCCCACACTACTGGTGGGATGTGGACGACGACGACCCCTCCGCAGCCCCCGAGGTAGACGCCTCCACGCAGGGCGACGAAGAAGCTCCCGACGCCAATGCCGACGCGGATGACGGCGGCGACCAGGAAGACGAGCAGACCGCGAAGCTGGACGCCGACGGCAAGCTTACCGTCAACATCCCGACGCGCTTTCTTGAAAAAGGGCACACCGATAAGGACTACGTCGTCGAAGCCGGCGTGACCGACGAGGCCGGCCGCGAGATCACCGCGAAATATCGTTTTCTCGCGACGTACGGCAGCTTCCGCATCCACGTCGAACCTCTCAGCTACATCGCGCACAAAGGCGACACCGCCACCTTCACCGTCACGGCCGTCGACTACGACGACAAGCCCGTGAGCACGCCCGTCCACCTGCATCTGTCCGAAACCCACACGCTGTTCGGCCAGACCACCACCACCAACGCCGGCGATGCCGACACCACCACGAACGCCGACGGCAAAGGCACGGTCGCTCTGCCCGTCACGACCAACGGCTCGCTCAACATCCTGGCCACCGCGCAAACTCCCGAGCACCGCACGGTGCAGGACAGCACCTATATCTATGTTTCGGGCGACGTCGCCTACGACAACGGCACCGACGGCGGCAGCAACATGCGCCTGCTTGCCGATAAGAAGTCTTACCAGCCCGGCGACATCGCGCACCTTACGGTCGCCGGGGCCGTCGATGGCTTTCACGCTCTGGTCACCGCGACCGGCTACACCATCGAGTTCAAAAAGGTGCTCACCTCCGCCGGCACACGCCTCAGCTTCGACCTGCCCATCACATCCGATTCGCAGCCGAACCTCACCGTCGAAGCTGTCTTTATGAAGGACGAGAAGCTGTACCAGGCGCGCAAGGTGCTCAAGGTGCCTCCCACGCAGCAGCATCTACAGGTCGAGATCACCCCCGTCGCCGGCGTCTTCAAGCCGCAGCAGGCCGCGGTGTACGACGTGCTCGCGCGCAATGCCAAGGGCGAGCCGGTCGCGGCCGAGCTGAGCTTCGGCGTCGTCGACGAAGCGATCTACTCGCTGTACCCCGACTCGAGCGGCGACATGCTCAAGACGCTCTACCCCGACCGCTACAGCTACGCCACCGTCGACACCTCCATCGAGTATTACTTTTCCGGAAGCGCGGGCGACAAGTCGCCGCTGCTGGCCGAACGCCGCACCCGCTTCGGCCCGCAGCTTGCGCAGGTCAAGCCGAGCTCGTCGGTCGTGCAGCCGCACATCCGCAAAGACTTCCCCGACACCACCTTCTGGCAGCCCGCCGTCCATACCGACGCGAGCGGCCACGTCCGCGTGACGCTTACCTTCCCGGACTCGCTGACCACGTGGCGCGCCACCGCTCGCGTTGTCACGGCGGACTCGAAAGCGGGTGCCGCCGTCAATCGCGTCATCGTGCGCAAAGACCTCATCGTGCGGCTCGGCCAGCCACGCTTCCTGCGCAAGGGCGACACCATCACCGTGCCCGTGATTGTGCACAACTACCTGCCCGACACCAAGAGCATCAACCTTACGCTGGGCGCGACAGGGGTCGATATCGTCGGCGGAGCGGCGCAGCAGGTGGATGTCGCTTCAAAGGCCGAAGCCGTCAACCTGTACCACCTGCACGCGGCCAATGCCGGCACCGCCACCTTTACCGCCAAGGCCCTGAGCACGGGCGAAAGCGACGGCCTGCAACTTTCTTTGCCCGTGCTACCGGCGGGTGTCCGCCGCAGCCTGAACGCCGCCGGTGTGCTTGGCGACGCGACCGTCGCGAGCGCCGATCGCAGCGTCCCGATCAACTTCCCGTCCGGCACCGACCCCACCGTCCACAAGCTCACCGTGGAGGTCAGCCCATCGATTGCGGGAACGATGTTCAGCGCGCTCGACTACCTGACGGCCTACCCGTACGGCTGCACCGAGCAAACGATGTCGAGCTTCCTCCCGAACATCATCGTCAGCCAGGCCGCCGCCAAGCTGCACCTCGAAAGCCGCGTGAACGCGAACAGCCTGCGAAGCAAGGTGCAGGCCGGGTTCGACCGCCTGACCGACTACCAGCATGAGGATGGCGGCTGGGGATGGTGGAAGGAAGACGCAAGCCAGGTCTTCATGACCAGTTATGTAGTCAGCGGGCTCGGGCAGGCGCAACAGGCAGGCTTTTCGGCCGGAGGCGCAGCGATCGGGCGCGGCGTCGGCTACCTGCAGGGCGTGCTCAAGGCGCACCCGAAGATGCTTCCCGAGCTGCGCGCTTATGTGCTGTATGCGCTTGCGGAAGCCGACGCCGGCCATGCCGACGTCGACATGACCACCCTTCGTGACCAGTTGCGGACCTCCTACGATCGCCGCAACGACCTGAGCCCGCAGGCCCTCGCCTTCACCGGTCTTGCGCTGCTGCATGTCGACCCTAAAGATGCGCGCGTTGCGGAAATCGCCCGGCTGCTTGAGGCAAAAGCGCAGACCGCCGGCGAGCTGACAAGCTGGTCCGCGAGCCGCAATAATCTGCTCGATATCGACTACGACGCCGACGCCGAAAGCACCGCCTACGCGCTCAAGTTCCTCGTCGCCACCGACCCCACGAGCCCTCTGCTGCCACGCGCGGCGCAGTGGCTGGTCGCCAATCGCAACGAAGGCTACTGGTGGAGCTCCACCCAGCAGACCGCTTTCGTGCTGCTCGGGCTCACGGACTACGTGGTCGCTTCGCACGAGCTTGCGGGGGACTCCGATGCGGAAATTTTCGTGAACGGCGCCAGCGTCGCGCGCCGCCACTTTACGCAGGCCGAAGCGCTTTCCGGCGCCACCCTGCAAGCCTCGGTCGACGCCGCACACCTGCAGCCGGGGAACTCGATTCGCGTCGTGACCCACGGCGCGGGGCGCAAATATTTCAGCGCGGCCGGCACCTATTTTTCGACCGACAAACACAGCTACCAGCAAGGCAGCCTGTCGCTCAACATCACGCGCGACTACTTCGTCTTGGTGCCCGACCGCGACGCGAAAAACAACATCGTCTATAAGCTGCAGCCGCTCAACGGCCCCGTGCAGCAGGGCGATGTGCTCGCCGTGCATATCGGCGTCAGCGGCTCGCCATCGAAGTACCTCGTCATCGAAGACCCCATTCCCGCGGGCGCTGAATTCATCTCCAACGACTCCGCCTACAGCATTCCCGACCGCCCCGGGGCCTGGGAAACCTGGTACACCCGCCGCGAGTTCCACGACGACCATGCCGCGATCTTCGCCGACGTTTTCAGCGGCCGCAAGGAAAGCTTCTACCTGCTCAAGGTCGTCAACCCGGGCAGCTTCACCATCAGCCCGGCCAGCGTGCAGCCCAACTATCAGCCCGGTGTGCAGGCCACCACGGACGAGCTGCACCTCGACGTCAAGGAGGTCCAAACTCAATGACCGCGGCCGGCGTCACTCTCCGCGTGCCTTCCCGCGTGCTACTGCGGCTGCTCTGGGCCGACGCCGCGCTCGCGCTCGCCTTTCTTTTCTGGCTGCGCATTCCGGACTCCCACACCTGGGAGTTTCTGCTCTCGATGCTGATCCTGGCGGGCCTCGTTTTCGCGTTCTTGCGGCTGCACCTCGTCACGTTGCAGGCCCTGCGCGAGCCCGCCGGCAGTGGTTATCCCCAGACCTCGGCTGCAGCCCTTTCCCCTGCCCGCAAGCCGCGCCGCCTGAGCTACCTCATCCTCGCGCTCTGGCTTGCCCTCTGGTTCTTCCTGATTCGCGCCGCGCAGGCGTTCTTCTACCCCAACACCAACGGCCGCCGCGCCGGCTACTGGAACTCGCGCCTGCCGCCGCACCTGCGCGACAACCTCCCCTACGACCGGCTCGTGCGCTGGCAGCATAACCTGCTCGAAATCCTGCTCTGGTGGGTGCTCCCGACGCTGCTGCTTCCGTTCCTCATCGAGTCCGTCGCGCGCGCCGTCCGTACCCTGCGCGAGCGGCCCACCTGGCGCGTGCTCCGTCGCCCTGCGCTGTGGCTCGGCACCCTGGCCGCCGCGCTTGCCGCTTTCTGGCTAACGACATGGCTCAATGAGTGGGTCCCCGGCCACTCTACGGCGACGCAGCTCACCAGCCTCATCCTTCGCTATGGCCTCATCTATGGCATCGACACGGCGATCTACGCTTTCCTGATCGCCTTCATCGCGGGGCTGCTAGCGCGGGAGCACGCTGGCGGGAACCCCGTTCCGTAACCAGCTTCGCACGGCGTCGGTGCCGTATTCCGCCACCGCCCGCGCCACGTGCGCTTGCGCGATGCGGTGGGCCTCGTTCGCTTCGTCGAAGGTTGCCGGCCGTCGCAGCCGCGCGTCGAGCACGTCGTTAGGCATCATGGCGCCTGTCAGTCCAAAGGTGTTCCCTCTCGATCTGGGAAAGCTTCCCGGGAGACCCGCAAGCCACTCCACCAGCCCTTCGCGCAGCCACAGCGGAGCCGCCGCGCCCGCTTCGGCTTCCACCAGCACGTGCAGGAACTCGTGCAGCAGCAGCGCTTCAGCGCCACCCTGCCGCCATATAACGGACACCGGCTGCAGCGACACCAGCGGCCCACGCGTGGTGCCCAGCGTCCAGCCGGGCTCGCTCGTCATCTGCCGGAAGAGGTCGGTTTCGGGGTACAAACGCGCCACCGGATGGGGCACCGCCGCGGTCCGGAAGCGCCGCCGCGCGTCTGCCCAGGCGGCGTTTCCGGCGCGGAGCACGGCGGCGTCCGGAGCCACGGCATCGAGCGTCCAGCCGGCCCCCTCGCTTCGCCGCCAACCGTGGTCGCCTGCTTCGACCCGCACCTCGGTCCCCGGGAAATAGAACTGTAGTATCGCCCGCGCCGTGTCATCCGCGTCCGCTTTGCGTTCCTGCGCGTCCAGCGCAAACGCCCGGGCGCCGGCCTGGCACAGCCCCACGCCGTGGCCAAAACCACGGCCTTCAAACACCGCGCGCCCACGGTCGAACCGGACGGCGTACCAGTCGCTGCGCAGCCGATTCCATCCCAGCGCGCGGTCGATGGCGAAGCGAAACGTCGCCGCCGCAAGCGGCAGCCGCTCTGTCCCGCTGGCGACTTCCACCCGCGCCACACGTCCGCTCGGCGTCTTCGCCAGAACCCGCACGCCCGTTACGGGCCCGGGCAGCGCCCAGCCTTCCGCCGCCAGCGCCGCGCGCAGCTCGTCGGCCGACGCGTCCGCGTGCCATTGCGCGTCCGTACGCCCGCACCAGCTATCCGGGTGCGCCGTAAGCCACGGCTTCCGCGCCCCACCCCAGACCGCGTCGGCCGCCTCCGTTTGCCCGCCGCAGTTCTCGGAAAAGTACGCTTCCACGCGCTTGCCCCCAGCCCACAGCGTTTCGCCGGCGGTCGCCTGTACGGCATCGCGGACCCGCTGCGGCACCGGGCCAAACCGCGCGACTTCCGAGCGGGTGCTGTCGGTCAGCTCCTGCGGCGTAGCCTTATCCGCAACCCCCCGCGCCAGCACATAGCTCCGCACCGTCACAGCCAATGCTTCGAGCGCGGCGGGAAGGTCGTCAGGAGCGGCTTCCCCCTGCAGAACCGCCATCACATACCGCTCGCGAGGCACGCTGACGGCGATATGCAGGGAACCGCGGTCGCGGGCCGCGCCGCGCTCGATGTCCACGCGCCACTGCCCGGCGACGCTTGCGGGTGCGATACCGGCGGCTTCCACGCGCAATTCCCCCGCGATCAGCAGCGGGGTTCCTTGCTTCCCTTTTCCCTCGCTCGGCTTTCCAAGCGAGCCACCGAATGCCCCGCAGATCAACAGCCCCGAAGGCCCGGCACTCACCTGCATAGCCCCGCGCATCGGCACGGCGGCGCACGCCGGGCATCGCAGCACCGAGGCCCCGATGCCCACCGGCGTCAGCGTCACGCCATCCACCCGGTGCGAGGAGAAGACCCGGACCGAAACGTCGCCGCTCGCCTGCGCCGCCAGACTGTGAGCGCCAAGCGCAAGCACACAGCCAGCCGCAGCGGATCTGAAGCGCCGAAGCCTTGAAGCGCGTAGCTCTTTCCCGCCAGCTCCGGACCCTCTCACTTCGCAAACTCCGCTGCCAGGAACCGGTGCGTCAGCGCGGTCGCCTCCGCCCCGCTGCCCACCGGCACGAACACGACGACCACCTGCTGCGGCTGGCCGTCGCCGCTATACACAATGCCCGTAAACCAGCCGTGCGTCCACGCCTGGCCGGGCTCACTGGCGGTTCCGGTCTTGCCGGCAAGCCGCACCCCCGCCGTGGCCGCGCCGTTCGCCATGCCGTAGCTCACGGAGCCTTCCAGCCCGCGCTGTACAAGGTCCAGCGCCGCCCGCTGCGCGTACATGCCGGAGCCCACCATGTTCAGCGCCAGCCGCCGGTACGCCGCCGCGAGTTGCTCCGGGCTCACCCGCAGCCCGGCCAGCCCAAGCGCCTGCAAAATGCGGCTGTTGGGTGTTCCCAGAGCGGCTCCCGGCCCCGTCCGCAGACCATATTCGGCCAGCCCGCCGGAAAGCTGATCCGGTCGCATCTGCGCCGCGACCGCCGCGACATACTCGTTGCAGGAATACGCCAGGGCGGTTTCGGCCGTAAAGCTGCGCAGCTCGCGCGGGTGCGTGCAGCGCAGGTTGCGGCCGCCCACCAGCAGCGTGCCTCGGCACGGGATCGTCGTTTGCGGCCGAACGACGCCGTCGATCAGCGCCCGCAGCAGCACAAACGGCTTCATTGTCGACCCCGGCAGAAACTTGGCGCCGCGCACATCACCCACCGACGCCAGCACGCGCCCGTCCGCGACATTCACTACCAGTCCGCTAGCCTGCGTGCCGGCGAGCGCCTCGCTCAGCGCCGGGCCGGGTGCCTCGGCTGCCGGGGCGGACACCCGCGCTCCCACCGGAGCCAACGGACGACCCAGCAGCAGAAGCGCCACCGCAACCCCACCCGCACATCCGCCGAACCCCCATCGTCCCGAAGCCCACATAGACACAAGCATCCCACAAGCCACCCGCCTGGCGCGTACCCCGCGCATCGTCAACGGCTGGAACATCGTCATCGTCTGGAAGCATCGTCATCGGCTAGAAGCATCGTCATCGTCTGGAAGCATCGTCATCGGCTAGAATGCGTCTAAAGCGTACCTGCCGACCGGCAGGCGTTTCCAAGCGAGCCTATGGCGACCGCTACCCCCATCCCGCCGCCCGTCAGCACCCGTCAGGCTTCCCCGTCGGCTACAAGCCCGCGCGACCCTTCTTTCGAGCGGACCCTCAGCAGCGCGCGCTCGACCGTTGCATTCCGCGAAACGCTGCACCTTGCGATCGACAGCTTCCGCGCCTCCAAAGCGCGCTTCCTGTTGACGATGCTGGGCATGGTCATCGGTTCGGCGTCGATCATCCTGGTCGCGACGGTGGGCTACACCGGCAAGCAGTACGCGCTCGACGCGATCAGCGGGCTCGGCCCCAATAAGGTCGAAATGCAGTACGCCGGCGGCGTCGTGCTCGGCCCGGACAACGTCGGCTCGCCCGATTACATGACCATCGACGACATGAAAGCCGTCGACGATCAGGTGCCGGACATTACCGCCAGCTCCCCGATGCTGGAGGTCAACGACCGCATCGCGATTGGCAGCGGCGTCACCAAGGACGCCATGCTGCTTGGCGTCAACCCGGAATATAAAGACGTACGCAACCTGCGCGTCGAAGCCGGCCGCTTCTTCGACGACGAGGATTCCGCCACGCACGCCAAGGTGGCCGTGATCGTCGGCCCCATGGCCAGGGAGCTGTACGGCAGCTATGGCGCGGCGATCGACCGCAGCATTCTTTTCCAGGGCATTCCGTTCACCATCATCGGCGTGTTCGATGAAAGCATGGACACCTACGGCAACTCCGAAGTGTCTGAGCACACACTGCTTGTGCCGTATGAGGTGGCCCGTTATTTCAGCGGAACCAACACGCTCAAGGAAATCTTCTTCAGCATGGCGACCTCTTCCGAAGTGGAGCCCGCCGCCGCCGAAATCAAGGACATCATCTCGCGCCGGCACCGCAAAACCAGCGTGTACAAGGCGCAGACGCTCACGGACATTCTGAAAACGATGGCCAAGATCGCCGACATGCTGACGCTGGTGCTGGTGCTGGCCTCGACTATCACGCTGATCGTGTCGGGCGTCGGCATTATGAACTCGATGCTGGCGAACGTGCAGTCGCGCATTCGCGAAATCGGCATTCGCAAAGCTCTCGGCGCGACCAGCCGTGAAATCCGGCTGCAGTTCCTCACGGAGTCGGTCTTTCTTTCGCTCGCGGGCGGCATCATCGGCACGCTGATCGGCATCGCGATTCCGTTCAGCCTACGCTTCTTTACGGATTTCTCGATCCCGATCTCACCATGGAGCGCGGTCGCGTCTTTGTTCACGTCTGTCCTGGTTGGCGTCATTTTCGGCACGCTTCCCGCCAACCGCGCCGCCAAGCTGGACCCCGTCACAACCCTGAAATATGAGTAAGCAGCCGCTGGCAGAAATGTAACGCCCCGGGCTACAGGGCCGCCGAGCTGTTCAGCACGACGCGTCGACGTGGAACGCCTGAGTCAGCCCGCTTCACCGGCGTGCCATCTGCTCCACCTCCTCCGCAGAGATGGAGCCCCCAACGATCACGCGGATAGCCGCTTCGAGAACCTCGTCCCGCCCTGCGGCGATGCCCGCAACGGTGGGCACAGCTTCGACGTCGCGAGCGATGCCGACACGCTGCGTTTCGCCGAGCGCCGGCGTGAGCACGCCGAGGCCGCTGATGTACGTGGGCATCCGGAACGGCAGGATGATCTTGCTGACATTGCCATCGGCTCCGGCGGTCTGGCTGCCGACGACGATCGCGCCGGGAACCACCCTGAGAGCCATGGCGGAAAATTCCGCGGCGCTTTGCGTTTCTTCATCGACCAGAATGGCCAGCTTGCCTGAATAAACCGTCGCTCCGGTTGCCGGGTCGGGCTTCAGCACGCTGCGGCCATCGAGTTGCACGGCTCCGGGATGGGCCGTCGCGACGTGCGTGAAGCGAACGAATTCGATCAGGGTGGTGACGAGGTATTTGCCCAGGACGCTGGGGACGTCGCAATCGGGGTAGTTGCGAAGATCGACAACCAGCGCCGGCGTGCCGGCAGCCTGCTTCATGATGCCTTCTGCCTCGGCCGGTTTGAGGAGATTGACGTTCAGATAGGCGACGCCTTTCGACAGCCACTGAAACGCCGGACCGGAACGCTGGTGAAAAAGCAACGTCCAACCGAACTCAGGTTCCTGCAGCCGGCGCGAGGGTACCCGGAGGGCCTTGCCTGTTCGGAGAACGTCGAGCGCGACGGGACCGCAGGCGCCGCGGCGCGGAGCACAAGCGGCATCCACTGAAACAGCTCAGCGTCCGCGTTGAGTTTGCCAGAAGTGAACGCCGGATGGTGGTACTTGAGCAGACCCCAGACTTCCACCAGCGTAGCGAGGTTTTCGACCTGCCGGTCGGTCAAGCCGGCAAGAGGCCGGTTCGGCGGGACCACCGCCGCTGCCTGTACTGCTTGTGCGGCAGAAGCCTGTGCGCAGCTGGGCCAAGCCGTCGCGGCCAATAGCAAGGAGAGTACAAGCGCGCGGAGACAGCGAAAGTTCTGTCGAGAGCTCATGAGGATGCGTTCAGCCTACGCCAACCTAACGGCGAAACGGTACTATGGGCCATGAACGATGCGGAACTGGCCGGGGCGGAAGAGCATGGGCTGACGCGGCAGCTTCGGCTGCGTGACCTGGTGCTGGCGCAGATATTGACCGTCGTGGGCAGCTCCTGGGTAGGTCTGGCGGCGGGGCTGGGGCGAGCGCAGACGTTTGCGTGGCTGCTGGCGCTGGTCAGCTTTTACCTGCCGGTGGCGATCAGCGGCGCCCCCGCGGCCGCGACCCTGCTCTCCGTCGCCGTCTCCCTGGTTGTCGCCGGCCTGCCGGGCACCACCGCCACGACCGGG
>CALMON010000225.1 GCA_937871785.1 uncultured Granulicella sp.
GGATGCAGATTGGATCAGTCTAGGAGCATCACTACAACCGGATCGTCGTTGTCTGGCTTCGCGGTAACCACCTCGGCAAGCACCCGAGTTTGGTAATTGAACTCGATGCTCAGATCTGAACCATCGTCAAGGCTGAGGACGACGCCATGGGCTTCAAGTTCGTCGCTGAAGATGTAAGCGTTCAGTATGCGTCGGCCAATCAGGGCGGGGATTGAAGTACGTCGTGCAAGCTTACTCATAAACGTCACCATGAAACTCTAGGGTTGACGCTGGACCTAAACGGCTCAGTGTGTGGTTAAGAACAAAGTCGTGCTGCGTTCACCTGAACGGGCAACGCTGTTGCAAAGGCCTTCTGGACATGCCCGCCGCGGAGCGACGCCGCAAAGAAGATCGCGATGGTTCGAACCCGGACGGCGTGTGGCACGATATCACTGTGGGGATCGCGACCACCCCTTCCACCGTTAGGGAATGCCCTTTGCGCTCCGAACCCACTTGCAGCCGCCACTGCGGGAACCAACTCCAGACCTTTCAACTGTCTCCAAGCTGGAAGGTGAGACTCCTTTGCCGCACCGATCTCCGCACTCGCGCCCGATGACTTTTACCTTCAAAGACTGTCCGATAAGACCACCTGACGGGGTGCTTGCCTGCGCCTTCAATCAGAACGCAACCATCCTCGCAACGTCCAATAACCAACTATCGCGCTTCCATAGGTTCAGCCCTATCGTTCTCTGTCTCTGCTCGTTGCTTGCGAACCAGGGAAGTACGGGTCTTCCGAGACTCCAGCTTCTTTTTTCGCTTTTTCCCACCGAACACTGCCGATGTAACTGCAAGGAGATTTGCAACAGCAGCAGATGAGTTCGCAGCCGGCGAAGCAACGATAGTCTCCATGGTGATGTTTGCGGACGGCTCAAAGTTCCTGTACGCAATAGCCTCCGCGTGCACGCTTGCCATATAAGCCGGTACAAACGTCAGCGCGAGCCCGGACGCTACCAGGTTCAGTGCCAACATGAACTCCGGTGATGTCTGCAGGATACGTGGAGAGAAGCCTAATTTGCTGCAGGCTGCAGCAAGCCGCAACTGAAGCGAGTGTTCTGTATTTCCATGCGAGATAAGGATCAACGGCTCGTTCTCGAGTGCGCGAAGTGAAACCGTCCTGCTTTTGGCCAAGGCGTGCTTACGCGGTAAAGCAAGCACCATATCCTCATGGAAAACACTTTCCGTAGTGAGTTCGGGGCTGCTCCCCACCGAGCACATGAACGTAGCGTCAAGCCGGCCTTCGCGCAGATCCCGTGCAAGTTCGCGCGTTTGCTTCTGAGAAAACGTGAGTCCGACTTCTGGCCACCTAGCTCGGAAGTCTCTGAAGACTGCAGCCAACTTCGGGTTGAATGACGCCCCTTCCGTCACACCAATCCTTATGTGTCCCGCTTCGCCCCTTGCAATTTCCTGCCCCTTTATACAGGCATCATCCAAACTCAGCAGGATCGCTTCCGCTTCTTTATGGAAAAACTGCCCTGCTTCAGTCAGAGCTATGCCGCGGCCTGTCCGCCTGAGCAACTGAAAGCCGGTAGCCTTCTCGAGCAGTCTGATCTGCTGCGTGAGCGCGGGCTGCTTTATGCGCAAACGTTTCGCTGCCTTCGTTACATGTGTTTCCTGAGCAATAACGCAAAAAGCTTTTAAGTGGCGTATTTCCATCGAACACTCCTCAGAAGAATGTGTTCTTCAGAGCCCAATCATACGTCACTGCTTATCGTTGCAGCATCTCTCAGCCTCAGCCTCCTCACCTCACGCAATCTATACGTTCAGCCTTATTCGTTGGGCTATATCTCGCATTGGACACGACGTGGCTCGATGCTTTCTTCTTCTTGCATGTCGGTTCCGAAACGTGTCGATTCACGATTTGTGAGCCACGCTAATTGGCGGGCGCTTGTTGCATGGCTCGGTTGAGATTGACCCTACCCATACGTCAGAACGCTAAGTTTTCGACGGGAGTAATTTGATTATGAAGAACTCACTGCAACCACTCCGCACTCCAGCGGCACCAGTGCACAACCGTCGCAGCGTCCTCATCGGGATGACTGCAGCCTCCGCATTCGGCGCACTCTCCATGTCAGGCATAGCATGGGCTATGGCACCTTCCACGCTTTCTTCGAAAACGTTCAGCACGCGTCGTCATACAACGCACTATCTAGAGAGCGGGCCGGCCAACGGTCCACTGATGATCTTTCCTCACGGCTGGCCGGAACTCAGTTTGATATGGCGCGCCCAGATGGACGCGTTCGCTGCCGATGGTTGGCGTTGCGTCGCTCCAGATATGCGCGGCTATGGGGGCTCCTCCGCGCCCGCGGCGAACGACGCCTACACGAACGAGCAAGTCGTGACGGACATGGCGGAACTGCATGACCACCTTGGCGGCAAGCCTGCGATCTGGATCGGCCACGACTGGGGCAGTGTCGTGGCCGGTTCTTTGGTCGCCCATCACCCCGAGCGCAGCCGGGGCGTTGTGCTAATTTCAGTACCTTATTTTCCCGACGCGAACGCACTGCCAACTCTCGTCCCGCTGGTCGATCGGTCCATCTATCCGGCTGACCAGTATCCAGATGGCCAGTGGGACTACTACCGTTACTACACACAGCACTTTAAGTCCGCGGTTGCTGACCTGGATGCGGACAAAGCCGCGTCACTGGCATCGATCTTCCGACCGGGGGACCCCGCCAGCATGGGCAAGCCCACGCCCAATTCGATGGTTACGCGTAAAGGTGGGCGCTTCGGCGCGGCGCACCGCGCACCAGCCACTCAACCTGACCCGGCTCTTTGGCCGCCGGCAGACTTCAACGTGCTGGTGCAGGAGTTCAATGCCCACGGCTTCCGGGGCCCATGCGCCTGGTACCTCAACGACGACGCTAACATCGCTTATGCGCACGAGGCGCCAAATAGCGGGCAGATCATCCGTCCGGTGCTCTTTGTCAATGGTGCGCTCGATCCCGTAAACACCATTAATGGGAATCATTATGGAGACACCATGCGCGCAAAATGCGCAGACCTTACCGTGACCGATCTTTCCGGCGCGCACTGGCTGCCGCTTGAGCGAAAATCAGAGCTTGTTCAGGCTATCCGTGCTTGGCTCCAGAGCAAGAAGCTTGGATGAAGGCGATTAGACATTGAACTCCGGTTCAAGAGCAGTCGCTCAATACGGCTGCTCTTCAACACTGTCAGAAGATGGTCGATTTACATCGGTAGCTGCCAGGGCGATCTATTTGAGAAGCTATGACGGCAACTGCCGCCTGGAACAAACCAAGCAGGACATTTACTTATTGGACCAACCAACCACACCGACGTTTTGTGATGAGCGAAAGCGCCTCGACCAGGAGCTGTCTATGTTGCTCAACAGCAAGTCTGCTCTCCGTGAGCAGATTGCTGGTGAGATCATTGCAAAGCCGGCCGAACGCCGAGCGAAGCTTGTGCAGATGAACAATGTGATTGACGACTTGATGGCCCTGCTGAACGAGCATTACACACACTGCCACTGCGAAAGCACAAGCTCTGTCACGCAGAAGAATCTTTCAAGCGCAGCTGAGGTCCAACCCAAAAGACAATCGCGTAAGTCACTGGCCGGGTTCTCACGTTTGGTACGTGGCTGACCTTCCGAGCCAATCGGTTGAGTCCAGGTCTAAGCGCATTCTCCTTTGTGCACGTCCACTCGGTCACCGCGCCGGTGCTGGTAGCTGCGCCCTGCGGCTCTGCGTTCAGAACTCGCGT
>CALMON010000226.1 GCA_937871785.1 uncultured Granulicella sp.
GGATACGCCAGACGACAAAGCCGATAACCGCCAGCAAACGCAGCAGAAGCAGCCAGCGGCGCAGGCCTCCTCCTTTGGCCGCGGCGGCGGGCTCGGTGGTAGCGTGGGCGGGAAGCAGGTGGGCGGGGTCGGTTACGGGACGGTGTCCGTCAGCGGCGGCGGCGGACGTTCGTGGCTGGGCGGACGCCGGGTCCGAATGCAAGTCAACGGGCATAGTGTCTCAAGCTGCTCCTGCGGAAAGTACGGCGGCACCGGCGCTTGCGGAAGCACTTCGCGCCAAACAACCGTGGTCAAAGTAAGGCAAGCGGGCCGGGGGCAACCGCGGGAAGTCATTCCCATCATACGTTGCCGCCCTTGATGGACGACCCATGGGGAGAGAAGGTTTCGGCTCACGGGCGAAATCGTCTCCCGGAATTCAGCCTGACGCAGGGCGACGGCCTGCCGCAAAGGCCAAGGCAGCGGTACTATGCTGGTATGGCCCCCGGTTTCGCCAGCTCTACGGAGACGCTCCCCGCTCTTACCGGCGCGCCCGCGTCTGCCCGCGCAGCGGGAGTTCCGGTGTGCGTCGACCTGGACGGCACGCTGGTGCGGTCGGACACGCTGCTCGACAGCGCCCTGGCCCTTGGACGGCAGCACCCGCGCGAGATCCTGAAGATTCCCGGCTGGATCGCCGAAGGCAAAGCCGCCTTCAAGCGGCACCTGACGGCGGCCGTCGCGCTCGACGTGGAGCACCTGCCCTACAACGTGCCGCTGCTGGCCTGGCTGCGCGAGCAGCACGGCGCCGGCCGCAAGCTGTACCTGGCCACCGCCGCCGATACGGCCCTGGCCGAGCGCGTCGCCGCCCACGTCGGCATTTTCGACGGCGTGTTGGCGTCCGACGGCGCGACCAACCTGGCCGCCGGCAACAAAACGGCCGCGCTGCAGGCGCGCTTTCCGCAGGGCTTCAGCTACGTAGGCAATGCGATGGCAGACATTGGTCCGCTGGCCGCCAGTTGCGAGCCGCTGCTCGCCAATCCGTTTCGCTCGCTGCGCGGAACCTACAAGGCAGCCGGCAAGCCGCTGCCGCGCACCTTTGACGATCGCGCGCCCGCCTTAAAGAGTTGGCTGCGCGCCGTGCGTCTGCACCAGTGGGCTAAAAACACGCTGATTTTCGTTCCTCTGCTGCTGGCGCACGCCTGGAAGATGGGCACCATTGCCGCCGCGCTGCTGGCGTTCCTCAGCTTCGGGCTGTGCGCCTCGGCCACCTACATCATCAACGACCTGCTGGACATCGAGGCCGACCGCCGGCATCGCAGCAAGCGCTTCCGCCCTTTTGCTGCCGGAGACCTGTCGCCGATCGCGGGCATCGGCGTGGTGGTGCTGTTTCTGGCTCTTTCGGCGCTGCTCGCGGTCACGCTGCCCATGATCGTGGCGCACCTGCCGGGCGGGCTCGTTCTGCAGAAGCCGTATAAATTCGTCGGCTGGATGGTGATCTACACCGTCACGACGCTGAGTTACTCGCTGTACCTCAAGCGGCAATTGCTGCTGGATGTTTTTGTGCTGAGCGGCCTGTACACCGTGCGCATCCTGGCCGGCAGCGCGGCGACAGGGGTGGCGGTATCGGCGTGGCTGGCCGGGTTCAGCGTTTTCTTTTTCCTGTCGCTGGCGTTTGTGAAGCGGTTCAGCGAGTTGGAAAGCCTGCGCGAGCGCGGCGGTGCGGTGACGAACGGGCGTGGCTACTTCGTTGGCGATTTAGAACAACTCCGCGCGCTCGGCACCGGGGCAATGTATGCGGCGGTGGTCGTGCTGACGCTCTACATCAACGACCCGCGGACGGGCGGGCTGTACCGGCACCCTATCCGGCTGTGGCTGGCCGTGCCCGTGCTGCTGCTGTGGCTGAGCCAGGTGTGGATGCTGACCAGCCGCGGGGACATGAACGACGACCCCGTGGTCTTCGCCATGACCGACCGCCGGAGCTTGTGGATCGGCGTGCTGATGGCGGTGGTGATCGCCTGGGCGTTGTAGGTACAACTGTTCTTGGAACAGCCGCTCGGAAGCAAAATACATTTGCTACATTGATAGTGCAGCGGCGGTGTGGACGGACACACTGAGGAAGCCCGAGTGCGGTGAATGAGCACCGCGGGCCTCGTGTACGTGAAAGTCGTGCACGGAAATGGATAGGGAGAGCAAGCCGGACCCTCCGGCCTACCTCAGGCTTGCCACTCGGCTGGATAGAAGGGATTGCCGAGTTATGGCGACTCATTAGTGGTGCAAGCAACGCTCTCCGAGCCGGTAACCAATCCGGCCCGCTGCAATCTTTATGGAAGGCACACCTTGACGATACCGCAACTGACCGACTTTTCGGAGGCCGCTTTAGACGAAGCGTTCGCTGGTGTACGAGCCGAGGCATCGAGCGCCACAGGAGCATCTGATTTCAACGTGGAAGCGTTTCGCCTGGCCTGGCTGGGACGTAAGAACGGTCGACTCAAGCTGATCTCCGATGCCTGGCTGAAAGTCGCCCCAATCGAAGCAAAACGGCTGATTGGACAGCGTTTCAATGCTCTGAAAGTGAGTATCGAGGCTGCTCTTTCCGAAGCGGAGAACTCTCAGGTCTGGAACCTGCTGAAGAGTGATTTCACAGCCGCAGCGCTCGACGTCACTCTTCCCGGCACGCTACGCCGCCCCGGGGTCGAGCACCCGCTCGTCAAAACGATGGCGGAGATCGTTGGCGTGTTCGGGCGCATGGGCTACTCGGTCGGGCTCGGGCCGGAGGTCGAAACCGATTTCTACAATTTTGAATCGCTCAACTTCCCGCCCAACCACCCGGCGCGCGATACGCAGGACACGCTGGTCATCGCCGACCAGGACAACAAACCCCTGCGCGACCGCCTGCTGATGCGCACGCACACCTCGCCCGTGCAGATCCGCTCGATGATCGAGCAGGAGCCGCCGCTGCGGCTCGTGGTACCCGGCAAGGTGTACCGCAACGAAGCCGAAGATGCCACGCACCTGGCGCGCTTTCAACAGGTCGAAGGCCTGTGCGTCGATTCCAACATTACCTTTTCCGACCTGAAAGGAACGCTCGACCACGCGATGAAAGCGCTCTTCGGTTCGAGCGTCAAGACGCGCTTTTTCCCGTCCTTCTTCCCCTTCACCGAGCCTTCGGCCGACATGCAGATTTCCTGCATCTTCTGCGGCGGCAAGGGCTGCCGCAAGTGCAAGCACTCCGGCTGGATCGAGCTGCTGGGCTGCGGCATGGTCGACCCGGCGGTGTTCCAGGCCGTCGACCGCAAGCGCGTCGAGCTTGGCCGCGCGCCCGCCTACGACACGGCCAGGATCAGCGGCTTCGCCTTCGGCATGGGCGTCGAGCGCATTGCCATGATGCGCTACGGCGTATCAAGCGTCGGCCTCTTTTACACGGCGGATATGCGGTTTCTGGAGCAGTTCGCCTAGAGAGTGCTAGCATCGCCACACATGCGCCTTGCGACTGCGGTTCTCCTTTCCACTCTGGCAGTGTCTGCCGTTGCGCAGCACCCGCGCGATGGTGAAATCCACGACTCCGACACCAAAGCCTGGTGGCACACTACGGAGGCCCTTTCCGGCGACAGCATGGAAGGCCGCGACACCGGGTCGCCCGCCTACCTGCGCGCGGCTGAATATGTGGTTGAGCGCTTCGGGGCGGCGGGGCTGAAGCCGGCCGGCGACGGCGGCACCTGGTTCCAGACCGTGCCCATGCACGAGTGGTCCATTCCGCCCGCAAGCGCGAAGTTTAGCGTCGTCCCCGACAGCGGCCCGCCCCTGCGGCTCGGCTTTCTGCAGGAAATCACGTTGACGCCCAACGACAACCCGCTCTACGGCACCACGGACATCACGCAGAACGGCAAGCCTGTCGGGCGGCTGACGTTTCGCGGATATTGCGGCAAGGACGCGATGGCTGATGTCGAGTTGAAGATCGTGCTCTGCTTCGGCACGCAGCGCGCCGGTCTGCCTTCGGGCGGCGAGCGAGCGGCCAACGCCAAAGCCGGCGGCGCGCTTGGCGTCGTCAACATCGACGACCCCTACTTTACAATCGAGCCGCCACGCTGGCCCTACGCCTACGCACGCAGCGTCGTGCTTTGGCCGGACCTTTCCGGGGGCCGCGTCCGGATTCCACCCGGCAGCCGCGCGCCCCACCCGATGCTCCCCGCCATGCGCCTGAGCGCCGAGGCGTTTACGCGCATCCTTGCCGGAACGGGGCACGACGCAGCGTCGATTCTGAAGACCGGCGGAGCGAAACAGCCGCTCGAAAGCTTCGATCTGCCAGCTCGGCTGGACGTCTCGTTCCAGATAACCGAGCGCGACATTTCCTCGCCCAACGTGCTCGGGATGTTGCGGGGAACGGACCCCGCGCTGGCGCCCGAGGTGGTGGTCGCCTCGGCGCATCTGGACGGCTACGGCTTCGGCACGCCGGTCGCCGGGGACGCGCTCTACAACGGCGCGCTCGACGACGCGGCCTATGTCGCGCTGCTGATCCAGATGGCCGACGACATCAAGGCCGGCAAGCTCCCCGCGCCCAGGCGGTCGATCCTGTTCGCGGCGTTCACGGGCGAAGAAAAGGGCCTGCTGGGCAGCAACTGGTTTGTGCAGAACCCGACCGTACCGGCGGCGCGGCTGGCAGCAGACATCAATCTGGACCAGTTGCGGCCGCTGTTTCCGCTCAATATCCTAACCGTCGAAGCGCTTTCAGACACCACGCTGGGCGCGACAGCCCAGACCGTCGCTACGCCGATGCACATCGAGCTTCGCCGCGACGCCGAGCCCGAGCGCGGCCTGCTGCGCCGCGCCGATCAGTTCCCGTTCCTGCGCATCCACGTCCCGGCCATCAGCTTCATCTTCGGCTATGACCCCGGCACCGACGCCGAGCGCCGCTACCGCGAGTGGTACCAGGTCCGCTACCACCGCCCGCAGGACGACCTGACCCAACCGATGAACTTCGACGCCGCGGCCAAGTTCGATACCTTTTTCTATAACCTGGTGGAAGCCGTGGCGAACGGGCCGGCGCGACCGGACTTTCTGCCAGGAAGCCCGTTCGCGGCGAAGTGACCAGACCCGTAACAAAGCTCAGAAGGATCATGCCAGGTGACGTTTGGCAGAAGAAATTAGACCATGAACCTCCTTACTCAGTGGATCCGCTCCTACCTCCCTACGCTCCCCGTCAGCGACCGGCAGCTTGCCGAAGACCTTACCCTGCGCGGCATCGCCGTCGAAGGCGAGTTCCCCGCGGGCTGCGGCGGCGCGCGCTTTGAAATGGACATCACCACCAACCGCGTCGACGCCATGAATCACTACGGCGTCGCGCGCGAGACGGCGGCTATCTACGATGTTCCCTTGCAGCCACTGGCGCTTGGCGAAGAGCTTGCCGCGAGCCGGCCGGGCGAAGGATTCCCCGTACGTATCGACGCGCCCGACCTTTGCGGCCGCTTTACCGCGCGCGTCATTCGCGGCGTAAAGGTGGGGCCGGCGACAGGCGACATTGCGACCTACTTCGCCGCGCTCGGGCAGAAGCCGATCTCCGCGCCGGTAGACGCGACCAACTTCGGCTGGCTCGCGATGGGGCAGCCGACGCACGTGTTCGACCTCGATAAGGTGCAGGGTGGAATCGTCGTGCGGCGCGCGGTGGCCGGCGAAACGCTGCATCTGCTCGACGGCACCGAGCGCACCCTGGTAGCCGACGATCTGGTGATTGCCGATGAGGCGAAGGCGCTGGGCCTGGCCGGCGTGATGGGCGGCTACGAGTCGCGCGTGACGGAAGCGACAACCAATATTCTGGTCGAAGCGGCGTGGTTCGACCCCGCGGCGATTCGCGCAAGCTCCCGCCGCCACGGCCTGCACACGGACGCCTCGCACCGCTTCGAGCGCGGTGCCGACTTCGCCGCAGCGCCGGCAGCCAACAACCTCGTCACACGGCTGGTCGTGGCGCAATGCGGCGGAGAAGTCGTCGGTCCGCTGGTGGATGTCGTGGTCTCGGAAACAGCCGCGCAAACGGCCGCCCGCGCGCCGATTCAGCTTGCCGTCAGCGAGGTGGCGCGGCATCTGGGCACCACTCTCGACGGCAAAGGCATCGCCGCCGATGTCATCGAACGCTTTCTGACTGCGCTTGGGTGCAAGCTCCTTTCCGCGGACGAAGCGGGCGTGTACCACGTCACGCTGCCAAGTTGGCGGCTTGATCTCGCGCGCGAAATCGACCTGATCGAAGAGGTCGCCCGCGTCTACGGGTACAACAAATTTGCCGACACGCTTCCGAGCTTTACGGGCATCGTCGTCGAGCTGCCGCACATGGAGGCGGAGCGCGCGGTGCGCTCCACGCTGCTGGCCCTGGGCTACAGCGAGGCGGTCTCCAGCACCTTCGCCTCCGCCGAAGAGGCCGAGATGTTTGGTCCCGCGGGGCAGTCCGTGGCCATGGGCAATCCGCTGAGCGCGGAGGCCGGGAGGCTGCGGCCCTCGCTGGTGCCGGGCATGGCGTCCATGCTGGCGGGCAACCTGCATCGCGATGTGAACGAAGTGCGCTTGTTTGAGCTGGGCACCGTCTTTACGGGTTCCACCGCGCAGGTGGACGAGGCGACAGCCCTGGCACTCGGCTTGACCGGCAAGGCTGTGGCCGGCACGCTCGCTTCGGCGAACGACGCCCTTTTCTACGAGATGAAGGGCGTGCTGGAAGCGTTGCTGGCGAAGTTCGCCGGGGCGGTCACGTTCGACGCGGAGCACCTGCCTACATGGTTTGAACCCGGCCGCGGGGCGCGCGTGCTGCTGGCCGGTGAGGCGGTCGCGTGGTTCGGCGAGCTTTCCGACGCGGAAGCCGCCCGCCGCAAGCTGCGGCAAACCTGCGTGCTCGCCGACGTGCGCGCGGCCATGCTGCTGGCGCGGCCGCTACGGCAGCCGGCGGTGTGCGAGCTTTCGCGCTTCCAGGCCGTGGTGCGCGATCTTTCCTTTCTGTTTCCCGACTCGGTGCGCTGGGAAGCAATCGCCGGCGCGCTGCAAGGGCTTGCCATCCCGGAGATGCTGCAGGTGCTTCCGCTGGAAGTGTTTCGCGACCCCAAGGGTAAGGCCGTCGCCGTCGGGCAGCACTCCATGCTGCTGCGGATGCGCTTTCAGTCCGACGAGCGGACCCTGACCGACGAAGAGCTGACCGGCTGGGCGGCCAGGGCGACCACGGCGCTGACGGTGCTGGGCGGAACGCAGCGCGCGCCGGAGTAGTCGGGGAGCAAAAGGGGGAACCGACCTGGGTACCCCCAATTGCGTCCGGCTAAATCCACATCGCGAATCCTTATACTTCGACTTGATTGAGAGCCGGAGGCGGCAGGCACGATGGACGAAGCGGCAACAGTCAGCGTGGATGAGTTTCAAGCGCTCGAGCAGAAGGTGCTGCGGGCGGTCGAGCTGATTCGGAGTGAGCGCGAAGCCCGCGCCGCGGCTGAAGCCGACGCACACGCGGCCCGCGAAGAAGCAGCCGACCTGCGCGAAAAGCTGAACGCGGCCAACCACGCGCAGGGCGAAGTGGAAGTTCTGCTGCGCGAGCGGGAAACCACGCGGCAGCGCGTTGAAAAAATGCTATCGCAAATGGACGAGCTGCTATAGACCGTATCGCGGGCTGCTGGTATCTCGAAAAGTGGAGTGCTGGGGGCGTTTTTTATTGCAGAAACGGCCATGAGTGTCGCGGGCCGCTGCACTACCCGCGGGAAGGGTCTGGCCGCACAAGGGAATGGTTCGGAGGAGAAACGGTTTGGCGGAAGCGACACAGATGAGTGCGGCGGAGTTGTCGCGGGCGGAACTGGCGGCGCAGGCGAGCGGTGCGGTGGTGGTCGAAATTTACGACCAGGTATACCAGCTTCGCGGCACCGATGCGCCCTACATCCACAAGCTGGCAGACATGGTCGACGCCAAGATGCGCGCGGTTTCGGCGCATAGCGCGACGGTCGACAGCCTGCGCGTGGCGGTGCTGGCGGCGCTCAACATCGCCGACGAGTTGACAGTAATCAAAGCGCGGCTCGAGGCCCTGACGGGAAGCTCCACGCAGGCGCAAACCACCATGCGCACCCGCGCGGGCTCGCTGGCCGGCATGCTGGACGAGATTTTTGAAGAGCGCAAGGTCGGGTAGCGCCTGACCGGCGGAACGGCTGCGTTCCCAGCCGCATGGCGCACGGTCGCTAAAGACTTTGCTCTTGTACAGAACGGCCTGGAGGTGGATGATGGTGTCATTCTTCCCTTCCGGAGCCCGCTTGTGCTTCTGCGAACGTACCTTCTGAGTTCCGTCTTCTGCATCTCGTTCACGACTGCGGGCTGTTTGGCGCAAGCCGCCGACCCTCCAACACCGGCTGCGCCCGCTCCGGCCTCCGCCGCCGCAAAGCCCGCGCCCGCGTGGGCGAGCGACCCCAAATTTCTGGACGCGGTTCGGCAGGCCAAGGAGCTTGAAAAGAAACACGAGCCGGCCTACGCTGCCGACGCGTACAAGAAAGCCAACAAGGTCGCCGGAGGCCAGTGCACCGAGTGCCTCCAGGCCATGTACCGGACGGAAATGTTTTACCGCGAGTACAAAGACGCGCTGGCATCCGCAACCTCGCTCCAGGCCTTGTACACGACACCGGCCATGATCTCCTACGTGGGCCTGGAACGGGCGCAGGCCATGCTGGCGCAGGCCGGCGACAAACCCAAGCCGGCGCAACTGCAAGCCGTCGACGCGGTGCTGAAACAGGCCATCGAGACGTACTCGAATAACGGTGCGGCCCGCTTTGCGGAGGGTGAAGTGCTGGCGCGTCTCGGCAAGCTGGCTGAGGCTTCCGTGCAGTTTACCGAGTGCGTCAAGTGCGCCAAGCCCAACGATCCGTCGCGGCTGCGCGCGCAGCACTTTGCGGAAAATCCATCGCTGGCGCTGAACAAAATGGCTCCCGCGTTTGAGGTGAGCGCGCTTGACGGATCGAAATTCAACCTCGACGCCATGAACGG
Source organism: uncultured Granulicella sp. (assembly GCA_937871785.1). Taxonomy (GTDB): domain Bacteria; phylum Acidobacteriota; class Terriglobia; order Terriglobales; family Acidobacteriaceae; genus Granulicella. The sequence goes on from CALMON010000226.1 coordinate 8,959, forward strand.
CCACGTCGTGCTGATCGACTTCTGGGCGACCTGGTGCGGCCCCTGCAACGCGGAACTGCCGCACATGAAGAAGATCGCCAAGGAGTTCGCCGGACAGCCGCTGGTGATCCTCAGCGTCAGTTGGGACAGCGATGAAGAGGCGTGGAAATCGTTCATCGCCAAAAACGAGATAACCTGGAAGCAGTATCGCGACACGGACCACAAACTGTCGCGGGAGTGCGATGCCAGCTCCATCCCGCACTATTTCACTAACGACACGGACGCCGTGCTGACCGCGGAGATGGTCTGTTCGGGGTCGAACGTGGAAGGCCGGCTGAAGAAGCTGCTGGCAAAGGCCCGCGAAACACAGCCGGCGGTCGCGGGCGTAGTCGTTCCGGAGCCCTCGGGCAGAGCCGTTGTGTCGGTGCCCGGTGCTGAAGAGGCACAGCGATGAAGGGGCTGCGTGGTGTTCTTTGGCTGGGCGTCTGCTGCTTGTCGGCGGCGGCCGCGCGCGCGCAGGCCGCGGTGGAAATGCCGGCAGCCTCGCAGGCGGCCATGGCTGAAGGGCAAAAGTATGAGGCTCGCAAGCAACTGAGCGCGGCCGCCGACAGCTACCGCGCGGCCGCGAAGGCCGGCGGCGTAGGCTGCGTGCCGTGCCTGCTGGCGCTCGGTCGCGTGCAGGCGGCGATGAACCTGTTCAAGGAAGCCGCCGCGAGCGATACGCAGGCCGCGGCGGCCGAGGCGGCGGGGCAGGCGCGGGCTCGCGATGAGGTGCTGGCCGGGCAGGCGCTGCTGGCCGGCTACTTTGCGCAGCGCGATGGGCGCGACGGCGTCGCCAAGGACCCCAAGCGGGCCACCGGCTCGCTGAGCGCCGCAAACGCCGTGCTGGACCGGGCGATCGCGGACGACCCCGCTAATGAGCCCGCCCGGATGCTGCGCGGACGCGTGCTCGCGGCCATGCGCAAGGACGAAGACGCCAGCCGCGAGTTTGCCGCCTGCGCCGCCCTCCCCGGAACGGACGCGGACGAGTGCGCGCGGGCGTTGCGCTTCAGCCACAACGTCGCCATGGCTCGCGAAGAAGCCGCGCCCGGCTTCACGGCGACAACCATCGACGGCAAGCCCGTGACGCTCGCGTCATTGGCCGGCAAAGTGGTGTTGATCGACTTCTGGGCGACGTGGTGCAAGTTTTGCGAGCGCGACTCGGATTACGTGCAAAGCATGATGGACTCGTTCGATAGCAGCAAGTTTGTGCTGCTGGAAGTGAGCGTCGACGAAGACGAAAGCCTGTGGCGGCGCTACGTGAAGGACAAGCGTCTGGAAGGCGTGCAAACGCGCGACGAAGCCAAGAACATCGCCGCGCTGTTCCACGTCACCGGCTTCCCGACCTATATCGTGCTCGACGGCGAAAGCAGTATCCGGATGCGCGCGGTGGGTGCGGAAGAGGACATGAAGAAGGAAATCCGCACGCTGCTGGCCGAAGCCGCACCGGTTGCGGCGCCCCCTGCAACGACCGAGCGGAAGCCGCTGCCGAAAGCGGCGGAATAAGGCGGCTTCCCTGGGCTCGGCACAGGCCGAGCCCAGGAAATGTCGGGGAGAACGCGCAACATGAAGATGTGGTTCGCCCCCGGCAGCGAGGTGCCGCTGTACCGCCAGATGGGCACGCAGATCGTGCTGGCGATCCTTTCAGGCGATCTGCAGCCGGGTGATAAACTGCCCAGCACGCGGGCGTTGGCGCGCCGCTTCGACATCCATCCAAACACCGTGAGCGCGGCCTACCGGCAGTTGGAACAGGAAAACTGGGTGGAGTCGCGGCACGGCTCCGGCGTGTACGTCCGCGAACGCACGCCGCAGCCGATGACGCCCGAGCAGGTGCTCGACGTCCACATTGCGGGATTCTTCCGCGCAGTGCGGGAGCTTGGCCTGCCGGCCCAAACGGTGCGCGAACAGGTGGCCCGCTGGCTCGCCGCGCCGCCCGCCGACCACCTGCTGCTGATCGAAGCGGACGAAGCGCTGGCGCAGATCCTGAAGGCGGAGCTTGAAGCTTTGACCACCCTGCCGGTGAAGGTAATCGCTCCCGAGGCGTGCCGTGCCGACCGCAACTGTCTTGCCGGCGCGGTGCCGTTGTGCCGCCCCAGCCGGCAGCCGCTGGTGCAGGAAGCCATAGGGGTTGGCGTCGAACTGATTGTGCTGCCGATCAGTTCTGCGTTGACCTGGCTCGCTCCCCTTGTGAGCGCGACCCCCGGGCAGTTGATCGCGGTGGTCTCTCATTGGACGGAGTTTGTGGATACTGCACGCACGATGCTGCTGGCCGCCGGTGTCGCCGGAGACGCCCTGCTGCCGGTGCATCTGCCGCCCTCGGCCGAAGCGAGCGGCCCCGATCCCTGGCGCGGGCTGGCGGGGGCCGGCGCGGTCCTGTGCGATGTGTACACGGCGTCGCGGCCGGAGCTGCCCAAAAAGCCGCGGCGCTTCGTGTTTCCGCTGCTCGCGGAAGCGACCAAGGAGAAACTGCGGCCGTTTGAGCAGGCGGCGCTTCGTTGAAGACTCCTCTCGGCCACCGCCGGACGTTGTGACACCTCCGAAAGTGTCCTGAAGCGCCCCCCGCGCCCGTGCCGGCTCCCCTATCTTCGTCCTTGCAGGCAAAGGAGACGAAAACAATGCAGATCAGAAAACATGTGCCGTGGGCAATGGTGGCGTTCCGAACCGCTCTAGGACCCTTGGTCTTGGTAGGCGAGCGGTGCCGCTGGAACGGGGCCGCCCTGGCGGCAATGGTGGTCGCGGCGTTACTGTCGGACATCTTCGACGGCGTGCTGGCGCGGCGCTGGAAGACCGACACTGCGGCTCTGCGGCTGGCGGACTCGCTCGCCGATACAGCGTTTTACCTTTGCGTGGCCGCGGCCATCGGCCTGTACGTGCCGGCGGTCTGGCAGGCGTGCCGCGGCGGCGTGCTGCTGGTGGTCGGCTTCGAGGTGGCGCAGTTCACCTTCGCCATCGCGAAGTTCGGCAAGCCGGCGAGCTACCACTCCTACCTGGCCAAGGCGTGGGGATTGGTGCTGGCGGCGGCGGTGATCGTGACGTTCGCGACGCAGCATCTGTCGTTGTGGATGAGCGCGGCGATCGCGGTGGGCGTTCTGAGCAACGCGGAAACCATGGCCATGAGCCTCGTGCTGCCGGTGTGGCACCGCGACGTGAAAACGCTGGCGCGGGCATGGCGGCTGCGCGGCGAGAGCAAGCACGGGAGCACGAACGCAACGGGAGCGGTCGCGGCGGCGAGCCTGGCTCTCCTGCTCGTCCTGCTGGCGGCCGGCGACGCGCCGGTGCAAGCGCAGACATTCAAGCATGTCACCTACGTGGGCGGAACGGCGCTGCCGGCCAACGGACTCCATGGCAAGCTGTCGATCACGTCCGCGGATGCCATCGTCTTTGAAGGACCGGCGACGCTCACGATTCCCTACGACCATGTGATCAGCTACGAGTCGAAAACCCGCAGGCAGGTGCACGTGGGCCTTCTGACCGAAGGTGTCTGGCGGTTGGTGGCTCCGTGGCCCGAAGCGAAGCAGCTTTCGTTGAGCTACCGCGACGCGAACGAGCAGCCGCAGGTGGTGCAGCTCGAAATGTCGCACGGGGACGAGGCGCTGCTGGTGGAAGTGCTGAAAACGCGGGTTTTGCGGTGGCCCGCGCACCCACCGCTGGCGGCCGTGCTGCATACGCCGGCCGTGGCTCCGGAGAAGGCGACAGAGCATTAAAGGCGGCGGCGCTTGGAGTTTGCCAAATCCGTCTGCTGCCGTTAGCATCCAATCCAGAGACCGGCCTGCAAAGCAGGTGCGCGAACAACGCAGGTTGAACCAATATTCTTTGAACAGGGGTTCGGCTCGTATATATGGCTCGGTGTGCTATGTCCGCCAGTTCGGAAAGCCTAAAGAGCCACGGCTGAATCCCACCGTCTACGACGGGTTCACCTGCGCTTCGTCGCACGGCCCAGTGGGTCGGTCTTCACTTCCCTTCTATGCCGATCACGCGCTCCGCGTATGCTCGAAGCGGTGATCCTTTTTCTCCAAACGATGGCGATGGCGGCTCCCGGGTTTTTTCGCCTGGGGCGGCTGCATCTGCCGGTCTATGGGGTGTTCGCGGCGGCAGGGTTGATCGCCGCGCTGTGGCTGTCGCAGCGCACGGCCGCGCGCGTAGGGCTCGACCCCGACAAGGTGTGGGACGCCGGCATGTTCGTCGCGGTAGCGGCGTTTGTGGTGTCGCGGCTGCTGCTGGTGGTGTTCGACTTCCGCTCGTTCCTCCGTTTCCCCGTTTTGGTGCTGTCCCTGCCGTCCCTGACCTACGCGGGCATGGTGCTGACTGGCTTTGCGACGTGGTATTCCCTGCGCTGGCGCGGGCTGCCGTGGAGAAGCGTGCTGGACGCCTGGGCTCCCTGCGCGGCCGTGCTGGCGGCAGTACTAAGCGTAGGCCACTTTGTGGAAGGCACCGACGCCGGGATGCCGACGCGGCTGCCCTGGGGCCTGCGCACGGCGGGAGACACGGTGCTGGGCCGCGTGCATCCGGTGCAGCTCTATCAGGCGGCAGTCGCTGTGGCGCTCAGTGTCTGGTTTTGGCGGATGCTGCGGCGGCGGCGATTCCCGGGGCAGGTAGGGGCGGCGGCACTGCTGTGGGGCGGCCTGGTGGCCTTTCTGCTCGACTTCCTGCGGCAGCCGGTGGAAAGCTTCGGCGCGGCCTGGCTGGATCCCGGGCAGTTTGTCGCGCTGGCCAGTTTCGGTCTCGGGTCTACATGGTTTTGGCTGATGATGCGAGACTCAGAACTGAGAACTCATGCCTGAGAGCCGAACATCGTGCAAAGCGGCTTGAATACAGTCGCGAGTGAACAGTCGGCGGTCATGAGTTTGGACCAACATGCCGGCCGGCACTGAAAGAAAGGTTGAACCGATGCCCTCAAAAAACATGCTGCCCAAGGGCGCGCGCCGCCAGTCGGTCAAGAAGGAGTATCGCGAGCAGCGGACGCTGATCCAGGATCGCGCGGCGGAGCTACGCGCGGCGGGAGAAGAGCCGGAGCTCGAAGACTTGACCGAAATGATAGATACGGCGGAGATTATGCTGCACCAGTCGCCATACAAGGGCCGCGCCGGGCTGGTAACCGATGGTCCCAGCGGCGGCAAGCATCCGCAGGAAGAAGGTACGGCGACCGAGCGGCGCTACCCCGCGCGACGCGCGCTGGCGGAAACCGCGCTGGCACCGGACATCCAGACCATCGACGACCTGGAGCCCGAAGACGGGGTGCGCAGCTTTACCGCCGAGGCGGCCGCCGAAGGCATGAGGCTCGACGCCTATCTCGCGAAGGCCATCCCGGACATCAGCCGCGCGCGGGTGACGCTGCTAATCGAAAAAGGCCAGGTGCTGGTCGACGGCGTGCTCGGCAAGGGCAAAAGCAAGCTTCGGGGCGGAGAGCGGATCGAAATTGAAGGCGAGCCGCGGCCCGAACCGCTCCACGCCACGCCCGAAGATGTGCCGCTCAGGATCGTATACGAGGACGACGATCTCGCCGTTATCGACAAAACGGCGGGCATGATGGTCCATGCCGGCGCTGGAGACGAAGAACGCAACCGCGGCACGCTGGTCAACGCCCTGCTGTTTCACATGGGCAAGAATCTTTCGGGCGTCAGCGGCGACCTGCGACCGGGCATCGTGCATCGGCTCGATAAGCAGACCAGCGGGCTGATCGTTGTCGCCAAAAACGATTCGACCCATCGCAAACTGAGCGACATGTTCGCCGAGCGACGGTTGCGCAAAGTGTACCTGGCGCTGGTGCAGGGCGAGGTGGAAGGCGACGAAGGCACGGTCAACCTGCCGATTTCGCGCGACGTGATCCGCCGCACGCGCATGACGACGCGGCGTGCCGGCGGCCGGACGGCGGTGTCGCACTGGCGCGTGCTGGAGCGCGTTTCCGGCGCCTACGGCCGGTTCACGCTGCTCGAAGTGCGAATCGAAACCGGGCGAACCCACCAGATCCGCGTCCATATGCAGTCGCTCGGCCACCCTGTGGTGGGCGACACGCTGTACGGCGCGCCGCACTTGATCAAGCGCGTCGACGGCGGCGAACCGATGGAGCTCGACCGCAACTTCCTTCACGCCGCGGAGCTGGAATTTCTGCACCCGCGGACCAAAGAGCGGCTCGCCCTGCGGGCAGAGTTGCCGGAGGAACTGGAGCGAACGCTGGGAATGTTCCGCGGGTAAGGCTCGCCTGCGGCCTCGTGACGCCGGCAGAAAAGCGGCAAAGGCTGTGACGAGCATGCGAGTGGACCGTCGAAGTTGGTAAGATGGCAGTCGTGAACACCCCTGAACGACCTCGCTTGTTTGCCCTGCTTCCGCTGGCCGCGGCGGCGTTGTTTGCCGGTGCCAGTCTGGCGCAGAAGCCGGTTCCCGCCCTGCCGGCTCCAGCTCCCGCCGACACGGCCGCGCCGGGGTCGCAGACGCCGGTTCCGGCGACACCCCTTTCGGGAGCGCCTGCACCTACCTTCACCGGGATTTCCTCAGACTCGCAGGCGGCTCCGCAAAGCGACCCCGCGACGACCTCGACGATCAGCGTGTTCACCAACGAAGTCGATCTGATCTTTACGGTCAGCGGTAAAAACGGCCGCTTCGTGACCGGTTTGCAGCAGCAGGGTTTCGGCCTGCTGGACGATGGGCGACCGCCAACCCGCGTGATCAGCTTCACGCAGCAGACCAACCTGCCCCTGCGCGTGGGCGTCATGCTCGATACGTCGAGCTCCATCCGCCAGAGATTCGAATTCGAGCAGCAGGCCGCCACCGACTTCTTCCTGCAGGTAATGCATCCCGCCGATCGCGCCTTTATCGAAGGCTTCGATGTGCAAACCGATATTTCTCAGGACTTTACCAACCGCATCGACCTGCTTGACACCGGTATCCGAAAACTGCGGCCGGGGGGCGGCACGGCGCTGTTCGACTCGCTCTACAAAACCTGCCGCGACCAGATGCTGACCCTGAAAGAACGCAACCAGGTGCGCAAGGCCCTGGTGCTGGTGTCAGACGGAGATGACGACTACAGCCGCGCGCTCGAAACCGACGCCATCAAGATGTGCCAGCGCGCCGAAACCATCGTCTACACCATCAGCACCAACGTCGGCCCCAGCAAGGACAAAGGCGACGACGTGCTGCGGCAGATTGCCGACGCGACCGGCGGGCAGTCGTTCTTTCCAGGCCGTATCGACGACGTGGCTGTCGGATTCCACAACGTGGAAGAAGAACTGCGTAGCCAGTACCTCCTGCGCTACGTTCCGGCGGACTTCAAACAGGACGGCGCGTTCCGCACGATTTACTTGCAGTCGCTAGACCCGCGCTACTCAGTGCGCGCGAAAAAAGGCTACTTCGCACCCCGAGCGCCGCGGTAGTTCTGCTGGCACGAAACAGAAACTTTCGCCGGCAAAAGCGTGTCTATCTTCTATAGAGGGTTACCGCGATGAAGCTGCGTTTGCTGGCAGGGGTTGTTTTTGCAGGGTTTGCGCTGGGCGGAGCCCCGTGCGCGTTAGCGCAGCAGCCGCCGGGAGTCGCTCCTGCGTTGCAGGGTTTGGCGTCGCAGCCGGCGACGCATACCGCCTTTACTCTGGACCGCGACACCCTGCAGCAGGCCAACGGCTACCTGGGCGGCGGTGGGCCGGGGCCGGTGAGCCAGTTGAGCAGCATTACCTTCGAAAATTACAAGTACCGTCAGCCGGCGTTCTATGCGCCCGAAGGCTGGCGAGAGGTGGTGCGCGCGTACGACGCCGCGGGCTGGAAGCATCTGGTCGACCAGAACGTAGGTCCCGGCCAGAATGCGACGCCGGAAAAGCCGCTGACCGATCTGTGGCTCCACTTTCGCGGAGCGGAAATCGACGATGTGACTGTGCTGCTGCGCGGACCGAAACAGATGAGCGTCATTGAGGTTTCCGGCGTCCTCAAGCCGCTCGACCTCGTTCACTTGAGCGGCCACTTCGGTATACCGAAGGTCGACCCAGGCGCGGTCATGGTGCCGGCACCGGCCGGCCGGTAGCGGTCTGCTCGAAGCGGTGCTCGATACCTATCGGTATGCCCCACGAGCTTCCAGCACCTCATCGCGCAGCGCGAAGCTCTTGGACATCTGCGTAAAAAAGAGAAAGAAACCGGCGAAGCCAGCGGCGCAAAAGGCGATCATCGGCCAATTGTGAGGGTGGTCTGCCGCAGGATAGCCACGGGATGGCAGCGCGTCCGCGATCAGCGCCAGCGCCACGGCACCCCAGGCTCCCAGCAGCAGAACGCCGTCGCCAGCGATGGCGCGGGCGCCAAAGCAGCGCTGCAGCGGCCAAAGGAACACCGCCGCATACAACAGGCACAGGGTGACGCAGGCTACCCAGTCGTTACGAATCGTCGTATGCGGGTCGCCGACCTTGGACACCTGCACCATCACGAGGATGCTGAGCGCTACCACAAGAACACGCGGGTTCAACCATCGCTTCATCGATTTACAAACTCAAAGGAGGCGCAGGCTTTGTCATTGCGCCTCCGCTATGAGAGCGGTCGCACCATCCTCGCCAGTAGGATGCCTCCCGCCTTGTCGCCGCTCTGTGAATCGGACCGGCGCTTGCCTAAACGGCAAGAGCCTATCCTGACCGGAAGGTGCGGATAGGCCCTGACGAGGTAGAGACCGGCTTAAAACGTGGTGCTTACCGTCAGCCGGAAGGTCTTGCGCGGCTCACGCAGAACGTAGTTGGCACCATAGAACTGGATCGCCTGATCGTGTGTAAACGACCCCGCTCCGGTCAACTGGCAAAGGACCGCCGGTCCGCCGGTTGTGGCCGCATGTGATGAGCAGTTCGGGTCCACCTTCGGAAACAGATCGTTGAATTGATAGCTGTTGACTGCGAGTTGCTGGGGAATGTTTTCGAATAGACGCAACGGGTTATACGCGTAGTAGATACGGAACGGCGCATTGACGATCGGCAGGATGACCTGCAACTCCGCACCGTTTGACATGCGCGGCACAAAGTTGGTGTTGTGCACCGTCTGCAGGAAGAGCGGGAACGTCACCTGCTGGCCACCGCCGCAGGTGCCGTTGGTGAGCGTCGCGCAACCATAAAGAGGCGTGTTGTTGTTCGCCTGGCCGAGCACACTCTGGCGGAGCTGCGAGGGCTGCGCGTTGAAGACGAGACCGAAATCCGTGAAGAAGGCGAACGTCACTTGATTCACGATCGGAATGCGGTATTCGATGTTCGATGTAAGGCTGGTGTCGCCGCCGATCGAAGCCAGCCTGTAGATGGGCAGGGGCACCGTTACGTTGCCCAGCGTCGGATTGCTGGGGTCGCGCGGTACCAGCGAACCATCGGGGCTGGTCAGGTTGAAATTGACTTTGTTCGGAAGAAAGGCGTAGGGCCCGGAGGAGCGGACGTCGAAACCACGAACGTCGGACTCGCCGCCGCCATACACGCGCTGGAACGGCGGAGCGACTTCGCCACCGAAGCCGCCGATGCTTGAGAACTGCACACGGTACCCGACCACATTGTGACCTTCGCGATTGCGCTTCAACCCTTTGAAGGGAAAGAACTGCCGGTAGGTCGCCGTGGGTGCATAGAATTTCGTGTTGCCGCCGACGCCGGCCACCTGGAACGCGATGTTCAGGTCCTTCCCGTTGTGCGGGCCAACCGCACGGTCGAGCGTCGAAAAGCTGAATGTGGGCGTGACCGTCGAGGAAATGATGCCTTCGAGTTGGTTCTGCCCGGCGATGCCGGAACGGAATGCAAGCGACTGGAACACGTTGCGTGTGTTGTCGTTGAAGGTCGTAATGCCCGACTTCGACAGCGAATACGACACACCCACGCGAGCCACACCCGAGCGGCGAAACAGCGTGCGCAGGGCGGTGCTCGTTGAGATAACGAGCCCGGTTGAAGACTGGTTGTAGTTTGTCAGCAGCGACTGCTGCGCGTTGCTCAGGTTCTGGTTGGTGCCGGTCGCGCCATAACTTTTGGACGGGTTGTAATCGAACTTGGTCGCCGACACCTGCACGCCGAGCGAGACCGGCTTGTTGCGCAGGTAGGGCTCCGTAAAGCCCAGCGAGATAGATCGCGAAAGGTCGCCGACGTTGGCGTTGACCGAAAGCGTTTCGCCGAGTCCGAGGAAGTTGTTAGTCTCATACTGCAGGCCGATGAACGACCCCGAAAGACCGCTCAACCCGCCGTTCAGACCGATGGAGTTCTTGCCTTTTTCGCGCAGCTTTACCAGGATGTCGACGGTTCCGTTGTCGGCGTTCTGGCGGGTTTCCACGTCCTGGTCGGCCTTCAGGGTTTCGAAGTAGTTCAACTGGTTCAAACGCAGCAGCGACAGGTCCACAAGCTGGCTGTTATATTGCTGGCCTTCTTCGACGAGGAACTCGCGGCGAATGACCTTATCGCGAGTGATCGTGTTGCCCGTGAACTCAATGCGCGACACCGAATACTGCTTGCCCTCGTCGATATCGACATCCATATAAACGAGCTTTTTGGCTTCGTCGATGCGCGGGTTCGGGGTCCCGACGTAGTTGATGTAGCCGAACTGCCCGTACGCTTTACGAAGCGCTTCAAGCCCCTTGCCGAACAGGGTAGTGTTGAAGAAGTCGCCGTCTTTCTGCGCAAACTGCGCGCGCAACGCCTTCGCGTTGTTGAGCGCCTTGTTGCCGGTAAAGGTGATGCCTCCAAGGCGGTAGCGCTCGCCTTCTTCCACAGGAATCAGGATGTCGACGCGCTTGCCGGTAGACGGGCGCAGCGTGAACGGGTCGATGCCGCCGGCGTTGCGAACGCGGGTTTGCGGCTCGCCCGTGAGCGCGCGGAAGTAGCCTTTATCGCGATACGCGTAGCGCACGCGCTCGGCGTCTTCATCGAGCTTGGAGGCGTCGTACGTCTTCGCAAACAGGTTTTCGAGGATGATCGAATGCGGCACGCCGATGGGCTTCAGATTGCGCATCGCCGCGACCAGCTCGCGGTCTTTGAGCGCGTGGTTGCCGTCGAAGGCGATCTTGCCCACTTTCACAGTGGGGCCTTCCTTGATATTGAACGTCAACGCGACCGCCGCGGGAGGCAGCGTTTTTACTTCCGTTTTGATGTTCGCAAACTGGTGGCCGTGTTCGGAAAGCAGCTCCTGCAGAACGACTTCCGCGCGCTTGATGCGGGTGGGGTCATATTGGCTTTCCACCGAAAGCCCGACCTTGGCCTTCTTGAAGCGCTCCAGCACGTCGGACTGCGACACCGCGTTCAGCCCCTTGTAGTTGATCTCGCGGATGGTCGGCTTTTCCTTCACGTAGACGATCAACTGCACGCAGGTGGGGTCTTCCACACGCTCAAAGCGGACCTCGTCGAAATAGCCGGTGTTCCAGAGCGAATTGAAGTCGCGCTCCACCACGGCGGGATCGTAAGGGTCGCCGGCGCGCGAGAACAGCCGCGCCACCACCGACTCCTTGGGAATGCGCCGATTGCCGATAACCTGCGTGGGGCAAAGAATCTGCGGGGTTGCCGGAACCGAAAACGCCGGGGTCGCCTGCACCTGCGCGCTTGCCCCCGTGCCTGCAACGGCCGTAAACGACAGCACCGCCGCCGCAATCAGGCTGATCGCCGATGTCCGACAGGAGGCGCGGGGATGATGGGGGCGCACAGCCTCGTAGATAAGGTTCAGGGAGCTTGCGCTCACTCGCGTTCCGGTAAAAATGACAACACCCTCAATGCTCTTGAATCGTTCGTGCCCTGCGGTGAAGAAGGGGAGTCTTGATTATAGGCGACCGTACGGCCAACCGCTACTTCGTGCGTGACGGTTGGACGGAGGCCGAAGGTTTTTAGGGGTGCGGCCGCGGTGGTTTTCGTCGTGAAAGCACAGACGGCGAACCCTACTGCACACTGTACGGTGCGGTCATGGCGGCGAGGTCCACTCCCGCAAGAAACCCGCGGACGTCTTCAGAAAGCTTCGCTCCCGCCACTGCCGGCGCGGCGGAGGTGTCCTGCAGCTCCGCCTTCAGCAGCACCGGCACGGGACGCGCCGCCGACCCGGAACCGCTTCCTTTCCCAGGCCCGCTGAAGATCATCGTGATGTGCTCGGAGGCTTCCGTGAACTGCCGGCAGGCGCGGTCGCCGCACACGGTTGCGGCTTCCAGCTTCAGCGATCGGCCGGTATTGAAGAGCGATGTCGATAGGGACGTATCGCCACCGGCGGTGGGGGCCACAAGCTGGCTGACCCACACGGGATTTTCACCCCGCGTCATGTGGCAGACCGTCGTGTCATGCAGGCCGAGCGTAGGGGAGATGCCGAAGGAAATATCCGCACCGGAAAGGGGGCTGCCCGGCAGCACCGGGGCGGCATACTCGCCCCACGCGTAGACGACGGTACCGTCGATCAGGGTTTCGGTCCAGGTGCGCGTCAAGCGAAACACCCCGATCGTCTGGGGAAAGGCCACCAGCTTCGGCCGCAGCACGGCCTGCGCTTGGGCGCGGCGATAGGTGTGGACGGTGTCCACGGAAAAGATCGCCGCCAGCGCGAGGATGGTTGCCGTCCGCCAGAATACAGGACGAGCCGAGACGCTGGATGCGGCGGAAACGGGAGCGGACGCGGCGTCCACGTCTTCCGGGTGCCGCCGCAGGCGGTTTGCCACGGCGAAGAACAGGAACATCGCGCACAGAAACAGGCAGCCGCCAAGGATGTAGTCGGCGGTTTTGGCGTGATGCTGCATCCACGGGTAGGGCAGAGCGAGTTTGTAATACAGCACCAGCAGGCAAAGCCGGAGAAAGTTGAACAGGTAGCCCATCAGCACCGCTCCCGCGACCACCGGGGCAAACACGAACCAGCGAAACCGATACATGTAGCCGACAACAACCGCCGCCAGACCAAGCGTCACGGCTCCGCGAATTCCGTTGCAGCCGGGAGCGATGAACATGCCGAAATCCGGCGTAAACATCAACCGCAGCTTGTCCTGCGTGAGCGGCTGGCCGAGCGCATGGGCAAACGCCCGCGCCACCGTTGCTGAAGCGTGCTGCAAGGGCAGGTCGACCAGCAGGCTGAACGAGTGCGGCACCGGGATCACGGCGCCCATCAGCAGCACCGGAAACCAGGCCGCCCGCAGCAGGGTCGTTCCCCCAAACGCCAGCACCAGGGCCATCGCATACAGAACGGCGACCAGGGGCAAGGGCGGCAACTGCACCAGCCAGCCGCGATTAACGGTGACAATCAGCAGGCTTTGCTCACGGAAATACAGCAGAATGGCCAGCCCAACCAGCAGCGCCACGCCCCACCACGGCGCGGCACTCGACTGCGCGGGGCGCCACCCGATCGACTTCCACGAACGCAGGATCAGGGCGGCACTTAGAAACGGAACGACCAGTCCCATGGACTTGAGGTCGTCGCTTCTCCATGAGACCAAAAGCTCGCCGACCGCCCAGTGCACGGTAAAAAGCCCCACCGCAGCGCACAGGCAAGCCAGCGCGACTACGGTCAGGGGCTTTAGCGGAACCGACTTCGGTGCAGCGGAAGATAAAGACACAAGAAAGGGGAACGTGCTGAGGCCGAACGAGCCCGGAAGAGCCCGCTCAAGCGAGGGGCCAAGTCTTCCGGTGGAGCTCCCTTCGGGGGGATTACTTCTTTGTCGAGCGGCGTGCGCTGAGACGGGTGCGAAGAGTGGAGACAGCGAAGGCGCCGCCTGCGAGTCCTGCCAAAATAAGTGTTGGGTTTTCTGGAGAGTCGTCACAGCCGCCCTGAGCACGGGCTGGCACGGCAACTGTCAGAGCGGTGGCAAGGGCAACAAGTACCAATGTCTTTTTCATGAATATCCTTTATCTCGTCAGATGCCGAAAGTGGCTTCCGTCGCTAAAACTTTTTTCGGTCACCGAACAATCGGCAACATTCGAGTCCCAGCAAACGACGGGAATCCGGGTAAGTCTGTCCAGTGTATGGTTGCCGAAAGGGGTAAGTCAATCGCTTGTTGAAAAATAACGCAGAATACACCAACTAATCGTGAACTCGCCAGTTGACTTCCCCGTAAGGGCGTTTCACGGTACGATGCAAGCCTCTTCGTACCGATGGCCACTTCTTCCCTTCTCCCCGCGGACCCGGTGGCTGCCTGTAAACTACACTGCGTGGCAATGTCTCGCGCCACGACGGAGGGCAACACAGAATGGCATCGCCAATGGATAACATCGACGCATTGAAGGGTTTGCACACGCAGATCAAGGGCCGCATGGAAAAAACGGTCGAAGACTTCCGGGCCAACATGGCCAGCGTCCGCACCGGGCGCGCGTCCGTCCACATGCTGGACCAGGTGAAGGTCGATTACTACGGCACAGAAACCCCGATCGCGCAGGTGGCCCAGGTGACCACACCCGAAGCGAACCTGATCGTCGTGCAACCGTGGGAGCAGTCGCTGGTGGGCGCGATCGAAAAAGCCATCCGCACCTCCAGCCAGGGCTTCAACCCCATGCACGACGGCCGCATCATCCGCGTGCCCGTGCCGCCGATGACCGAGGAACGTCGCAAAGAAGCCGTGAAGCACCTGGCCGGCGTGCTTGAAGAGCACAAGAACACGATCCGCGCCGTGCGCCGCGATGGCAACGAAACGGTGAAAAAGGCGGCCAAGGAAAAGACCATTTCGGTCGACGACGAAAAGCGCGCCAACGACGAAATCCAGGCGCTGACCGATGGCGAGATCAAGCGGCTCGAAGAGCTGTTCAAAGCGAAAGAAAAGGATGTTCTGACGGTCTGAGAAGTGCAGTGCGAAGAACAGTGGGTAGTGAGTAGTGAGTCCTGGGTAGTGAATAAGACAGGAAAGGCCCGCCTTATTCACTATCCTCTGTAAGGCGGCAGCGGCCGCGTTCTGGACCAGTTTGCCTGCAGGGTACTGCCGCGCCGCAGAGTCAAGGGGTTCCCGCTCAAGTTCTTTCCTAAGGCTTACCACTCGAAGCTCTCTACTCAGCGAGCCTGTGACCACCGTTTGAAGGCCCGGCCTGCAAAGCCCTTCTCTCCGTCCAAGTTGGCAGGTAGCGTGGGCGTACATGTCGCGCCTTCAGCCCCAGGCTGCAAGAGCTACACCTGCAGCACATAACGTAGAGCAGATTCCGTGTAGCTCTTCAAGACGACACGTTCCAGGGGCTAACGCCCACTTCGTTGCCGCGTCTTGATGTCTGGGCTGAAGCCCAGACCTATCCAGAAGCGAAATGGCGACATCGTCGTGAAACACCCCAGCTTCGCTTCACTCACTCTTCACGATTCACTGCCTCTCCCCAGCAACCCATCTGCGATCGCCGCCGCTTCCCGCGCCGCCTGCACGTCGTGGACGCGCACGATGTGCGCTCCCGCCAGAATAGCCGCGACGTTGGCGGCGGTAGTCGCATGAAGCCGTGACGAAGGCGGCGCGCCAGGATGGAGGTGCGCGATCGCTTCCGCCAGAAAGCCTTTGCGCGACACCCCCGCGAGCAGCGGAAAACCCAGGCTCGCCAGATCCGCGAACCCTTGCAGCAGCAGCAGGTTTTCCGCGCCCCGCTTCCCGAAGCCGAAACCCGGGTCAAGCACCATACTTCCCGGTGCAAGCCCCTGCGCCATGGCGAACTTCACCCGCTCGCGCAGCCCGTCGAGCACGGTGGGAAGCACGGCCGTGGGCGCGAGCCGCGTTTGCGTCGCCCAGTCGCCGGGACGACCACGCGTATGCATCAGCACGAGGCCCGCTCCGCTTTCAACAAGCACTGCGGGCATCGCGCCGTCCCAGAGCAGGCCCGACACGTCGTTGACGATCTCCGCCCCGGCTGCCAGTGCTGCTCGCGCTGTCGCCGCGTGGTAGGTGTCGACAGACATCACCGCGTCCGGCCGCGCCGCGTGAACGGCTTCGAGCACCGGCAGCAACCGCACCTGCTCTTCGACCGCGCCGAGCGGCGTGGCGTTCGGCCGGGTCGACTCCGCACCCAGATCGACGATGTCGGCGCCGCCGTCTACCGCCGCAAGAGCCGTCGCGACAGCCTGCTCGTGCCCGGCCATCTCGTCGCCCATACAAACGAGGCCATCGCCTGAAAAGCTGTCGGGCGTCAGGTTGATGATCGCCATCACCAGCGTGCGCGGCCCAAGCGTGAGCGTGCGCGTGCGGAGCTTCCAGTCGAATCGCGCGCGTGGGGCAAAGGCCATGCGTCATTCTATGCACCGGTTCCGCCGAACGCGAGCCAGCCAGCCAGCCAGCCAGCCAGCCAGGCCCATGTAGACTGCGGCCATGCTTCTGCGCGCTCGCGGGTTTCTCCGCTCCACCTTTTGCCTTCTGCCGTTTGCCTGCGTGTCGACGCTGCCGGCTCTTGCGCAGGCTGCCTTGGCGAAGTCGTCGCTGGCCAAGCGCGTTGACGCGATCGTGAACGCACCGGGCGTGGCGCGGGCGCACTGGGGCATCGCCGTCACGACGCTCGACGGCACGCCGGTGTACAGCTTGAACGATGCGCAATACTTCCGCCCGGCCTCAAACGCGAAGCTGTTTACGACGGCGGCGGCGATGCATCTGCTGGGGCCTGAAGCCCGCGTGACGACACGCATGGCTGCCCAGGCGATAAGTCAGGCCGGCACTGTCGATGGGGACATCGTCCTGTACGGTGCGGGCGACGCCAATCTTTCGGCGCGGCACCTGCCCTACGAGACCGCCGCGGCCCGCAAGCAGCGCGAGGCTCGTTCCGCGGCTCCCGCACCGCCGGAAAGTCCGCTGGCAGCGTTGGCGACCTTCGCCGACGGCCTTGTGCGGGCGAACGTCAAAACCATTCACGGCGATATCGTCGGTGACGACACCCTTTGGCCGATGGAACCGTACCCCTCCGACTGGTCGATCGACGATGCGGTGTGGGGCTACGGCGCGCCGGTTTCCGCGCTCACCGTGACGGACAACCAACTGCAGTTGACGGTCGCGCCGGGTGCCAACGCCGGAGATCTCGCAACGGTTTCGCTCCTGCCGGCCCTTCCCTATTACACGGTGCGATCGGAGGTCACCACGGTCGCCGCCAACGCCCCGGCGAGCGTGCGTATCGACCGCGATCCCGGCTCCCGCACTCTTCGCCTGCTCGGCACGATCGCCGTCGGCAAGCCGGATGTCGAGGAGATCGCGATCGCCGACCCAGCCGAATACGCGGCGGTGGCGTTGAAGTCGTTTTTGGAAAACGACGGGATCCAGGTGACGGGGGTAGCGCGCGCGCAGCATCGTCTCAGCAGCGATGCGGACGGCTTTACGGCGGAATCGCGCACCTCATTGCCCTCCCTGCCGAAAGGTCCGCGATCCGAAGCCGTCACGGTCTCCGGATGCCTGGACAACTGCGGCCCGCGCAGCGAGCATGTCTCCCCCACCCTGGCCGACGACGTTTCCGTCACCTTGAAGGTGTCGCAAAATCTTCACGCCGAGCTTCTGCTCCGGCGGCTAGGCAAGCAGTACGGCACAGAGGGCTCTTCCGCCCAGGGCGCGCGCGTAGTGCGGCAGTTTCTGCTGAACGCCGGCCTGAACGGCGACGATTTCGTGTTCTACGACGGCTCCGGCCTGAGCAGTCACGACCTGGTGACGCCGCGCGCTACCGCGAAGCTGCTCGCCTATGCGGCAACGCAGCCGTGGTTCACGCTATGGCGCGCAGGGCTGCCGGTGGGTGGCGTGGATGGGTCGCTCGCAGGCCGGTTTACAGAGGCTCCGCTTAAAAGCCATGTGTTCGCGAAAACAGGCACGCTGGGCGAATCGCGCGCGCTGTCCGGCTATGTAGACTGCCACAGCGGCAGGACGGTGGTCTTCTCGATCCTGGTCGACAACCACACGCCGGCTACTTCCGCCGACCGCGATGCCATGGACGCGATCGTCGCCGCGATAGCCGCGGAAAACTAGCGCGAACCGAAGGCGTGCGGTCTTTACTCAGTCCTGAGTAGTGAACGATCCGTAGCGAGTTCCAGACTTCGGACGGGTGACGCGCGACTCAGTGCGGCGAGTGCTTTTTGACGTACTCGCGAAGCTGGCTGTTGAGTCCGAGAGCTTTCTCGACGCCGCCGTCGAGCATGCGCAACCAGTCGGCTGCCGGCCCCTTGAGCTCGGCCATCGACAGCAGGTAGCTGGTTTGCACAATGATTTCGAGCGCGTTTGAAAGATCGTGCGCCAGGCGGCGGACTTCAAGCGCGAGCTCTTCAGGAAACTGCGCCGGCGAGTTGCTGGGGGGGATCTGTTCGGTCATGAAGTCCGGTTGTGCATGCGAGTTTGGCGGTCAGGGCCCGAGGCAAGCCTTTGCGGAGCGCTTTCAAGAGAAGTGTACGGCAGCGCCCCGGGAAATGACAGTCGCGACTCGCGAGCCGCACATTGACACGATGCGGAAGGGATGAAAAACTAAGATCTCACGCAAGCCGCCGCAACGCGCGCTGGTGTTGAGCCGAAATGGCGGAATTGGCAGACGCGCGTGGTTCAGGTCCACGTTCTCGCAAGGGAGTGGAGGTTCGAGTCCTCTTTTCGGCACCAAAGATCTGCACCACGAAGAACGATGGGAGCAAGGGCGGGAGCCAATCCCGCCCTTTGCCGCGTTTGGGCACTGCTCTGCTCATCGGCATGTTCTCCGATAGCGTAGGGCTAAGCGAAATCTCCTTGACTCACAACTGAATACTGACGGCTCATAACTGGTGATGACACCGGCACCGCGGCCGATGTTCGGTTCTGAGTCGTCAGTGATCCCTGATGGACGGCGTCGCCTGCAACTCCACGGCCGGGCAGGAAATGCTAGTAACTGACTTGGTATTACCAGAAGGGAGTCACTGGCCTGAGGGGGTCATGGACAGATGCTGCGATCGTTCGGAGCAAAGCGACCCTTGCGGGATAGAAAGAACCCTCGGGTGGCGCGATGCTAAGAGAGTCAGCAAGACACTGCCAGACACGCTGCACCGATACCAAGGAGATTCACATGCACAGCTTCATGATCGCCGCTTCCTTCCTCTTGATGGTTCTTTCACCCTGCCTCGTAGCCCTCCGCTCCGGTTCCATGCCCGACGAGGAAATGCAGTAACGTTTCCGTACTGCTTATCCGCATGGCAAACGGCCGTATTGTTTGCCGGAAATATCAGAAGGTGTTCAGCTACCTCCCATCGCGTGTTCGGCGTCTCACGGATTGAATTTACTCCAGGAGGAGAACCACGATGCAACTTGCAATGGTTGGGCTTGGCAGGATGGGAGCCAACATGGTCAAGCGTTTGGCGACGCACGGGCATGAGTGTGTCGTTTTCGACATGTCTCCCAAGGTGGTCGACGATCTGGCCAAAGAGCATGGCGTTCAGGGTTCCTCCTCGTTCGAGGACCTTATCGGCAAGCTGGCGAAACCCCGGGCGATCTGGCTGATGATTCCGGCCGGCGTGGTCGATGAAACGATCGCCAAGATAGAACCGCATCTGGAAGCCGGCGACATTCTGATCGATGGTGGCAACTCCTACTATGTCGACGACATCCGCCGCGCCAAAGCGCTCAAGGAAAAGAACATCGAGTATGTCGATGTGGGCACCAGCGGCGGCGTGTGGGGCCAGGAGCGCGGCTATTGCATGATGATTGGCGGCTCGGAGGCGACCGTCGAACACCTTGACCCAATCTTCAAAACCATCGCTCCGGGTGCGGGCTCGATCGCGAAAACACCCGGCCGTAAAGAAGGGACAGGCACCGCGGAAGAAGGCTACCTTCACTGCGGTACCAACGGCGCCGGGCATTTTGTGAAGATGATCCACAACGGGATCGAGTACGGCATGATGGCCGCCTATGCCGAAGGCCTGGGCATCTTGAAGGCGGCAAACATCGGCAAGCATCTCGAAGAAATCGACGCGGAAACGACGCCGCTGCGCGAACCTGAACTGTATCAGTACGACCTCAATCTACCCGAGATCAGCGAAGTGTGGCGGCGCGGCAGTGTGATCGCCTCATGGCTGCTCGACCTGACGGCGGCGGCGTTGATCGAGGACCCGGCGCTCTCAAAATTCGGTGGGCGTGTGTCGGATTCCGGCGAAGGCCGCTGGACGATCAAGGCGGGCATCGACGAAGGCGTGCCGACGCCCGTGCTTTCGGATGCGCTGTACGAACGCTTCAGCTCGCGGGGTAATGCGGAATTCTCGAACAAGCTGATGTCCGCAATGCGCTATGAGTTTGGCGGTCACCTGGAAAAGCCGACACCAAAGTAGCTTTGGATAAGTAGTTCTGCTAGTACGTGGCGCTTCCTCCCTCACGCGGAGGAAGCGCTGCTTTTTGGACCGAAGCGGTACGCTTCCCATTTTGGTCTGTCGGCAGAGTCGGGGTGATCAGAATCGGCAACAATTGCCCCATAGGTGTTATAGGCAACTAGCTCCCTTGTTCGGATAAGGAGACCATCGCGGGATGTCCTGAACGAACGCAGCAGGCGAAGCTAGACGAGTAAGCAATTCAGTCCACAGCACCCATGGAGCGACAACAATGCATAGCCTTTTGATCGGCGGAGCTTTTCTTCTGATGGTTCTTTCCCCTTGCCTCGTAGCCATGCGCTCCGGCTCCATGCCCGACGAAGAACTCGACTAACGAGAACTCGCCTTCGCCAACCCTGCATAGTACCGGGCAGAAACATATTCCAGATCGAAACACATCGTACGTAGCGCAATCGGGCTGGCTGGCTGCACGGGCAGGAATCTTTCCTGCCCTTTGCTGTTTGCAGAAACCACCGTCGTCCGCACACGGCGGATCGCGTGGTCAGTGCGGAGATCACGGCGCGGGCATTTCCGGTCAGCTAGGGCGGGCATCAGCCCTCATAGAGTCCCGCTTCAAATGCCTGCAGCACCGCATCGTTCCAGGCGTGCGAATCTTTCTTCCACCGTCCGCCGCTGCCTTCGTCGAGAAAGTTCGGGAAGTTGGAGCGGCAAAAGCTCTGCCGGCCGGCGAAGTCCACCAGCGCCTGCGCGCTTCCGTCCAGGTACAACACCGCCTGCTGCCCGTCTTTCGACCATTGCACCGAAGCGATACGCTCGCTGTCGCGGTCCTGCAGCGCGGAGCCGGTGTAGATCAGCATCGCGTCCATGATGCTGTGCTCCTGCGTTTCCTGCGAGCGGTCGCAGGCGTAAAAATAACCGGCCGGGCCTTCGTCCTCAAAGACCGCCGTCCACGGAACGGCGGGGCTGTTGGACGAAAGAAACGCATTGCCGGGCTTGAAGGTCACGGAATCCATAAGAAATAGGGTATCTCCTCAACGCCTGCGGCGCGAACATCGGCTCTCGCGGCCGGCTTGCCGATACACTGGATAGGACGATGCGATTCAAAGGCTTTTACATGGGCCGCGGTCAAGGCGCCGCCGCTCTTCTGCTGCTCTGCCTGCTGGCCGAGTGCCTTTGGACCGTGGGCCACACCCCGATGACGCAGCAGGACTACCGCTACGCCCGCTGCGGCCGCGAAATGTGGGAAAAACCCTCGCCGCTGCAAGGCTACTTCACCACCTGCGGCAACCTGCAGGGCGACGGCACGCTGGCCTACCGCTTTGCCGGCTTTCCGCTGACGGCCGAGCGCTGGGTGCTGCTTGGCGTCGATCACTTTCGCAAACCGGAAAACCGCCTTTATGCCGGCGGCTCATTGAACGGCTCTACCTGGGAAGCGCGGCATGAGCTGACGCAGGTGCGCTGGTTGCTGCGTGCGCCCTTCGTGATTTTCGCTCTGTGGCTGGGCGGAGGGCTGTGGTGGGTGTCGCGCCGGCTGTTCGGCAATGGCGGCGGCGCCCTGGCGCTGTCGTTCTACGTGTTTTGCCCCGCTGTGGTGCACTTTGCCTGCACACACAACAACGAGATTCTCGCCCTGTGGGGGCTGTACGGGTCCATCTACACCGCCATCGGCGTCGCCCATGCCATGCAGGGGCCGCGTCACAAGTGGCGTCCGCGCATCCTGCTGCTGACGTTCGCCTTCGGCATGACGGCCGCCGCGCATCTGCTCGCGGCGCTGGTCGGCTTTGCTGCGGGAGCCGTCTTTTTGTTTTACCTGGCCGAGCGCCGCCGCAGCTACGCGTCGCAAATCCTCGTCTTCTCAAGCCTCGGAGCCGTCGTGCTCCTGTTCGCCTCGTTCGGGTTCCGGCTTTCGGCGTTTCTGTACGTGTTCACCGGGGGTGCCGCCAGGTTCTGGTTTACGACCGAAAGTCTGCGCGCCTTCCTTCTGTCCACGGTGACGATCGACGGAACCGTCATGCCGCTTAACCTTCCGATCATCGTAGCGACCCTGGCCGCCCTGGCACTCTATATCGGCAGCCGCCGCAGCCGCTATTTCGGCAATACGGCGCCGCTGCTGATGGTGCTCGCGCTGGTGCTGCTGTATACCACGCAGACGTTTACCGCGCCCTGGCTGTGGGCGCTGCCGTTTCTGTTCACCTTTCTCGGGGGAGTCTTTGCCGATGCGCTGGAGCGGCCCAAGCCCCGCTTTGCCCTGATCGCCGGAACGGCTCTGGTGCTGGCGCAAGCCGTCTTATGCCTGGGTTCGCTGCCGCGAGGATAGTCAGCGCCGCGCGAAGGCACGACCAGCCGCCGCGAAGGCCGCTTCGCAGGCAATTTATCTGCATCCAAGTATCATCATTGCAACCCTGCTCTCCCAAAGGTTCGAGGATTTCCATGGCTCGCACGACTGTTCTTCCTTCCCTGTTCGCTTCACGCCGCACTCTGGCTGTGTCCGCCACTCTTGCCTGTTCTCTGCTGGCTGTTTCCGGATGCCACAAGCATCGCGGCTCCACGCAGTTGGCGACCAACGTCCAGCAGGTAGTCAACAAGCCCAAGCTCGACATGTTGAAGTGGGCGGACTATTCCGATTACCAGGCCCAGGTGAAGCAGTTCTACGACGCCCGTGAAAGCGCCGTGGCCTGGACCGAAGACGACGGCAGCCCCACCGACCAGGCCAAGGCAATGATTCAGGCGTTCACTCATGCGGATGAAAAGGGTCTGAAGCCCGAGGATTACGATGCGTCCCGCTGGCCGGAGCGGCTCGACAAGCTTGCCGCGCAACGCCGCAACAGCGACAACAGCACCGCGGCGCAGGACACGCTCGCGCAGTTTGACGCGGCGCTCACGATCTCCTCGATGCGCTACCTGTCGGACCTCCACTCTGGCCGCGTCAATCCGCAGCAGCTCAACTTCGATATCGACGTCCCTTCCAAGCGCAAGGCCTTCGATCTCGCGGCCTATCTCAATGACAAACTCGTTTAGGCAGACGACATTCCTGCCGCGATTACCGCTGTTGAACCGACCAGCCCTATCTATGTGGCCACCGAAAAAGCCCTGCCGCAGTACCTGAATCTTGCGCGTCAGCAAAACGCGAAGCCGGAAGGCGTCGGCCTGGCGAACCCGTCGGCGGCGCTGCTTCCGGCACTGCCGAAAACCCTGAAGGTGGGCGACCCGTACCCATCGGCGGCGCTGTATGTACTGGCGTCGCATCTCGCGATCGAAGGCGACATGCCCGGTGGTTTTTTTTTTTTTGATTCGTCGATGTGCTAGATCTACACGCAGGAGTTTGCCGACGCCGTGAAGCACTACCAGGCGCGTCACGGCCTGGCTGCCGACGGCACACTTACGCCGCTGACCGTCACGTCGCTCAACGTGCCCATGGACCAGCGCGTTCGCTCGATGAACCTCGCGCTGGAGCGCTGGCGCTGGCTGCCCGAGCCCTACGATAAACCGCGCGTGCTCGAAAACCTTGCGGAATACACGGTCCGCACCTACGACCCGGACGGTTCACTGGCTTTCAAGATGCGCACCGTCAACGGCCAGGCCGCCGGCGGGCACGAAACTCCCGTATTCGTCCGCAAAATGCAATTCGTCGTGTTCAGGCCGTACTGGAATGTGCCGCCGTCCATCATCAAAAAAGAGCTGCTGGGCCACATCGAAAAGAGCGGCGTCGGCTATTTGGCCGCGAAAAATTTTGAAGCTGTCGGCGGGAACGGGCAGGTGGCTTCGGACTTTTCGGCGGCGGATATCGAGCACCTGCGCTTCCAGGTTCGCGAAAAACCTGGCCCGACCAATTCTCTGGGTCTCGTAAAATTCCTTTTCCCGAACGAGTATGACGTCTACATGCACTCGACCAACGAGCCGTTCCTGTTCAATCTGGCGCGACGCGACCGCTCGCATGGCTGCGTGCGTCTGCAGCATCCCGACCAGATGGCTGTATGGGTGCTGAAAGACCAGCCCGGAGATTGGGACGAAGACAAAGTTACGGCCGCCATGAACGACGAGACGGCCAACAACAAAACCATCCAGCTCAAGAACCCACTGCCCGTCGTCGTTTTTTACCTCACCGCCGTTGCGGATGAGGACGGCTCCATGCACTTCTTCGATGACGTGTACGGCTACGACAAGGCCATGGAGCAGATCCTGGAGAAGGGCCTTCCGTATCCTTCCTCCCCCAGCAAGATCAATCCGAAACTGACCCCTGGCGAAACTGTCTAAGGGATAGTCGATTCGCCGAACATCGCGCGAACTCTGTAACCGTCTATATTTACGGGTTTGGCGTGAGAGAGCGATGGAAACCTTGTCATCCTTCGCTCTGCGAAGGATGACACCTTAGGAACGTAACGGCGGCACTGGTGGGCAATGTTTCAAGAGCCGCAGGCTTGGCGTACACCCCAGCCCGAAGCCGAACTGATACAGATAAAAAGCGCCTCATGAGTTGCCACGAGGCCGGGTTGTCGGTGGAGGGGTAGGCGACCGCGTATTGGCTTTCGCCGATGCATGGTTCATTTCCATGTTCTTCTGGGCAACGGCCTGACTGATGTAGTGGTTGAGTGAAACTCCATCGAGTTTCGCAAAACTACACGCCTGCTCCCGTACGGAAACAGGCAACCGGAGGAGGTATGCTCGAACTTTGCGATCGCAGTCTTCCATGGTGCACCTACATAGATGTGTATGTCCTTTCACGCATTGCGATGCCCGGTGATTACGTTTAGATAACCAGAAAGTTTCAGAAAGAGTTACCTGGTCCAAAATGGAACAGAGTGATATCTCTGGCGATATCACTCTGTTTTCCAGCAGACATAAGCTCAGTACGCGTCGCTACTACCCGAGTCTCCGTGCGCCAGGTTTTCAAACCGGGTGTAGTCAGCCAGATACGCCATGTGGACCGTCCCGGTGGGTCCGTTACGCTGCTTGGCGATGATGATCTCGGCTTTTCCCTTCAGGTCTTCGTCTTCGCGGTTGTAGTATTCCTCGCGATGAATGAACGCCACCACATCGGCATCCTGTTCGATCGAGCCGGACTCGCGCAGATCGCTGAGCAGTGGCTTCTTGTCCCCGGTGCGCTGCTCCGAGCCGCGCGAAAGCTGCGACAGCGCGACCACCGGTACGCGCAATTCTTTGGCCAGCGCCTTCAGGCCGCGCGAAACCGAGCTGACCTCCTGCGTGCGGTTTTCGAATTTCTTTTGCGTGCTGCCGGCCGACCCGGTCATAAGCTGCAGATAATCGATCACGACAAGGTCCAGGCGGCCTTCCTGCTGCATGAGCCGGCGGCACTTGGCGCGCATTTCGGCCAGCGTAATGCCGGGGGTGTCGTCGACAAACATCTTCGACGTCATTAACCGTTCGAGCGCGTTGATCAACTTGTCGCGGTCCGAACGGGGAATGAAGCCGGTTTGAATGAGCCGCGAGCCGACACTGGCTTCGGACGCTAACATACGCCGCAGCAACGACTCCTTCGACATTTCGAGAGAAAATACCGCCACCACCTTGCCGTCCTTGACGGCGCAGTTTTGCGCGATGTTGATGGCCCACGCCGTCTTGCCCATGCTGGGCCGTGCGGCGATAATGATCAACTCCGAAGGCTGGAGTCCCGAGGTCATCTTGTCGAATTCGATATAGTGCGTCGCCAAACCGGTGACTTCGCGGCCCTGTTCGTAAAGCGCGTCGATCGACCCGAACGAGCTGGCGACAATCTCACTTATGCCCGAAAAGCCACGATTGATTGCGGAGTCGGCGACATCCGCCAGGCGCGACTCCACATCATTGAGGACCTTGGTCGCTTCCTCGGTCTGGTCAGCGGCGGCCGCCATGCCTTCGGAAAAGATGCTCATCAACTGCCGGAGCAGACTCTTGTCCTTGACGATGCGGACGTAGCTTTCGATGTTGATGTTGCGCGGCAGGCCTTCGGTCACAAATGCCAGGTAGGCTCGGCCGCCGATCGACTCAAGCTCCTGCCGCTTTTTCAGCTCGTTGGCGACCGTGATGTAGTCGATGGCGTGGTTGACGGCAAGCAGGTCGAGGATAGCGCGGTAGATTCTCTGGTGAGAATCGAGCGAAAAATCCTCTGGCCGCAGCTTGGCCGTGGCGTCGGAGATGGCGATGGGGTCGACCAGCATGGCGCCCAGGATCACCGTTTCGGTGTGGACGGAGCCGGGCATTTCATCGGTCAAGGGGGTTGAAGCAAAAGCCGCCATGCCTCTAGTGTAAGTTCGCCGGACTCGCGAAAAGACTGTGGTTTGGCTGTGTGTTGGCTGTGGTTCGCCTGTGGATAGTTGCAAATGGAGTGACAAAACCGATGGCGGCCCGCAGGCCGCCACTGGTGTAGGACATTGCTCCTGCTTACTGGGGCGTCGATCCCTGGTGCCCGTAGGAAAGCTGCGGCCAGGCGGGAACGGCGGTGCCGATGATCTGGACCACCGATGTGGGTGTGTAGTCCGACACCCAGATCGAGCCGGTAGAGTCGACAATGGCGCTGCTCGGGTTGTAGATCGCAGGGTAGGTTCCTGCGGTTGTTCCTGCGTTACAGCTGGTGGCACCGCCGGGAGCCGCGCAGGGCTGCAGAGCCACAAACGTAGCCGGGCCCGCGAGGTACTCGAACAGCGCGCTGCTGGCTGAGGTGTAGTTGGGTAGGAAGATGTTGTTGGCCCCATCGATGCCGGCAAACTCCACACCCGCCGCGGTGATCGTGGCCGAACCGGTGCTGGTGCTGACGACCGCGGTGATGGGAAGGCCGGTGCTCACCGCGCCTACAGTTGTCGGCACCACTGTGCCCGTGCCGGCAGTAACTGTCTTTGGCGTGACGGGGACTTTATACAGCGTCGAGGTGTTGTTGACCCAACCGTTGCCGGACGAGTCGAACACGACGGTGTACCCGGCGCCTACCGTGGAACTCTCGGTCGTGGTCACGGCGGAGCCGAAGGCGGCTGTTGCTGTGGTCGGCGCCGTGTTCGAAATCAGGGTGCTGGTGGTGGTGCCGCCGTTGGCAACCGACGTTTCGGGGACGGTCCAGACGTCGCCGGAAGCATCAATGGCGAGATCGTAGGAGAACGGCCCGGTGGTGTAAGAGGCGCCGTTGTTGGTGACGGCCGTCGCGGTGGTCGTGCCAGCAGGAATTTGATAGACCGTGGGGTTGTTGGCAGTAGACGCTTCGGACGAGACAAAAATATTGTTGAACTTGTCCACCGCGACGCCGTAGGGGTAACCGGGCGCGCCGATACTGATCGCCGAGGTCAACGATCCCGCGCTGGAAACTTTCAGCACATCGGAGACGGTACCGGTGCTGGGGCGGTTGTTGCTCAGATACGCGTTGCTGGACGTATCCGTGGCGACGAACACAGGATAGGTATAGGTGCTGTCCGTGTAGGCGTACATGCCGGCACCGTTCGATTTAAAGGCCGCCAGAACCGTACTCGGCGTGGCGAAGGTGGGAGCGTACACGTTGTCGTTGTAGTCCAGCGCCAGCGGGTACACCTTGCCCAGGTTCGTAGTGGTTGTGCCGACGGTAATGCCGCTGTACACAATAGCCAGCGAGAAATCCGTGGGCGCGGCCGTCAGAGCCGGCACAAAGGCGGTGATCCCCGTCGCGAGATTGTAGAAATTCTTCACGTTAGCCGCAGTGAGTGTCGGGTACTTGGCCAGGTTCACGAGCGCTTGGAGCGTGTTGGTCGGAGTCACCACCGAGGTTGTGCTGGTAGTCGGGGGCGTGGTGTAGGCGAACAGCTTGCCGCAAGTGGTGCTGGGATTGTCGCCGGAAACGCCGCCGGAAGAATTCACGCAGGATTGTACGGAGTCGGCAATGCTGTTGAGCAGCGCCTGCGGAACGGAGCCGTTGGCGTTAGAGGGGGTGACTGTGTAGGCGTTACCGCTGGGGGCAGCGCCGTTGATCGAAACGGAGTTGACCAGGTTGAGCGCATTGGCGAATGCGTGATGGATGCCGCCGGCCGTGCAAGCCATGCTGCTTCCCGTGCCCGTGCAGGCAGGGGTCGTGGCGGTGTTATTGGCGGGAGCGCCAATGCTCACGACCGTGGAAGCGCCGGAGCCGCTGATACTGATGAAGTTGCTCAGCGAATAAGCCGCGGCCACCGTGGTGAGCTCAGATAGCCAAAGGCTGGTTGAGCTGCTGATGTTAGCGCAGGGACCAAGCGCCGACAGCAGAATGGCATTGCTGTTGACCGCGTTCGCCCCGGTGTTGCCGCCGGCTGCCACGGCATACACCTCAGACCCGGCAACGCAGGTGTTGGTCGGGAACGTAAACTGACCGAACTGGCCGCTGGTGGTGCTGGCGAGGAAGGTGGCCGTACCGTACCCGGTGCTGCCGGTCGAATACAGACTCACTGTGGCACCGACCACGGGGTTCGAACCGCCATGGATGGTTCCCGAAATGCCGTTGCTGGTCACAGCCTGAGGGCCGACGGACGTATCGATGCCGCAGCCGGTAAGGGCGGCGGAAAGGATCAGGAGTGTTGCCGCAAGAGGAGTCTGCACAGAACGAGGAAGCGCCATCGAGTCACCCGGAAACAGATTTTGTAAAGTGGTGCCAGTTTAGTCCATGCGCGGCGTTTGTCGCTCGCTTATCGGCTGCCTGGATGAAGATCGTGTAAAACGGCGACCCGAAGGCCGCCGTTCCTTGTCCGAAGCTGCCGTTACACTCCGGTGGACTTGTCCGTCCGCTCGGCGAACGCCTTTTGTGCCGCCACCAGTCCTGTTCCGAACGGCGCGTTCAACTGCGGCAGCTTCGTCACCACCACCTGCTCGAGCGCGCCGATCAGGGCGATGGTATCCATGTAGTCGAAATAGCCAAGGTGCGCGATGCGGAAGATTTGCCCCTTCATTTCGCCCTGGCCATTGGTGATGATCGCGCCGAAGCGAGCCTTCAGCTCCTTGACGACGATGCCGGAGTCGGTGCCTTCAGGCGCGATGATGGCCGTCGCCGCCGCGCCTGGGCCGCCCGGCGCGAACAGCTTGAAGCCCATGGCCGTCACGGCCGCACGCGTCATTGCGGCGATGGTTTCCGCGTTGTCGATCAGCTTCTTGCGGCCCTGCGCCAGGTCGCCGGCGGGGTTCTCGGGTGTCGCTGCCTGCCCGGCGATCCAGTCGAGCGCCGCGCCCAGGGCGGCGATCAGCGCAACCGCCGGCGTATAAGCGCTTTCGCCCAGCTTCGCGTTCTTGCGCTCCTTGCGCAAGTCGAAGTAATAGCGAGGGTTATAAGTGGCTTCCATGCGGTCCCAGGCACGCTCGCTGAGCGCCAGGTAGCTGAGCCCCGGAGGGATCATCACGGCTTTTTGCGAGCCGCCGATCACCACGTCGATGTTGGTGGTATCCATATTCATGTGCGTGGTACCCAACGCCGTAATGCCGTCGACCACCAGCAGCGCGTCCGCATGCTGTTCGCGCAACAGCGCGCCCACGGCTTCGACATCGTGGCGCGCTCCGGTTGAGGTCTCGTTGCCCTGCATGAACACCACGCGGGTTTCGAGCTTCAACGCGGCCTTTACCTCGTCGAGCGTGAAGGTCTCTCCGTAGGGCTTCTGCACCACGTCGACCTCGCAACCGAAGTTTTTGCACAACGCCGTCCAGCGCTCGCCAAACTTGCCCGCGCTCAGCACCAGCACGCGGTCGCCGGGAGAGGTCAGGTTCGACACGGATGCTTCCATGGCACCGGTGCCCGACGACGAGAGCAGGATTACATCGTTCTTTGTGCCGATAAACTCTTTCAACTGCGCGAGCACCTTCAGGTACAGGGCGCGGAACTCCGGCGTGCGATGGTGGATGTCGGCGGCCGCCATCGCAAACTGCGCAGCGGGAAGAAGAGGTGTGGGGCCAGGGGTGAACAGGCGGACTTTACGAATCATGCGTCTATTTTAGCGACACGGCGCGTCCAACTGTTCGATACCCGGCGGGGCGGCAATCGCTTTCCCGGGACAAGCGAGGTGGACGGCATGGCGACGATCGGTGAACGACTCGGCACAGACATTATTGCGGCCATGAAGGCCAAGGAAGCCGACAAGCTGACGACCCTGCGCATGGTGAAAGCGGCGCTGCAGTCGAAGGAAATCGACAAGCGCGAGCCGTTGAGCGAAGACGAGCAGCAGGCCGTACTGACGACGCTGCTGAAGCAACGGCGCGACTCCGTGGAACAGTTCACCAAGGGCAACCGGCCTGAGCTGGCCGCCAAGGAGCAGGTCGAGATCGGCATCATGGAGGCCTACATGCCGGAAGCAGCCGACGAGGACGAGATCCGCACCGTCGTTGCGGGCGTCGTGAAGCACATGACCGCGGACGCCGGCGGCCAGCGCCCGGCGCAAAAGGAAATGGGATCGGTGATGAAGGTCGTCAAGCAACGCCTGCTCGCCAGCGGCACCCGCGCGGACGGCAAGGTGATCAGCGAGATCATTAAAGCCGAATTGGGAAAGAGTGAGTGAACAGCATGAGCTTTCGAAGCGAGCGGAAACCGTTTTCGGTTGTCGTAGCAGCACGAAAAGCGACTCACTTCGGGCGTAGGGTCGTTATTTCGGGGCTTAAGACCCGTTTATACCGCCATCACTACACCCTCGGGG
Organism: uncultured Granulicella sp.; assembly: GCA_937871785.1. Taxonomy (GTDB): domain Bacteria; phylum Acidobacteriota; class Terriglobia; order Terriglobales; family Acidobacteriaceae; genus Granulicella. The sequence goes on from CALMON010000226.1 coordinate 39,690, forward strand.
AGAGCTGGGCCGACTAGGGCAGCGCCGCTTAGCCGAGCTTCGGATGCAGCAACTGGAAGCCCGTTTTCTGCTGATAAGCGTGCGCCACGGCACAAGCGTTGGCGTCCCCGTACAAGGGTGCCAGGAACGTCAGCGACACCGGCGTTCCCGGGCCTCCCGCGTTGTTGAGCGCGCCGTCGTCCGTGCTCGGCGGAGGTGGCGCGTCGTCACCGCGAAGGCCGTTCGGCACGATGACCGCGGGCTGCCCGGTCAGGTTGGTCGCCGTCAACTGCGCGCCGCTCGAGGGCGTCACGATCACGTCGACATCCGCAAACAGCGCCGTCATCTGCGCGATGGCCAGCGAGCGCGCACGTGCCGCGTTGATATAGTCCACCGCCGGGTACAGCCGCGCCACGCGGAACTGGTTCGGCCAGTCGAACGGCATCTGCCCGGCCAGCAGGCCGTCGCGTCCAGAGCGCGTCAGGTCGTCGAAGGCCGCCGCGGCTTCAGCTTCGAGCATCGGCACAAGGGCGCCGAAAGGGAACTTCGGCATCTCTTTTTCGATCAGTCGGAAGCCCATGCCGCGCAGGGCATCGAGCGCCCGCGTGTTGAACTGCGCGTCATACAGCGTGCGGGCAAACTGCGCTTTGCGCCCCGCCACGCGAGCGTTGTACGCGTCGAGCTCCTTGCCCGCGAGCGTTTCACTGGGCGGCTTCCCGTCGGTGTAGGTCGGGGTGTCGAAGGCGGATTTCAGGTAGCCGACGCGTAGCTTCGTCACGTCGAGAGTAAAGTCCGGGTTGAAAGCGGCCGGCTGCACGCTCAGGTCGTGGCCGTCCTGGCCATAGATCGCATTCAACACAATCGCCGCATCCTCGACCGACCTCGCGATCGCGCCGATCTTGTCCATCGACCATGACAGCGCCATGGCCCCGGTCCGTGGCACCAGCCCAAAGCTGGGCCGCAAGCCCGTAGCCCCGCAGCGCGTACTCGGTGACGAGATGGAGCCCAGCGTCTCCGTACCGATCGCAAAGCCGACGCAGCCCGCCGCGGTTGCAC
>CALMON010000227.1 GCA_937871785.1 uncultured Granulicella sp.
CGAAACAACTGTGCAGGCTGTTGTGGCCCATCTCACGATCGCAGCGGCAGTAGCACGGCTCCTGGTAGAGGACCGACGATACTTTAGCCGCCATCCTGTACACGACTACTTTATAAGGCTGGGCGAAGTAATCTCCGGAAAGCTGGGCACCGGACATCACGGCGGGAATCGCGTGGGTGGGCGCGGCGGCGTTGTAGGCCGGGATATCCGCCGCAGGATCACCGAACTGCGCCGACGCTGCCATCGTTACCAAAGCTACCGCGATACACCCGACCAAACGCTTCATATCCCTATGATACCGCTCTTCGCTCGTTCCGCAGAAGTGCCTCGAACGCAAAAAAAGGCGGCACGAACGGTGATTTGTTCGTGCCGGGAGGCCAGTGACGCAACTTCTACCCAACGAAAGTGCCTTGTCGGGAATCCTGCTGCACGGCCGCATGGCGGCCCCTTGTGCATAAAAAGACGATAACACATTCTACTGAATTTCACATAGCGGCTACAGCGAGAACCCATTTTTGGAATACGCCGCCTATGCAGCAGCCTTCTGCAGGAGCTCCCCGCAATGGCAGTTCTTATCGACCTCGCTGCGCAGGCTGCTCCAAAGCTCTCGCGGCAAAGCCAGAAACGCTTCGACCACGACCGGGTCAAACTGCTTGCCGGAGCACCGATCGATTTCGCGGATCGCGTCCGCAAAGCTCGACCCCTTGCGATAAGGCCGGTCGGAGGTCATGGCGTCGAGCGTGTCCGCAATCGCGAAGATGCGCGCACCTAAGGGGATTTCGGCTCCGCGCAGACCGCGAGGGTAGCCGGTGCCGTCGTACTTTTCCTGGTGCGAATAGACGATCTCGGCGGCTTCCGCCAGAAACGGTATCTTGCGGACGATCTGGTAGCCGCGCTCGCAATGCTCGCGCATCACGGCCATTTCCTCATCGGTCAGCCTGCCGGGCTTCAGCAGGATGGCGTCCGGAGTGGCAATCTTACCGATGTCGTGCAGAAACGCGCCGCGGGCAATCACCTTCAGCGCGTCCGCCCCCACCCCCGCCGCCCGGGCCAGCGCGATCGTATAGGCGGTAACCCGTTTGGAATGGCCTTCGGTTTCTTCGTCGCGCAGATCGAGCGCGTCGCCCATGGCCTCGAGCGTCACGTCGTACGAGCGCTCAAGGTCCACCATCGCCGTTCGCAGCCGTTGTGTGCGTTCGGCGACGGCGTCCTCAAGATTCTGCCGGTACAGCAGACTCTGCCTCTGCCTGCGGGCATGCTCCAGCGCGCGTTCGGCCGTGGCGATCAGGTCTTTGCGCTGGAAGGGCTTCAGAAGGTAATCGAACGCGCCGCGCCGAAACGCGTCGGTCGCAATGTGGAGGTCGTGGAGCGCGGTAAACAGGACCACCGGCGTTTCCGGGAAGTCCCTGGCTACCTGGTCGAGCAGAGCCAGTCCGTCGGTGCCCGGCATCATAATGTCGCTCATCACGACGTCGCAGGCAGGGCCGTGCTGCAGCATGGCGAGAGCCTCTTCGGCTCCTGCGGCTGCGGTGGCGAAGAGACCCGCGCGTTCCAGCGAAGCGACCACGACCTGCCGCACCACCGACTCATCGTCGACCACCAGAATCCTCTGCTGCATGCGCGCTCCTCCAACCCCCAACTCGCCGGCGGCTCGCATCCCGGTTGTGGAATGCTCGCCCCAAGCCTCTATCGGCCAGGGGCGGATAGGCGTGAGCGCCTCGCTTTCGCGCAGGCTCACTCCCCGGCTCACTCATAACGCAGGGCCTCGGCCGGCGGTATGCGCGCGGCGGCGTTCGAGGGATAAAGAGTCGCGAGCAGCGCCACTCCGAACGACACGGCAGCGACGATCACGGCGTCGCTGGCGCGGGGCGCAAACGGAAGATAGCTAATGGAGTACACGCTGGGGTCGAGCTGGATAAAGCGGTAATGCGACCCCGCCAGACTGCCGGCATAGCCCAGCATCAGCCCCAGCAGGGTGCCTATGGCGGAGATCAGGAGCCCTTGCAAAATAAAGATGCGGCGAATCTGATCGGGCCGCACACCGAAGCTCATCATCACGGCGATTTCGCGTGTTTTTTCCATGACCAGCATCGTGAGAGCGATCAGGATGTTGAGCGCCGCCACAACGACGATCAGCGCCAGCACGATAAACGTGACCACCTGCTCAAGCTTGAGCGCGCGAAACAGCTCGCGGTTCTGCTCCATCCAGTTGGTCACCTGAAAGCCTGCACCAGCCGCTGCTTCCACTTCCTTGCCCACCTCCTGCGCTCGGTACAGATCGTCAATGCGCAGGCTGAGCACGCTCGCGACATCGGGTTCTGAAAAAAGCCGTTGCGCGTCCGCCAGCCGCATGAAGGCGTAGGTGGAGTCGTACTGGTAAAAGCCGGAGTTGAAGATCCCGGCGACGCGGAAGCGCCCATAGCGGGGAACCAGCCCCAGGGGCGTCAGGTCGCCCTGCGGACTCGTCACCAGCACGGCATCGCCTACAGTGGCGCCGAGAGACGTCGCCAGGTCCTGCCCGATCACGATCGGGAGCGACGCCGCGGTGCCCGTTTCGGCGGGGGAGTCGGTGGGCTCAAGCTCGGCTGCCGACCCCTCGTGGACGGATTGCAGCAGATCGCCGATCGCCCGTTCCTGCCGGGGCAAAACGCCTTTGATCAGGGCACCCCCGGAACGCGGACCGCGGGAAATCAGCACCTGCCCGTAGAGCCCCGGCGCCACGGCGCGCACATGGGGAAGGGCAGCGAGCCGGGTCATCAGCGAGTGCCAGTCGCGGATGCCATCCCCGGCGGTGCGCATCAACTCGACGTGCGCTGTGGCGCCGACCAGCCGGTCCTGGAGGTCGCGCCGCATCCCGTTTGTGATCGCCAGTGCGAGAATGAGCGCGGCTACGCCGGCCGCGACGCCGGTCACGGAAAGACCCGTCACCAGCCCGACCACAGCTTGCCGCCGCCGGGCACGAAGGTAGCGTACGGCGATAAAAAGTTCGAAACGCATGCACTTCCATCGTACGTGTGGCAAGCGGTGCCTAGCCGAATAACGGCCTTTGTGCCATAATGTGTGTGCGCCTCTGGTCGGGACGACCCCCCACCGGTCGCATCCCTCGATAGGGGGCGCCATTTGAAAGCAATGCGGCCGCTGGCACCCCCCAGCGGCCCATTGTGATCGGCCAGCCGAGCCGGCCGTTGCTTGTGACGCGGACACACAGGCCATGCGCCTAAACGAACGGTCTTCCCGTATCGTCTAATCAGGGTAAATCTTTGCCGGAGCCGTCCCTCATGATTCGACGAATCGCACTCGCCGCGGCCTTTTTCGCCGCGCTCCTCCCCTTCGCCGCCATTGCGCAGGAAAAGCCGGTGACCCCGCCTCCTCCGCCGCCGCCGGTGACGGACGACTCCGGTCCCACGACGGGGCAGATCGATGTGCCCAAAAAGAAGTCCCCCACCGAGCCGCCACCCCCGGCGCCTGCTGAAGAAAAGGTCAAGAACCCTGACGGCGAGACCTTTTCGTTGCGCGTCGACGTGCCGATCGTAAACCTGAACGTAAACGTGGTTCTGGACAAGACGCACCAGTTCGTCCCGGGTTTGAAGTCGGAGAACTTTCTGGTTGTCGAAGACGGTGTCGAACAACGGGTGCAAACCTTGCGCATCACCCAGACGCCGATCACGGCGGTGATGCTGCTGGAATTTGCGGCAAACTCGTACGCCTTTATCCGCGACATGCAGGACGCCTCGGCGACGTTTTTCCGGTCACTCAAGCCCGACGACTATATTGCCGTCGTCACCTACGATCTGCGCACGCACATCCTGACCGACTTCACGAACAACAAGGAGCTGGTGCGCGACTCGCTGCAAAGCTTGACGATCCCGGGCTTTTCGGACACAAACGAGTTCGACGCCCTGTATGAAACGCTGGACCGGCTGACTCGCATTGAGGGCCGCAAGTATGTCGTTCTGATCTCGAGCGGCCGAGACACGTTCTCAAAACTGACGCTCGACAAAATGCTCGCCAAGATCAAGGCTACACCGAACGTCACCATCTTCACGATCAGCACGGGTGGGTTCGCACGCGAAATCGCCGACTCTCGCGGCGGTCTGGGAGCGATCTCGCGCATGGACTACCTGCAGGCCGACAACGAAATGCGCACCTTCGCCGCGATGACCGGAGGGCTAAGCTTTCAGCCCAAGTTCCAGGGTGAACTGCCGGATATTTTCGGGCAGATCAACGATTCGATCCGCAACCAGTATGTGCTGACGTATCGGCCCAGCAATGCCAAAAACGATGGGACCTACCGCAAGATCAAGGTGTACCTGGTCGACAACGAAGGCAAGCCGCTCAAGATGAGCGATGAAAAAGGCCGACCGCTGAAGTATTCGATCATCGCTCGCGACGGGTACCGCGCCAAGCTGCCGGTAGAGTAGAGCTTTCCGAAGCTACGAGTGAATGCGGTCCAGCTCGCTTCGCCGCGGCAACGGAGCGAGGCAGACCAGAAGGAATCCACCGAGCAACACCGCTCCTTCGAGCTTGACCGAAAGCCCGTGAAGGCGATCGAAGTGCCTGCGGGCGGGCTCGTCGGGAGCGGCTTTGGTCACGTCGCCGCCCAGCGAGAGCCGGTCGTTTTCCATGCGCGGCAGCACCGAAAAGTGCGAGTACGACGTGATCAGGAGCATGCCGATCACCAGCAAAACCTCGACGGCGCGCGCGATGTGGCTGTCGCGCTGCGTGCCGATGAGCGCCAGGGTCGCCACAAGGTAGACGAGGCCCGCGCCGAAGCCGATGCGGTGCAGCGCGACCAGGGTCCCGCGGACAACAGCGCCGGCAGTGTGGGTATCCGGAAGAACCCGGAACGCGACAGGTGTGACCGCCGCGATAAAAAAGACCAGACCGCCAACCCAGGCGACCAGGCCGAAAAGACGGAGAATGCGGAAGAAGCTGGTCATGGTCAGGCTTTCTCCGCAGGCGTGTTTGTCTCCGCGACGGCGGCTTCGCGCGAGATGGCCCGCAGCATGATGAGGTCGAGCGCGCGCTTGTGCGAGTCGTACTCTTCCTGGCTGATTTTCTTTTGCAGCCGGTCGGTTTCAAGCGAATAAAGCTCTTCCTTGAGCGCCTGATGTCGCTGCAAAGAAGGCGTTGCGGCTGCGACCGGGAAGGGGAGCGGAGCGGGCGGTACGCTGGGCGGGGCCAGGTCTCCGTCCGTTGAACGCGCAGGCGGCCGACGCAGCAGAATGCCCGCCGCCACGGCCAGAAGCAGAGCGAGCCCGCCCAGAATCCAACCCTTGTACTTGCTCCAGGGGTCGTGGTCGGCGTTAGGGTCAAGCGGCGTGCCGCGGCCGCCGCCGAACTTGGTCGTGTCGGGGTTTGGGGCGGCGCCGCCGCTTTCGGGCGCTGTCGGAGCCTGTCCTTGCGCGGTGCCCTGGCCGGCACCCGGGCCTGGGCCGTTCTGGTTGCCGGCTGGCGAGCTTTTGGGCAGAGTGCCGGTCCCTGACAGCGTGAAGTCGAGCGGCTGCGAAGGCGACACATTTTGCGCGATAAAGGTTTGGGTGTCGCCGCCTGTCGGCGTTAGCCCGTAGGGGGCCGAAGGCCCGGGCTGCAGCTTCATGCTTTTCGGCAGAACGATGGCAAGCGTCGTCGCGTTTTCCGCGAGGCGCGGCGTGTATTTGAGCGACTTGGAATACGGAACCGTGTAAAAAATACCGAACTGCGTTTCACCGGGCCGGATCGGAAACAGGAACGTATAGTGGCCGGGGTCGCCAACCGGAGCGGCGGTGGCGGGAACGGGCATGCCGCCGTCGGTGACGGCACCGGTGCGCTCAATGTGCGCGTCCGCCGGCAGGTAAAAGTCGAAGCCGCCCGGTCCGAACTGCGTCTGCTTGGGCTCGGACGAATTGACGACCTGCAGCACCTCGACGATATGCAACTCCGTGTCGGTCGCTTCGATATGCAATTCCTGCACGCCGAGCTTGACGCCATCGAGCTTGGGCTGCGCGTTGTACACGTCGATGTTGACGGTCTGGGTGCCGGGGGTGGCGGGCTGGAAGTAGTTGGCCTTGTCGTGCGTCACGCGGACGAGGTGGATGCCGTCGTCGGGCACGGTGAGCTTGTAGTGCCCGCGCGCGTCCGTTTTGGTGCGGGTAGATTCCTGCATGCCTTGCTTTAACTGAATCAGGACGACGTCGTCTCCGGCGGACATCTTGCCGGTAGTCTTGTTGGTCACCGTCCCGGTGATCGGGGCAAGCGTGGCCTCTTGAGCCAGGGCGGGGAAGGCAACGGAGAGCGTCAACAGCGAAAGGCGCGTGAGTTTTTGGAAGGCGGGCACAGCTAAGAATACGTCAGGCATAGGAAGGTTTCCGGAGTGTGTGAGCAGCGGGCGTGGAACGGTCGCGGTAAACGCGCTAAACGGTAAGCGAATCCATTTCCGCCAGCACCGTGGCGGCTTCCCCTTCGAGCAGGGTGCGCTGCGCGTGGTAATCGGCCTCAGGATACTTGCCGGAGCGGTACTCGAAGTTCAAGTCGCGAAGATTGTCGTAGATCACGTCTTTCCGCTCACGCAGGTAGTCGAGCCTCGTCTTTTCAACGACTTTGCCCGAGGTCTGCTGCGGCCAGAAGACATAGCCGACGCACAGAATCAGAAGCAGGGCCGGGCCAAACAGGGCTTCTACGCTCATTTGTGGCTCCAATGGTCGTAGTCGGTTTCGCCGCGGATGCGGTCACTCATATTGGAATCGAAGGTGCGGTCGGCCATCGCCGGGTCGGTCGTTCCGGGAACGAGGGCGCGCTTTTTCCAGACGCGCATGATCAGGATCACGCCGATCAGGCAGCCGAAGAGAGCAACGATCGGAACGATCCACGCGACGTTATCGAAGCCTCCACGCATGGGAGCGGCGAGAACGATGGGACCGTATTTGCCGATAAAGAAATTCTGCACGGCCGTGCCCGTGCTGCCGGAAGCCACCTGCGTGCGGAGCTCATCGAGCATGACTGGCGACACCGGGCAGCCGACGTGGTTGCATTCCATCAGGATCTGCCCGCAACCGCACTGACAGACGAGATTGTGGCCGATCTTATCGACCCGGGTCGTAGAGTCGCTCGCGCCCAGCATCGTAAACGCGAACAGGCAAAGCGCGGCCAGTTGCAGCAGGCGTTTAGACATCGCGCGTTCCCTGGCCTCCCGGTGCGTCCGCGGCGAGGCGCGTGAACGCCGGGCTGCCAAGCAACTCCGCTGATGGCGTGCGCAGCCTGGCCGGTGCTGTGGCCGGGACGCGCTTCGCCCCAGGCTGCAGCGAAGGCGTCAACGCGATAAAGGTTCCCGCGATGATGATGCCGACGCCGATCCAGATCCAGTTGACAAGCGGGTTCAGGAACACCTTGATGATCGGCTTATCGGTCTGCGGATTGCGGCCCTCAAAGACGACATACAGGTCGCGCGCCAGCGTGGAATGGATGGCGACCATCGTTGAGGTTGTCTGCGACGCCGTGTAGAAGCGGCGCTCCGGAGTAAGGCGGGTGATCTTTTTGCCGTTGTGAAACACGTCGAGCAGCGCGTAGTCGGTGTCGTAGTTGGGCGTGGTGTCCTGCGAGTAGCTTTGGCAGATGAGCTTCCACGAACCGACCTGGATCGAATCGCCGAAGTTCATTTCGAGCTCGCGCGACTGATTGAACGCCGAGCCCGCCAGGCCGATGAACATGACCACCACGCCGAAGTGGATCAGGTAGCCACCGTAGCGGCGCGTGTTGCGGCGCACCAGCAGAATGGCCGACGCGAACAGGTTGCGACCGGACTGCGTGCGCACCACTCCGGCGCCGCGCAGGAACTCCGCAGCGATGGCGGTAATGACGCCCATGCTAAGTGAAAAGCAGGTAAGCGCGTAGATGCTGGCGGCAGCTTCGTCTTCTTTCCACGGACGCAGACCGGCGGCAATCAGCGCGACGGCAGTAACGACGACGGCGATACATGGCAAAACGAAGTTACGGCGGATCGCCCGGATCGAGGTCGAACGCCAGGGCAGCAGGGGACCGACCGCGGTGAGAAAAATCAGCATCAGCCCGACCGGCACCATCACGCGGTTGAAGTACGGCGGTCCCATGGTGACCTTGGAACCATCGTAGAACTCGCTCAGGACCGGGAAAAGTGTGCCCCACAGAACCGTGAAACAGGCCAGCAGCAGAATGAGGTTGTTGAACAGGAAGCTGGCTTCACGGCTGACGATCGACTCGAGCTTGTTTTCCGCCCGGAGATGGTCGCGCTGATAGAAGAACGTGAACAGGCAGATGACGAAGACGATGACCAGAAAGGTCGTGAACCAGTTGCCGATGGAGCTCTGCGCAAACGCGTGCACGGAGCTGACAATGCCGGAGCGCGTCAGCAGCGTGCCCAGGATCGAGAGCATGAAGGTGGCAAAGATCAGCCACACGTTCCAACCCTTCATGATGCCGCGCTTTTCCTGCATCATGACGGAATGCAGAAAGGCGGTGCCGGTGAGCCAGGGCAGGAAGCTCGCGTTTTCAACCGGGTCCCCCCCCCCGTAGCCACCCCAGCCCAGCACCGCGTAGGCCCAGTGCCTGC
>CALMON010000228.1 GCA_937871785.1 uncultured Granulicella sp.
GAGCAGTTCAGGGAGCGTTTTCTTTTGCGTGTCGACTGCGGCAGTGCCGCCCGCGAGTAAGACCGTCACATCACTGATGCCAATGAAGCCGAAGATCTGCTTCAGGTAGCTGGTGGCGACGTTGTAGTTTTCCGCTTGCGCACCGGGTGTGTACTCACCGCCAGAAGCGAGGATCACCGTCAGCTTTTTGTTCTTCAGCAGGCCTTGGTACGACGGCGTGAACGTCACGTTGATGCGAACGATGTGATCGATGTACGCCTTCAGGTTCGCAGGGATCGAGAAGTTGTACATGCTCGTACCGAGTACGATGTGATCCGCGGATTTCAGTTCTCCGATAAGTTCGTTCGAGATGGCGAGTGCCTTCTTCATCTCAGGCGAATGTTGCTCTTCTGGCGTATAGGCACCAGCGATCCAAGGCAAGTCTACGAACGGGAGGTCCGTTTTCATGAGGTCCCGTTCTGTCACAGTACCGCTGGAATGAGCGGCCTTCCATGTGTCGACGAAGTGTGTAGTGAGATTGCGCGAAACGGAGTAGTCCCCGCGCGGGCTGGATTCGATGGCTAAGAGGAGCGGCATGGATTTCCTTTCAGGTTTCTGTAGCGGATGGATACTGCTGGAGTGAACTTCTTGCTGGGCATTTGGTTTGCGCCAAGAGAACAGGCGATCAAGCAGGCTCATGACTGAACGGCCTCCAAGCGACTTTGGAAAAGACCGTTGAAGGCAGCACGGAAGCGAACGAAGATCACGATCCAGAGGATCGTTGCAAAACCCGCCACCGGGAGGCCGGATGGGTCCATGAGGCTGTGATACAGCAGGATGTTGACAAGCACCGGCGCAAGCATTGCGAGGGCGAGAGGGATGAAGCGCCCGCTAAGCAGCAGCACCCCGGCAATGACCTGAACGAGGAAGACGACAACGAAGTAGTGTGAAGTCGCCAACACCGTCATGTACTGAATCGCGAGGGGGTTAGCCGGAGGAGGTTGCGGAATGAAGTGGAAGAAGCCGTTCAGTCCGAAAACGGTAAACATAAATCCGAGCAGGATTCTGCAGATGGTCACTGCAAGTTTCATTCTTGTTCTCCTTTATACAAACGATGTTCGTGGTAACGAGTTGTGACCCAGCTAGGAATGCCGCCAGAGCAATTTCGCTTGTGTCAACTTCCCAAAGCGGCGTATGTGATGCTCGACGGTGTCTTCGATTTGCCGTTGATCGGCGTCAGACATCACTTCAAGCTGAACGAGCAGAGTCGATGGGGTCGCCACGACTTTGCAAATGGTTTGTGGAAGAACGATTCGAGCCCAGGTGCCGTTCTTCTCAACTGAAAAGTCAGGTGCCCAGTGGTCGCAGAGAGCCGCGAGGCATACCGCGCCATTCTGCATTTCGACAATGGCTTCAGAGCGTTTCACCTGGTGCGCCGGCTATTTGGCCGCGCCAGGCCGCGCGAACTCCGCATCAAGCTCGATTCGAATCTCGTCAGCCACCACTGCGCCGCCATTGTCGAGGGTCTGGTTCCAGGTGATGCCGAAGTCTTTCCGATTGATCACACCACTTGCATGCGCTCCGAAGCGGAGCATCCCGTAAGGGTCGTTCACTTCAGGCGAGAGCTGGTCCACGGTTAGCGTCAGGGGCTTGGTCACACCATGCAGATTCAACTCGCCGATGACGACCAGTTGCTTGCCTCTCTTCTCGAACCGGGTGCTGTGGAACGTCATCGTTGAAAACTTGGCGGTGTCGAAGAAGTTTGGGCTCTTGAGGTCGGCATCCCGTTGAGGCTGGTCTGTATCGACGGAATCGAGTTGAATGCTGGCGTCGAGTTTGTCGACGGTTGGGTTGCTCGGGTCGTACGTTGCAGAGCCGCTTACCTTGTTGAAGCGACCATGCACCTCAGAAATCATCATGTGCTTGACCGCAAACTTCGCCGACGTGTGAGCGGGGTCTATCTGGTAGTTGTTTTGCGCTGCAGCAATACCGGCCGACGCGGCCAGCAATCCGATGGTGAAGAAAGCTTTCATCACTACTCCTCGTGGCAAGGATGCCCGTTATAACGAATATATAGGATGATAAAAGGATTCACGACATTTTTCCACGCAACTCCTCGAGGAGGTCGATCAACTCGTGGAGCCGCTCCTTTTTAAGTGTTCCCAGGGTCAGGCGCATGTGCTCGGCCAGAGGCTTGTCCATGCGCCTAAGAAGCGCCAGTCCGTCTGCTGTAATCTTTGCGATCACAAGGCGTCGGTCGGAGCAGCTTCTTGCACGAAGCACTAATTTGCCGGACTCCATACGGTCTAACAGGCGGGTAACGTCGGAATCGTGAGTAATCATGCGCTCCGCGATCTGGGAGCAGGCCAAGCCGGACTCCCCCGCGCCGCGGAGGATTCGAAGCACGTTGAACTGTGTCGACGTCAAACCGAATTGGCGCAGAAACTCACCTGTCTTCAGGTCGAAGACCTGGCTGGTCTTCAGAAGGTTGAGGGCGGCCTCCTGTTCGAGCGAGTCGAGTTGCCTCTGTTTCAGTTCTTCCGCTATTTTGCCGGCCATGAAACGACAGTATCGGTGGTTCGGCTCTAGGTCAATGAAGGTTATCTGAGAAGATGATGAGGGGAACGCCGTCACACGTTTGTTTCGCAAGCGTGGCCAAGCTTTTGAGTCTGAAAGCAGGACACAAGCAGTACGTAGTCTGCGACACCGCGAAGCGTGTACCCTATCGCATTTTGCTGGGAGGGCTGCCGTGCCCGTTGCTCCTTGAGCTTCGTTCAGTCCACCTATATCCGCTGCTGCTGTCTCCACGAGTGCCGACCGGTCAGGAAGCGCAGCCAGCCCCAGACCTCCCCCACGTGCCGCAGCGGTGTGAAGCTGAACGGCTCGACGATTGCGCTTACAAGAGCCAAGGGAAGGTCAGCTAAACGCGGAGTTCCGCTCCAACGTTCGTAAACTAACAGCGTCCACGTCCGAAAGGTAACGTCGACGCATATCTTGAGAACGATCAGAACTCCGGCGCTTCGAAGCGTGCCCCACTGCCCTCGGATTGCGAGCACGCACAACACGACCATCGCGGATAGGGCGTATAGCGGCTGCATGGTATCGAAAGCCTTGATAGGAAGCATCCACAGGCCCAAAGGTCCGTACAAGCGATTTCCGACCATCTCGCGGTGCCGGTGCTGCGTTTGCAGAAAACCACCAAACCAGCGGCTGCGCTGGTGGAGAAACGCACCCGCAGTACTCGGCGCTTCGGTGCTAACCTGCACCCCGCTCAAGACTCGCGTCGTCCAGTTCCGACCATGTAACGCGCTGTGCCGCCACAATCTGTGAATGAGGTCGTAGTCCTCAGTCAAACATTGTGGATCGAACCCTCCGATCTCAAGCACAGCGGCACGGCGTAAGCCGGCGATGGCTCCGGAAATCAAGAGCAAGCTGTTCCAGCGCATCGCAACATACGAAAATAGCGCTGTGCGCATGTACTCGTACGTTTGAAATGCCTGCATCGCGCGACCCGCAGTTGTAGGAGCGCAAACCGGCATTAAGAGTCCAGTCGTAGCCACCAGGTGTGGCTCCGCGGCAAAGGCGCTCCGGACCGCCGTGATCGCGCCATCACTAGGCACAGTGTCTGCATCGATGATCAGGATCACCTCTTCTTTCAGTAACGTTAGCGCCTCGTTCAGCGCACGCGCCTTGCCACCCCGAGGGAGCCGAACCGCGTGCACGATGGGATGATCTGTCGAAACCAACCCTGGCGAGCGTCGATTCAAACCGAAGCGATCTGCCAACATCTGAGGTGTGCCGTCGGTTGAGGCGTCGTCCACGATGAGAATGCGGTCTGGTGTGTCCGCTCGATTCAGCAGTGCTGCAATTGTGGTCGGCAGGACGCTCGCCTCATTCCGGGCGACAATCACAACTGCCAGCTTGACGCCTGCGCCGCGATCACAGGCTGCTGGCTTCGACCTGAGCAGCGGCACGGTAAAGACGACCGTGAGGAGCATGAGAAGAACGTCGTAGCTTACATACAATATCCCGGCCGACCAAGCTAACCCCCCAGAACGAAAGACGGGAGCCATCAAGACAAGCAGCCAGAGTGCAACCGGCGCGACGCGGATGAGATGTCCCGCGAGCTCCGCCCGCACTCTAGATGACGCTGCCTCCTGTAAGAGCGAGAGGTATCGTCTTGTCAATGGTTGCGAAACGTGCAAACAACTCACATTGCACCCGGTAGACGTCGGCGTAATCGGCGAGTGTCCTGCTGAAGCTGGATGCCGGTGCGGTCGACTCTCCTGTTGTTGACTGGCAGCTTGGGTGCACCTTGATACGTGCCGAATGTTGCGCCGCCGGGGTCAAGACGGCCATCGTCGTCGGAACTCGGCAGCAGATGCCCCATCTTGTCGCGCTTCGTGGCCAGATAGGCTGCGTTATACGGATTTGCAGGCAGAACGAGTGGAACGTCAGTGCTCACGCGTACGCCATATCGCTCAAGAGCTGCCCGCTTCTGCGGATTGTTTGTCAAGAGGCGTATGTCAGAAAAGCCAAGTGCCTGGATGATCTCGGCCGCCGCTCGGTAGTCACGCGCGTCAACCTTGAAGCCCAGCAAGGAATTGGCCTCCACGGTGTCGAAACCTCGATCCTGCAACTCATAAGCTGCAACCTTGTTTCCCAAACCGATTCCGCGTCCTTCATGCCCGCGAATGTACAAAAGAGCTCCGCTGCGGCTCTCTCCGATCAGCTGCATGGCCGCACGAAGTTGTTCCCCGCAGTCGCAACGCAGCGACCCAAGCGCGTCGCCGGTGAGGCACTCGGAGTGAACCCGTATGAGAGCGCCGGGCTCGGCGTCACCTCTAACGAGCGCCAGGTGCTCTATACCGTCCTCTTTGTTACGGAAGGCGCGCATCAACAATCCGCCCTGCGTATAAGCGGAGGGTAGATCCGCATGGGCGATCTCCTCGATTACTGAGTCACTTCGGCTTACAGTCGCGGCTCCGTTCATTCGGTCCTCCACACGATTACCGTGGTAACGAGAATTTGAGTATACTCGCATCACAAAGGATTCTTTGGAGGGTAAAACATGGGCTTTATCGCAGGAGTCCTCTTGTTTGTTGTAGTCGTCGGTTTGGTGGACCGTCGCCTGCCGTGGCCACCAGCGAAACGTCAGGTAGTGCGCACATGGTAGCCGGGCACTTTGGTTTCGCCGCAATGGTTAAGGCTCGCGAGAGAACATCGCCACTCTGGGCCCTGATGCTGGCGACTGTGTGGCTTGACATCCTCTTTATCCCGCTGCTTCTCTTGCATCGGGAATCCGTGCAGCCGGTCCATGCGGGATACGCTGGGATGATCATCCA
>CALMON010000229.1 GCA_937871785.1 uncultured Granulicella sp.
GGCCAGGCACCGATGCTGTTGAGCATGCCGAACCAGTCCTCGAGGTGCCAGGTATGCGTGAGCTTGCCGTTCTCCAGGTGGTGAAATTCATGAAGCGCCATGGTTACGGTCTTGCCGGTCGGCGCAACGCCCATCACTTCACCCAGGTGTGTGCCTGTTATGGCAGCGCGCACCCCGGCGCGGCCTGGTGAGCCGACGATCTCATGCACCACGATCTTCAAATCCGGGAAGGCTGGTAGAAACACTTTGGACAGCACCTCCTTCAGTCCTGCCGGGCCGGAGCCCTGGCCTGGCCCGAGGGGAATATCTCGCCAGTCCGGTGCACACACTTCATCGAAGACTTCAGGCGTGTGATCGGAGAAGGCCTGGTAAAAGCCCATGATGGATTGCAGTTCCTCTTTGCTCAGCGTGGATGCGTTCACTTCGTCCTGCATCTTGTCCTTTCGCAGCACTTCCCCGGTGCCGCGCGCCGGGGTTTATTGAGCCGAAGGTGTGAGCAGATCGGCCAGGCCCATGCGGTGCAGGAACTCAATTCGGATGCGGTCCGCAACAGTTCCTACCACCTCTGCTCCATCCTGGGCCGGATCGATGTACGCGCGGAACGGACGCTTGCCAAATGGAAGAGCGACCAGCCCCACAATCGTCCTCGCAACTTCGCTTACATCGGCCCAGTCCGGGATCACAGACTTTTGCGCGTCCGAGACAACCTGCCCAAAGTTCTTATAGGGCCCTGACTCATAAGCAGCGACTCTCGCCTTGTCTTCCGGCTTACCGGCATTCGCAAAGTGGTTTGTGCCTGAGGTGAACGCGCCGGGAACAACGATCGTGGTTTCAATGCCCCATCGGCTCAGCTCGCCGGCGTAGCTCACGGCGAGAGAATCCATCGCGGCCTTGGCAGCGAAGTAGGGAGCAAGGTAGGGCGATGGACCGCCGCGCGTACTCGAGCTTCCTACCCATACAAGATAGCCCCGTCGCTGATTTCGGAGATGCGGCAGAGCCGCACGGTTCACACGTTGTGTGCCGATTACGTTGATGTCGTACAATTCAGCGTACTGCTCTGGCGTAAACGCCTCCGCAGGGCCAAAGACCATGTGGCCCGCATTGTGCACCACGACATCGAGCCGGCCTTGATCTTTCAGAATGGCCGCGATGGCTTCGTCTGCAGACTTCTGCAAGGTCACATCCAACTCGACACTGAATAGCTTCGCGGAGTGCTCCTTCGCGAAGGTCGCAGCTTCCTTCGCCTGAGGCGCACTCTTGCCATGAACATCGACCATGCTGGCGTAAACCGTGTGGCCTGCTGCTGCAAGTGCTCGGGCTGTCAACGCGCCGAAGCCGCTGGACGCACCCGTTATCAGAATCACTTCCTGCATCTTTCCTCCTCCTGCATTCAAGCGAAACCACCGTTGGGACGAACGACCTGTGCATTGACCCAACCGCCATCGGGGCCTGCTAGAAAAGAAACGACACGAGCGACGTCCTCAGGCTGCCCCAGGCGTTCAAAAGGCGCGATCTTACTAAGCTGCTCAATCTGTTCCTTACTCTTGCCTTCCAGAAAGAGTGGCGTCGCCACTGGTCCTGGCGCGATGGCGTTGACACTCACCTGTCGGCCGCGCATTTCGGCGGCAAGCACCTTCACCAGGCCCTCCACTCCCGCCTTCGACGCGATGTAGGCCCCATACGTTGGGGTTGATTTGGCGATGACGCTGCTGGACAAGGCCATGATGCGGCCACCCTGAGCTATCTGCTTTGCAGCTTGCGCGAGCACAAGGAACGTACCTCGCAGGTTGGTCGCGATGACTTTGTCGAAAAGCTCGATGTCGTTCTCGACGATAGGTGATAGCGGCATAATGCCTGCGCTATGCACCACAACATCGATCGTGCCGAACGCGGAGATGGCTTCCTTGAAGATCGAAGCTACCTCCTTCTCTTTGGTCACATCAGCGCTGACGCCGACGGCCTTCCCAGCTGCTGCTTCGATTTGCTTGATCGTCTCCTGAACTGGGGCCGACTTGCCGGAATAATGCAGGACGACGTTGAACCCGTCGGCTGCAAGCCGCAAGGCGATCGCTTTTCCAATGCCGCCGGATGCGCCGGTAATGATAGCTGTTTTGCTCATAACCCTCCTCGAAACCTACTACGCTTTCTGTATCTCGTAGTTGGATGAGACTTAGATCAAGCCAGCACGATGCATAGTTCTGATACCAACTATGCGTCGCACGCAGCGTAGCGGCGAAGTGAAAACAGCAGACCTGCGGTTCTCTACTTGCGCAGGAGAGCCTAGAACAAGGGCGAGCGATGCACGTCATTTGGAGCAAAGGATTTCAGGAGACTTCCGTCCTCAACTTAGTAGAGGCGATGGGATTGACGGCACGAGTGTATACCTCGCTTTTGGAAGCAAGGAGAAGCTTTTTGAACAAGCCTTTCAGCTCCATCTGCAGGAGGGAGCGCCGGGGCTTCGTTCACTGCGAGAACAATCCCCAGGCAAAGAAGCCATTCGCTGCATGCTGAAGAATGGCGTTACTGTTCTTCCACGAGACCGACTCACAAGCTTTGGCATGTCTCTGCAGAACGCTCTGGAGCGGCGTCTCTGTCCACATTTTGGATGGCGTGCCCAAGCCCAAACTATTCCAGGCTATCGACCTCTTCGTGGAAATGATCCACTTTGATAGTAGGCAGAGTAGCAAACCTTTGTAAGTGTCACATCGGGGCGATCAATTCCGGAGGGGCCGCTTCACAAGAATTAACGGGCCGAAAAGCCTCAAGGACTTAGCAGACTTCCGTCTATCTAACCTCGAACTTCCTAAGCGTTGGCTACAGCGGTTAGGTCCTTATACACGCACTTTGTCGCTTTCGTTTGGTCTGCTACTGTTCTGACTATCCCTTTCTGTTCGCGAAGAATCACATGTACATCTACGACAACAATAGTTTGGCAAGGGTTATGGGCAGTTGACGAACACGCTTTCCGCTTGCATTGAAGACTGCGTTGCTAATGGCTGCCGGTACACCGTTTACCCCACACTCGCCAACTCCATGTGAACCAAGCTCGCTGATGTGCGGATCGGGAATCCCGAGACACTCGATCGTGATCTCCGGCGTGTCGGCGCAGCTGGGCACATGATAGTCCGCAAGGTTTCGCACTACTGCTCGGCCATTATGGGTGTCGAACAGTGTCTCCTCCGTAAGGGTAGCTCCAAGAGCAAAGATGGCGCCGCCCATAAGTTGAGAGTGAGCGGTTCTTGGATTGATCAGGCGTCCGACGTCATACACTCCTACGATGCGAGGTACGCGTACGATGCCCGTGTCGATGTCGACCCGCACTTCAGCGAAAACGGCACCAAAAGAGTAGAACTCAAATTCCTTGCGTTCTTTCCCGAGAGCCGATTCGCCCAGCACCTGAAGCGACTCCCGCCCGGCTTCCTGCAAGACCTCACCGTAGGTCCGAGTCACAGAAGGGTCGCTCTCCAGATAGATCGCCCCACCGTACGCTCTGATGGCTGTGAGTGGCTGTTTGTGAAACGGTGAGTGCGGATCGGCGTGAGCTATTTTCTTGAGAGCCTCCACAGCATTGCGGCAGGCAGCGAGGACAGCTGGACCGACGCTCGCAGTGGTTTGCGAGCCTGCGGTGATTGGCGCTTTCGGAAAGCTCGAGTCGCCGAGGATGAAATCCACCCGGTCCAGCGGCATGGCCAGGCCATCCGCCGCAATCTGGCGGAACACCGTCCACGCGCCGTTCCCGAGCTCATGCGTGGCACTTCGTACCACGGCTGTGCCATCGGCATAAATCGACGCGCTGGCAGTCGCGGGGCTTTGCATGGCTGGATGCATGTTGCACGAGAAGCCCAACCCGACCAAAGAGTCACCCACCTGTACGGAGCGCGGAACGGCGACTCGCTTCTCCCATCCAAACAACTTTCGTCCGCGGTCGCAGCACTCCCGAAGGTGCTTGGAAGAGAACGGCAGCCCGGAGAACGGAGCGACATGCGCATAGTTCTCCATGCGCACGTCGATGGGGTCGCGGCCGACCTCGTAGGCGAGCTCATCCATAGCGCACTCGAGCGCCCAACCGCCCGTCATCTCTCCCGGTCCACGCATAGGCAACGGTGTGGGTAAATTCAGATGGCGCAGATCGTGCGAAATAGAAAGGTTTTCGACGTCGTACATCATGGACGTCATGCCGGTGCAGGCCTCTGGGAAGCCGCTCACCATCGAGGTGTGAGAGCGCGCCACATGCTCCAGCGAAACGAGCTTTCCTTGTTTCGTAGCGCCGAGGCGCACTGTCTGCCAGGTCGCTGGACGGTGCCCCGCCAGCTCGAAGGTCTGCTGGCGGCTCCACTCCACCTTGACAGGACGCCCTACAAGCTTTGAGGCTGAGGCGACCAGCATCGTCATGCCGAAGGTCCATGCCTTCGATCCAAACGCTCCGCCCAGATACTTGCTGATGATCTGAATGTTCGCTTCAGGCATGTCCAGACAATGAGAAAGAACTGCCAACAACGTCTTGAGAACTCTAGTGGTGTCGTGCAGATAGAGAAACTCCTCGCCATCCCTTTCTTCCCACCGCGCAATCGTCGCCGGCAGTTCGATCGCATTGTGCGTATGCGC